>NZ_UHCT01000001.1:1285691-1607114 GCF_900458435.1 Staphylococcus carnosus | reverse complement strand
GTATTGGTATTACAAACCAACGTGAAACAACAGTGGTTTGGGATAAAAATACAGGACGACCGATTTATAACGCAATTGTTTGGCAATCACGTCAAACACAAGATATTATCCAAAGTTTAAGAGACCAAGGGTATGAAGATACTTTCCGTGAAAAAACAGGTCTTGTTTTAGACCCTTACTTCTCTGGTTCTAAAATCAAATGGATTTTAGATAATGTTGAAGGTGCACGTGAGAAAGCTGAAAATGGTGATTTATTGTTCGGTACGATTGATTCTTGGCTAGTTTGGAAATTGTCTGGTAAAGCAGCGCATATTACAGACTATACTAATGCAAGTCGTACATTGATTTACAATATCCATACTTTAGAATGGGATGATGAATTATTAGAAATTCTTGATATCCCTAAGCAAATGTTGCCTGAAGTTCATGAATCAAGCGAGATTTATGCGAAAACTAAAGATTATCATTTCTTTGGTCATGAGGTACCGATTGCAGGTATTGCTGGTGACCAGCAAGCAGCGTTATTCGGACAAGCATGTTTTGAACGCGGCGATGTAAAAAATACGTATGGTACTGGCGGATTCATGTTGATGAATACGGGGAAAGAAGCGGTCAAATCTGACAGCGGTCTTTTAACAACTATCGCATTTGGTTTAAATGGAGAAGTCAATTATGCATTAGAAGGTTCAATTTTTGTCTCAGGTTCAGCAATCCAATGGTTACGTGATGGTTTACGAATGATTAATTCTGCACCTGAATCTGAAAACTATGCAAACCGTATTGAATCTTCAGAAGGTGTTTATGTTGTGCCTGCTTTTGTAGGTTTAGGTACTCCGTATTGGGATCCGAGTGCACGTGGTGCCATCTTCGGTATTACACGCGGTACGGAAAAAGAACATTTTGTACGCGCGACATTAGAATCTTTATGTTATCAAACACGTGATGTTATTGAAGCGATGGAAAAAGATTCAGATATTAAAGTGGAAAATTTACGTGTCGATGGCGGAGCGGTTAAAAATAATTTCTTAATGCAATTCCAAGCGGATATTGAAAATATTGAAGTGGAGCGCCCAGTTATTCAAGAAACAACTGCGTTAGGTGCAGCTTACTTAGCAGGTTTAGCAGTTGGCTATTGGGAAAGCAAAGATGAAATTGCGAACCGTTGGAAGTTAGATAAAGCATTTAAACCGAAAATGCCTGAAGCTGAACGTGAAAAATTGTATAAAGGCTGGAAAAAAGCGGTTGAAGCAACACAAGTATTTAAATTAGACGACTAAATTTAAAGTATGCTACAATAAAGGCAAGTTAATAAATGTACTCGAGAATGAGAGAACTGTTCGTACAATTTTATGAAATGTATGGGATAGGTCTCTCATTTTTTAATACTTTATGTTTTTTTAGAATGAACAGCTTGTCTCATGCATGTACTGATAATAATTAGGAGGCGTTTCGGATGAGTTTATCAACTTTAAAAAGAAATGAAATTAAAGACAATTTTAAGAACAAAGAGTATGACATCGTAATTATTGGTGGAGGTATTACAGGTGCTGGGGTTGCCTTAGATGCTTCACAACGCGGAATGAAAGTAGCGCTTGTTGAAATGCAAGACTTTGCGCAAGGAACAAGCTCTCGTTCAACTAAATTAGTACATGGCGGTTTACGTTACTTAAAACAGCTGCAAGTTGGGGTTGTAGCTGAAACTGGACGTGAAAGAGCAATCGTTTATGAAAATGGACCGCATGTAACAACACCAGAGTGGATGTTATTGCCAATGCATAAAGGTGGTACATTCGGTAAATTCTCTACTTCTATCGGTTTAGCAATGTATGACCGTTTAGCAGGAGTTAAAAAATCAGAACGTAAAAAAATGTTGAGTAAAAAAGAAACGTTAGCTAAAGAACCATTAGTGAAAAAAGATGGTCTTAAAGGCGGCGGTTATTATGTAGAATATCGTACTGACGATGCGCGTTTAACAATTGAAGTATTAAAACGTGCAGCTGAAAAAGGTGCAGATATTTTAAATTATACAAAATCTATGAACTTCACTTATGATGACAAAGAAAAAGTAAATGGTATTCAAGTGACTGACATGATTACTGATGAACCATATACAATTCATGCTAAAAAAGTCATCAATGCCAGCGGACCTTGGGTAGATGAAGTACGCAGTGCAGACTACTCTAAAAACAATAAACAATTGCGTCTTACTAAAGGTGTGCATATTGTTATTGATCAATCAAAATTCCCGTTACAACAAGCGGTTTACTTTGATACAGAAAAAGATGGACGTATGATTTTTGCGATTCCTCGTGAAGAAAAAGCTTATATCGGTACAACAGATACATTCTATAACAATGACAAAACATCACCGCTTCCAACTCAAGAAGACCGTGATTACTTAATTGATGCAGTGAATTACATGTTCCCTGGATTAGATATCGAAGATAAAGATATTGAATCATCATGGGCAGGTGTAAGACCTTTAATTCTTGAAGAAGGTAAAGACCCATCAGAAATTTCACGTAAAGATGAGATTTGGGAAGGTAAATCCGGCTTGCTTACTATCGCTGGTGGTAAATTAACAGGCTATCGTCACATGGCTAAAGGTATCGTAGACTTAGTTTCTAAACGTCTGCAGCAAGAATATAAATTAAAATTCAAACCATGTGAAACAAAAGAACTTAAAATCTCAGGCGGAGATGTAGGCGGCAGTGCCAACTATGAACAATTCGTTAAAGAAAAAACAGCTGAAGGCGAAGAATATAACTTAGATCATAAAACTGCAGAAGATATTGTAAGACGATATGGTTCAAATGCAGATACGTTATACCAAATCGCATATACAGCACAATATCAAAACTCTGGATTACCAATTGAAATTTATGCGGAACTTGTATATGGCATTCAAAATGAAATGGTTTATAAACCAACAGATTTCTTAATTCGTCGTACAGGTATGTTGTATTTTGATATTGAAGATGTTAAAAAATACAAAGATGCAGTTATTGATGTTATGTCTCAATTGTTGAATTATGATGCAGAGCAACGCGCGCTTTACGTTGAAGAATTAAACGAAGCAATTGAAGAAGCAACACATGGTAATAATCAACCTGCTGAAAAATAATAAGATTTTACTTTAAGGAGCAAGCATGCTGAAATGTTTGCTCCTTTTTTGTGCCTGCATTGCTGTGAACGGGCTGAAAAGGTGCTTATGATGTGTCATAATAGTTTATAATAATAGTAATAAGCTGGATAAACTTATAGAAGAATATCCATAAAAAGTATTGAGCGTACTAAACGGAGGTAAAAAATCATGTGTCCAAATACTTTTAAAGTAACAGTTGAAGATGGTACTAATATTGAAGTTAAACTCGATAAAGCCAACAAAGAAAGAATCGGTATCGTACATATTTTTCATGGTATGGCTGAACACATGGGAAGATATGACTTATTTGTTGAGTCGTTAAATCAACAAGGCTATGATGTTATTCGTCACAATCATCGCGGCCACGGCAAAGACATTATTGAAAGAGAACGCGGTCATTATGACAGCATTCAAATTGTGGCCTCAGATGCTTATGAAATCTTGCAAACCTTATATCCAGAACGTGAAGGACTTCCCTATATTGTATTAGGCCATTCAATGGGGTCTATTATTGCACGTAAGTATGTCGAAATGTATCCAGATACTGCTCAAGGTTTGATTCTGACAGGTACAGGCTTGTTCCCGAAAATTAAAGGGAACTTTTTAGTGGTTGGAATGAAACTGATTGCGACAATATTAGGTAAAAGACGCAGACTGCAGTGGGTGAATGATTTAGCATTCAAGCCTTTTAATAAACGAATACCTGATGCAGAAACTAATAGTGATTGGTTATCTACGAGAAGAGATGAAGTTGATAAATATTGTGATGATCCGTATTGCGGATTTTTAGTTTCAAACCAGGTGATATATGAAACACTTCATGAAATGATGAAAACAAGCAAACCTTCTGAAATTAAAAAAATGAACCCTGATTTGCCAGTTCTTTTAATTTCAGGTAAAGAAGATCCATTTGGTGATTACAGTAAAGGAATCCGCAGATTAGGCGTTGTGATGAAACGTAATGGTATTCATCATATTACAGTTCAGCTTTATCGACATAAACGTCATGAAATACTTTTTGAAGAAGATTATAACCAAACATGGAATAACATGTACGACTGGATTAAGAAAAATATATTGAAGAAAAATAAAGCGAGTGAACAAAATGACAGCAAATAAACCCTTGTTAGTAGTAATAGTGGGACCTACAGCTGTAGGAAAAACGGAATTAAGCATAGAATTAGCTAAAAAAATAGGAGGTGAAATTATCAGCGGTGATTCTATACAAGTCTATAGAGGCATGGATATTGGAACAGCAAAAGTGACAAAAGAAGAAATGCAGGGTGTGCCGCATTATTTAATTGACATTTTAGATCCTGATGAGCCTTTTTCTGCATTTGCTTTTAAAGAACGTGCACAAAAATTGATAACAGAAATTACAGAACGCGGTCATATTCCAATTATTGCCGGCGGAACTGGATTATACATACAATCATTAATTTACGACTATCCTTTCGATAAAGAAGAAATCTCTCCTGAAAAAGAGCAGGAAGTTAAAGAAAAGATGGCGCAGCTAGAATCTCTATCTAACGAAGCACTGCACGACTATTTAAAGTCTTTTGATCCAGATTCTGCTGAAGATATTCATCCTAATAATCGCAAAAGAGTATTGCGTGCGGTGGAATATTACTTGAAAACAAAAAAACTTTTAAGTTATCGGAAGAAAACAGTACAATTTACAGAAAATTATGATACATTATTAATAGGGGTAGAAATGTCGCGCGAAATATTGTATCAACGAATAAATTGTCGTGTGGATAGCATGTTAGAACACGGTTTATTACAAGAAGTAGAGCAGCTGATGAATCAGGGCTATACATCCTGTCAAAGTATGCAGGCCATCGGATATAAGGAACTTATACCGGCTGTCAATCATGAAATTCCAATTAACCAAGCGGTAGATAAGTTGAAACAGCATTCAAGAAATTATGCTAAACGACAAATGACTTGGTTTAAAAATAAAATGGATGTTCAATGGTTTGATAGAGCTCAAACATCGCTTCCATTGATATTAGATGAAATTACTGCCCGAATAAAGAAAAGGAGAGAGAGTTAAAATGACAGATAAAAACATCCAAGACAAAATTTCACAAGAATTCAAAGAGGGCCAAGAAGAATTAACTGTTTTCTTATTGAATGGGTTCCAAATGAAAGGAACAATTGTAGATTTTGATGACAACGTTGTAAATCTTTTGTCTCAAGGTAGAAATCATTTAATTTATAAACACGCCATCAGCACATTTACACAAGAACCTTCAGCTGTAGAAGCTTAATTGGTAAATGCTTTATACAGTACTAATAAATTAGCTAACGCTTCACGACACCCGTAGTAATATTGCAACCATTTTTTAAAGCGCGACGATAAAATTGGAACGCAATGAGATACTGGTTTTATTTGCTGTATATTTAGTAATTGAAGATAAATTATGTTTATTAAAAAACCGCACGCAACAGTGGGAAATCAATACCAAAAGGTATTGAAAAAGCTGTAGCGTGCGTTTTTTTAATTTTAAATATCTGATAAGAGAATGTGTTATCTCATTTTCAATACAACTTATAATAAGTCTTCGATATCAGATTCAATTTGACTTGGACTTTTTTGTGGAGAAAAACGATTAACTACATTACCGTCACGATCCACTAAAAATTTTGTGAAATTCCATTTGATTTTACTGTTGAAGAACCCATTTTGCTGTTCTGTAAGGAATTTATATAATGGATGACGTTCCTCACCGTTAACTTTAATTTTTTCGTGCATTGGGAAAGTTACCCCATAGTTGATTTTGCAATTTTGCATGGCTTCTTGACCGTTGCCAGGCTCTTGTTTTCCAAATTGGTTGCAAGGGAATCCTAATACAGTGAAGCCCTGGTCTTTATATTTTTCATATAAGGCTTGTAATCCTTCAAATTGCGGTGTGAATCCGCATTGGCTTGCTGTGTTCACAATCAGCATTACATCACCTTTGTATTTATTTAAGCGATATGTATCGCCGTTAACTTTAGTTACTTCAATATCATATATATTCATCGTTAATTTCACCTCGTTGTGACAAAGGTATCATATTTCACAGTAATAGTCTTTCTATATGCACTGTGATAGAATAGGTAAGGATTATACGTATTAAATTTAAATAAAAAATTTGAATATAGAGCTATTGAGAAAGGGGATTATTTTTTGCCTCAAGAGAAAATTTATAATACGGAAGAAACAGTCGAAAAAGCACTGCTTGTCGGTGTAGATGCTTATGATGAGCAAGATTATGATTTTGCTTCTACCATGGAAGAACTAAAAGCACTTTCTGAGTCATGCCGGTTGGATGTGATTGGTGAGATTACACAATCCAAAGATCGCATTGAAGAAAAGACATATGTAGGCAAAGGGAAGCAATATGAAATTAAAGAATTTGTGGACATGTATGATGTCGATGTTGTAGTGGTCAATGATGAATTGACAACATCACAATCTAAAAGTTTAAACGATACACTTGGTGTCAAAATCATTGATAGAACACAACTGATTTTAGAAATATTTGCGATGCGTGCCAGCAGTAAAGAAGGTAAATTACAAGTTGAATTGGCACAATTAGATTATTTAATGCCGCGTTTGCAAGGCCACGGTAAAAGTTTATCAAGACTTGGCGGTGGAATCGGAACAAGAGGCCCTGGTGAAACGAAACTTGAGACAGACCGTCGTCATATACGTCGCAGAATGAATGAAATTAAACATCAATTAAAAGCTACAGTTGAACATCGTGAGCGTTATCGCAGCAAACGTCGTCAAAATCAAGTATTTCAAGTAGCTTTAGTCGGTTATACGAATGCCGGCAAATCTACTTGGTTCAATATTTTAGCTGATGAATCCACATACGAAAAAGACTTATTATTTGCAACATTAGATCCAAAGACACGTCAAATTCAAATCAACGATGGTTTTAATTTGATTATTTCTGATACTGTCGGATTTATTCAAAAATTGCCGACAACATTGATTGCTGCGTTTAAATCAACATTAGAAGAAGCGCGCGATGCCGATTTGCTATTGCATGTTGTAGATGCGAGTAATGAAGATTACCGTACGCAATTTGATACAGTCAACCGTATTATCGGTGACTTAGATATGGATAAAATACCGCAAGCAGTTATCTTTAATAAAAAGGATATGCATGAAGGACCTGCACCTGCGTCTCAGCTTCCAAATGTCTTCGTTTCAGCTAAAAATGAAGAAGATAGAGAACGTGTGCGTGCACTTTTAATCGAACAAGTAGAAAAACAAATGGAACCTTATACAGAAAAAGTGCCTGCAGATGATGCAGATCGACTTTATTTCTTAAAACGTCATACTATCATTAATCAATTAGATTTTAATGAAGAAGATGAGAGCTATACTGTAGAAGGTTATCGACAAAAAACAAATGATGAAGGAAAGAAGCAAGATTAAATGAACTTAGAACAAATGATTCAAGAAACAGAAGCAACTTTACAGCCCTTTTTTAGAGATATAGAAGAAAGGGCTTTTTGCAATCAAGCGAAAGTATTAGATGCATTTCACGCTGTGAAAGCATCTGAATCAGATTTACAAGGAACTACAGGATACGGTTATGATGATATCGGCCGCGATCATCTCGAAGAGATATACGCCCAAACATTCAAAGCAGAAGCAGCCATGGTCAGACCGCAAATTATTTCAGGTACACATGCGATTACGATTGCATTACAAAGCTGTTTGAAGCATGGGGACGAGTTATTATATATAACTGGAAATCCGTATGACACACTTTTAGAAGTAATCGGCGTAAATGTGAATGGTATTGGCAGTTTGAAAGAAAATGGCGTAGCGTATCGCCAAGTACCGTTATCACTTGATGGTTATATCGATGTGGAACAGGTTTTAGAGACAATCAATGAGAAAACTAAAGTTGTGGCCATTCAACGTTCAAAAGGATATGATCAACGTCCTTCTTTAACAGTAGATGAAATTGAACGTGCTATCACTCACATTAAAGCAGCGCATCCAGAAGTGATTGTATTTGTAGATAATTGTTATGGTGAATTTGTGGAAGAAAGAGAACCTGTTGAAGCGGGTGCTGATTTAATTGCTGGATCATTAATTAAAAATCCAGGCGGCGGTTTAGCGCGCATCGGCGGATATATTGCGGGAAGATTGGATTTGATCGAAAGATGCGGTTATCGTTTGACGGCACCTGGAATAGGGAGAGAAGCGGGTGCTTCATTGGATGAATTACCAAGTATGTACCAAGGTTTCTTTTTAGCACCGCATGTAGTCAGTCAAAGTTTAAAAGGTGCCTTATTTACGAGCTTGTTGCTTACGAAGCTGAACATGCGTACAGTACCGGCTTATGATACACCTAGAACAGATTTAATACAGACAGTTCAATTTGATACAGCAGAGCAAATGATTCGTTTTTGCCAATGTATCCAAGCAGCTTCACCGATTAATGCGCATTTTAGTCCAGAACCAAGCTATATGCCAGGTTATGAAGATGACGTTATTATGGCTGCAGGTACTTTTGTGCAAGGTTCTTCTATTGAACTTTCAGCAGATGGTCCAATTCGTCCTCCATATGAAGCCTATGTACAAGGCGGATTAACATATGAACATGTTAAACTTGCTGTAACAAGAGCAGTGATACAAATGAGCGAAGAAGGACTTATTTAATATTTATAAAAGTTTAAGATAACAAAAAAGAGGCCAATAAAGGCCTCTTTTTTTATCCCATTTGTTTAGCACCAAAGTGCGATAAAGCTATTCTCAAGATTAATACAATTTCATGTATTGTTCTCTTTCCCATTCAGAGACTTGAGTTCTATAATAATCCCATTCAATTGATTTAGAGTTGATGAATTGGTTATAGATATGTGAACCTAAAGCATCTTTGATAGTTTTGTTTTCACGCATTGCTTTCAATGCAGTGTATAGAGTTGATGGTAAATCTTCAATGCCGATTGCTTCACGTTCGTCACGGTTCATTTCATAAATGTTTTGGTTTACAGGTTCTGAAACTTTCATTTTGTTTTTAATACCGTCTAAACCAGCTTCTAAGATTGCTGCTAAAGCCATGTAAGGGTTAGCTGCAGGGTCTACTGAACGTACTTCTACACGAGTAGATAAACCGCGTGAAGTAGGGACACGTACTAATGGAGAACGGTTTTTACCACTCCAAGCAATATAACAAGGTGCTTCGTATCCTGGAACTAAACGTTTATAAGAGTTTACAAGCGGGTTGCAGACTGCAGTGAATCCACGTGCATTTTTCAAGATACCAGCAATAAATTGGTAAGCTTCTTCAGTCATTTGTTCTCTGCCGTTCGGATCATAGAATGCATTTTCTTTTCCTTTGAATAAAGAAACGTTGAAGTGCATTCCGCTTCCGTTAACGCCGAACAATGGTTTTGGCATAAATGTAGCATGCAAGTTATGTTTACGTGCGATTGTTTTAACTACTAATTTGAATGTTTGGATGTTGTCGCATGCAGTGACAGCATCAGCGTATTTGAAGTCGATTTCATGTTGGCCAGGTGCAACTTCATGGTGACTGGCTTCAATATCGAATCCCATATCTTCAAGTTCTAATACGATATCACGACGGCAGTTTTCACCTAAATCAGTAGGTGCTAAGTCAAAATAGCCACCGTGGTCATTCAATTCTAAAGTAGGTTCGCCTTTTTCATCTAATTTGAATAAGAAGAATTCAGGTTCAGGTCCTAAATTGAAGTCTGTAAATCCTAATTCTTCCATTTCTCTAAGTACACGTTTCAAGTTATTACGCGGATCACCAGCAAATGGTTCGCCATCTGTTGTATAAACGTCACAGATTAAACGTGCAACTTTTCCTTGTCCAGCTGTCCAAGGGAAAATTACCCAAGTATCTAAGTCAGGGCATAAGTACATATCTGATTCTTCAATTCTTACGAAACCTTCAATTGATGAACCATCAAACATCATTTCATTATCTAATACTTTTTCTAATTGACTGACAGGTACTTCAACATTTTTGATTGTTCCTAAAATATCAGTGAATTGTAAGCGTAAGTATCTTACATTTTCTTCAGTAGCAAATCTGCGGATATCATCTTTCGTAAATGAACGTTTTGGCATTATAAATCCTCCAATGTATTATTTGATAAATCGAGAAAGGTCTCCTCGATTTAACGGTATAGCTTCTTGCTGCGGTTTCTGTGTTGCTTCTACGATAACATGTTTTCTCAATGCGATTTCTTCATTTGATAAATGACTATCGTCATTCATTAAAATCTGTTTGATAGCTTTTAAATTAAACCCTTTTTCTAAGAGATGTTTGATTTCTAATAAGCGATCTAAATCATTCATTGAAAATAGTCTTTTGTTGCCTGATGTTCTCTCTGGTTTAATGAGTCCATGTGTTTCGTAATAACGTATCTGTCTAGGTGTCAGTTCAGTTAACTGATTTACGACACTCATAGAGAAGACGGCCATATTTCTGCGCAATGCATCTTTTGACAATGTTCCATCACCTCTATTTTTGAACTTGTTATTAATTTAGCATAATTTTTTCAGCATTACAAAAATATGTAAGGTTTTCTGACATGTCTATTAAATGCTGTTACATTAAGGGTTTGAGAGGGTGTGTTGCTACACAAGTGTGAATTTTCTGTAAATTGTCAAAATTAATCATTAAAAAATCAGGCAATGCTAGTTAAAGCACGCCTGATTTTTATCGCATATTAAATTAAAGGTTGCTGATTTTAGCAACAACATCTTCATATTTATTTAAATAATTTTCGAATTCTTGACCTAAATGTGATTTGTCTTTTGTTTCATCACTTGCAAGTCTCGCTAATTCATCATAAAATTTACGCGCTTCTTGTGCGTAAGATTTAAATTCTAAATTTTCGACATCATCATGAGTTGATACAAAACCATCTACTGCTTCTAAAGTTGAGAAAATTTCACTTAATAAGATAATTTCAGATTTAGAAATATCTTTGTTGTTAGGGTTGATTGCGTTTTGGTATAAATCATCAAATGTTTCATTAATAAATTCAACTTTCTCATTCAAATAATTCTTAATTTTTTGTGTGTTTGGCATTTATCATCACTCCTTAATATCAATAATACCTATTCCGTTACTCAGTTAAACATGATAATTTCAGATTTTTCGTTCATTCTCTGAAAAAATATCTACATTTTACACATTTTGAAACCTTGTGTGAGGGTGGTTGAAGTAATGTCGTTATAAAGATGTTAAAATGGCTACATATCTTTATAACCTATCTTTTTAGTTATACAATAATAAAAGTATTTTTTAATGCTTAGAATGTTTTTATCTAACCTAGCAAAAGATTAAAAATGAGAAAGAAGGAGTGTGAGCATATGTTTGCATTTGAGGTACCGGGCTTATTCGGTGATATCTTAACAGGCATTTTCATTCTGTTTACGATACTTAACCTTATTGTTGCCTTTAATATTATCTTTATTAAAGATAGTAGTACAAGTTCGACTTGGGCATGGCTATTTATTTTATTTATCGCACCGGTTTTAGGATTCTTCCTATATATTTTATTTGGAAGAGGCGTATCGAAAAATAAGCTTTATAAAAATTACCGTAAGGATATAGAAGAGTTTGAAAATATTTTAAACGAGCAAAGATATCAAGTTAAACATAATAACCTGCAAACTGATAATGAAATCGTTGAAAAACATCATGATTTGGTTAATATGTTATTAACACGTCAACCAGCCTTTTTAACTGAAGATAATGATGTTGAAATTTTCGTAGATGGTCATAAACTATACGATAAAATGATTGAAGATATTTTGCAGGCTAAAAATCATATTCATTTAGAGTATTACACATTTGAATTAGATGGCTTAGGTCATAGAATTATAGACGCTTTAGAGCAAAAGCTTGAAGAAGGTGTCGAAGTATTATTACTATATGATGATTTAGGATCTAAAAACCTAAGTATCAGAGAATTTAAACGCTTTAGAGCAAAAGCTTGAAGAAGGTGTCGAAGTATTATTACTATATGATGATTTAGGATCTAAAAACCTAAGTATCAGAGAATTTAAACGCTTTAGAAAATTAGGCGGTCAAGTAGAGTCATTCTTTGCGAGTAAGTTACCGTTGATTAACTTTAGAGCAAATAACCGAAATCACAGAAAAATTGTTGTTATCGATGGAGAAGTCGGCTATATCGGCGGTTTTAATATCGGAGATGAATACTTAGGTTTAAGTAAAAAGTTTGGTTATTGGAGAGACACACATGCCAGAATAAAAGGAAATGCTGTGGATGCATTGCAACTCCGCTTTATAATGGATTGGAACTCTCAATCAAAACGTGAACATTTAAAATTGAAACCAGCGTACTTCCCTGTGAAAGATGAAGAAGGGGATGTTTCAATTCAGATTGCATCAAGTGGTCCGGATGATACATGGCATGAAATTGAATTCGGCTATACAAAAATGATTAATTCAGCTAGAAATTCTATTTATATGCAAAGTCCTTATTTCATTCCGGATAATTCATATATTAATGCGATTAAAATGGCAGCAAATTCAGGTGTGGATGTACATTTAATGATACCTGATATGCCAGATCATCCTTTTGTATACTGGGCGACATATTACCATGCAGCAGAGCTGTTAGATGCTGGGGTTAAAATTTATACTTATAACAATGGCTTTATTCATTCTAAAGTAATGGTCATTGATGATGAAGTAGCAAGTGTCGGTTCAGCTAATATGGACTTTAGAAGTTTTGAACTTAATTTTGAAGTTAATGCATTTATGTATAATAAAGATATTGCAGTAGAATTGCGTAAAGCATTTGAACATGATGTTACACTATCTACACAATTGACGAAATCGCGTTATGCAGAACGTTCTAATTGGATTAAACTAAAAGAAGGTTTCTCTAAATTGATTACACCAATTCTATAGAGATGAAAATTCCAGCTATCCTGTTTTCAGGATGAGCTGGAATTTTTTACTTTCTTTTATGTTTTGTACTGTTATTTTCATTATCATCATTTTTGCGGTGTTTTGCTTGTTTTTGTTGGATGACAAACATAATAAAACCGATTAACATTCCCATTAACACACCGATTACTGCTGTAACTAGTAATGGCAGTTTAAATACGTATTGCAAGATTAAACCTACTACAATTGCTACAGCGACTGCTGCAATCGTCACTAAATTTTCTCTGATGGCATTCATCAAGGAGCCTCCTCGTTCTTTTTAATATTATCTCTATCATATCAAATTTTATTGCTCTAGAGAATTGACGATATTATTCGGAAAACGGTATGATAGGTCGGTGTACAATTTAATAAATAAGCAGGTGGTTAATTTTGAAACAAAAATCCTTATCAACAATCCTGACTGTCGTTGTAATTGCGCTTGTCATTTTGGGATTCCAGTATTTTAATCATTCAGGACCTTTTAAGAATTCTGGTTCACATATCAGCGGCGGTTCAATGGGTGATAAAGAAGAAGTACAAGTTAAACGTGTCATCGATGGCGATACATTCATCGCAACTGACAAAAATGGCAAAGAAATAAAAGTGAGAATGATCGGTATGGATACACCGGAAACAGTGAAGCCTAATACACCGGTGCAGCCTTATGGTAAAGAAGCTTCGGATTATTCTAAAAAAACATTAAATCATAAAACAGTATACTTAGAATATGATAAAGAAAAACATGACCAATATGGTCGAGATTTAGTATATGTGTGGTTGGATAAAGATCATATGTATAATAAAGAATTAGTCGAAAAAGGACTGGCAAGAGAAAAATATTTTGCGCCGAATGGCAAATATAGAGAAGTTTTTAAAGAAGCACAAAAACAGGCTCAAGATCAAAATCTCAATATTTGGAGTCGATCGAATTAAATTGAGCAAATAGGGACAATATCTTTTTGGAATTATACAAAAGGGTATTGTTCCTATTTTATTTTGTAATAGGTGCAGGTTGAGAAAGTGTATAAAGTTTCTTAATAGGTGAAGCGGGTAGACTAAATATGAAAGTAATTATAGGAGGTTTTATTTTTATGGTTGAAGTAAATAATGTAGCAGGTGTAACTAAAGTTGCAGATAACATCGAAAGAGTTGCAGCATTAGAATTTTCATTTATTGATGATTTAGTAGCACTTGGCATTAGTCCAGTCGCAATTGCAGATGATGGAAATAAAGAAAATATCATTGAACCTGTTCGCAAGCACTTGGATGATTATATTTCAGTTGGAGACCGTGAAAATCCTGACCTTGATAAACTTCGTGAAGCAGAGCCGCAATTAATTATTGCAGATAGCACACGTCATAAAGATATTTATGATGAACTAAATAAAATTACACCTACAATTTTATTGAATAGTTTCGGCGGCGATTACAAAGAAAATTTAGAAGCATTTAAAGTTGTCAGCCAAGCTGTATCAAAAGAAGATGAAGGTAAAGCGCGTTTAGAAGAACACAATAAAAAAGTGGATGAAGAGTCTAAAAATATTAGTATTGATAAAAAATTATCTACTTTACCAGTGGTACCAGCGAAAATCGGTGTTGCTGCCCATAGTGATAAAAGTTATGTAGGTCAATTCTTAGAAATTTTAGGTTTTGATATACCATTAGATCAAAAAGATGCTAATAAATACAAACCATATTTAGATGGACCTTATTTACAAATGACTCCAGATCAACTTGCAGAATTAGATCCAGAACGATTAATTATTATGTCAGATAAAGAAGATGAAAATGCTTTAGACAAACTTAAAAATTCTGATGCATACAAGAAAATCAAAGCAGTTGAAAATGATAAAGTGCATCAAGTAGGAAGATTAGCTTGGGCTAAATCAAGAGGATTGATTGCTTCTGAAAGCATTGTGAAAGAATTAAGTGAATTTAAATAATAACGTGCTCTAACAAATAAGAACCGAGGAGAAAATATCTCCTCGGTTTTCTTGTTTATACATTTAAGTTTTACTGATTAAGATAATCGATAATTGTATCACTATCTTTTTCTGAGATATCATGTTTAGATTGAGCTATCATTTCTTCGACAGCATCTTTAAGTGAACGTTTAGATGAAGCTGTTGCTACATATTTTTCTCGTTCGGCAGGGCCGTCAATAATATTGATTGAACCGTCACTGAAGTATACTACACCGACACTTGTGATTTTTTCGTTGAATTGTTTTTCATAAGCATCTTTTAATTCTTTTGAATTAACTGCAGCAGATAAATAAGGATCGTGATCATAAAAATCAAATTCTACACGATTGTCTTTGATTTTTTCAGTGAAAGTATAAATATCTCTTCTAGATGATTGGAATTGACTTTGATATTGGTTAACAATATATTGACCCACAATTTGATCTAGATTGTCATTTGCAACTTCAATATCATTTTCCGGCTCTGTACTAAAATGATAGAATGTTTTTTCTTTCCAGTTTTTGACATCGATATTCAAGAGACCTTTGTCCGTAATGACAATGTAATCAAATGAACGAAGTTGCTCAAATAAAGGATGTTTAACTGCCAAGTTGCCAGTTGCAATAATGTGGAAAAATTTAATCTTGCCTTCAGCTTTAAATTTTTCTAGGATATCATTAAGTTCTTGTTTAGCTTTACGAATACCATAGTGATGTTGTTGTTTATCATCATTAATTTTATCACTTCGTAGAGCTGCAACCTCTGAACGTAATGTATTAACTTTGCTGACAAGTTGGTTTTTAGAATAGATTTCTGTATCTAATCTATGTTGCATGATTCCTCTAGATACAAAAATTATAACTAGCAGCAAAATAATGATTGCTACTAACAGTACTGATATGAACATAAAAAATCATTCCTTAATAAAAAAATAGTTACAAATATAGATGTACCCTTATAATCCATCTCTTACTTATAAAAATCAATGATTTAGACTTTAAGTTTATATTAAGACAACATTTTGACAATATAAAAGCAGTTTAAGCAAAATATAGCTGGTTTTGCTTAAACTGCGATAATTGTGTCAGTTAATAGTTTTGTTTGACTAATAAGGCTCTCGGGAAAACACCAAAAACCAATAGTTTGAGTTTAGTTCATTCCTTGCAAGACGTTTTGTTGCAAGACTTCAAATTCATTCAATAATTGTTTGATTTTTTCAATTTGTTCTTCAGTCAGGGTAATAAACACTTTTCTCTCATCTTCATTAGAGCGTTTTTTCCCTATAATGCGCTGGTCAGTTAACGTTGTTAGAGATTTATGTACTTCCATTAAACTAAATGTTAAATTTCTTTTTACTTGATATAATGGAATGCAAGTACTATCGCAAGCAAGTAAATGTTTAAGGAATAATAAATCATTCAATTTTAAATCATAGTGCTTTTTCACTTGATTTAATAATTGTTTTCGATGCAATTCATAATAGAATATAGATTCCGATGTTTGAGTCATAGGGGATTGCATTTTTTCACCTCTTATATTTTTATATTGAACTGACATCTTTTATTATATTAAAAATTTAATACGATTAAAAGAGTTATTTTTTACTTATTAGTTAATTTCATGTATCAACAATTTAAAATTGGTTTAACTTAATATTAAATATAGTTTATAAAACGAATAGGTTTACTTTACATTACAAAAGGAGTTAAAAGAATTGTCACCTAAAATAAAGCATCACAACTATTTATATAATATTTATAATAAGATTCAACCCGGTTCAGTTATAGCTTTAGATAATCATCCAGTATCATATTATATACTTGATTTTTTAAATTCAAAAAACGTGAATGTTTCAATTGTTACTTATTCGACAGATATCATGAAGTATTTATGCAAAAATACGACGTTTAATATTATTTTTACTACGGGTCAAATTAATTCGGCGCTACATACGATAACTGGTAAAGAAGTTGCAGATAAAATTAAACAATTACAAATCGATTATTATTTTTGTGAAGCACGTTATATTGATCATGAATCATTCTTATTTCAAATTCATGAAGATATTGCGCATATACAAACATCTTTAATTAACCAAGCAAACGTTTCGTACTTAATTAATTATCCGGATATTTGTAATTCTGATGTAAAACAAAATTTGTCATTAATTGGTCAACTAGTATAAGTAGACAAGTTTAATTGATGGGGATAAAATGTATATGAATTTAGTAGCAAATGAGTTATACTGTTATTTGTAAGCGCTTACTCAAGGAGGTGTAGAAATGATAAAATCCAAAAATGAAGATTTAAATGTCTTAGTAGAAAGATTGATTGAACATACGAATCATGAAATTAAATTTTTTGGCCAAACAGCTAAAATGTTATTTTTAAAAAATGAATTTATAATCGGTGAGAAAACAGAAATTTGTGTAAAAAGAAGAAATTTAACTAAAGTGCTGAAATATATTCCTGAAGGGTATAAAGTCCGTTATTTTGATACATATGGCAATACAAGCGATAAATTAAGAGATATGAAGTTTTCGGCGTTAACGCATTTAGAAATTGATAAAGATGATAAAAACATAACGAGTATTTATGTTTATGATGTGCATAATGATGAATGGATGTTCAGGTTTAACCATGGCATTAGATTGCCGGAAAAACATATATATTTTCACTCATTGCCTTGGGGGGTAGATTACATTAAACCAGAAATTGTGTTGATGTATGAACTGCTTAGACCTGGAGAATACGGTACTGAGGAAAGTAATAAAGCTGTGATTGATGCTTTGAGTTACTATCAATTTGTGATTTTAAAAGTCGTAGTGGGAGAGGAAAAATTGCATAGTGCCTTATCGGTCCATTATTAAAAACAAGAGCGTTGCTACTTTCAAAGTTTGACAACACTCTTGTTTAAAATGATGAGACTTATAAAATAATTAATATTCTCTAAATTCAGATTATTCTACTGATGATTTTATTTTATTTGCACTGCAACAACAGCCTTCATAAGTTGCACGCACAGCATTATCTGCATCTTTTACAGAAATACCAAACATCATTGAAATTTCAGAAGCACCTTGGTTGATCATTTTTAAGTTTATATTCGCCTTCGCAAGTGCCTCAGTGATTTTGTTAGCAGTTCCAATCATTTGGCTCATTCCTAAGCCTACAACCATTAAAATTGCTAAATCACTTTCAATGCTCAATTCGTCAACATCACATTGTTTTCGAATTTCATTCAATACTTTGTTTTCTTTACCCTCAATTTGATGTGTACGCATAATAATGCTGATACCGTCGATGCCTGATGGCATATGGTCAAATGAAATATCATTGTCTTCTAAAACTGTTAAAATTTTTCGAGTAAATCCAACTTGACGATTCATTAAGTATTTGCTGATGTTGATTACAGTGAATCCTTTATCACAACTTAATCCGCTGATTAAATGATCAGGTCTTATTTCTCTATCGTAGCGAATGTAAGTACCAGGATCTTGCGGTCTATTTGTATTTTTGATAACCACTGGAATACGTTCTTTTTGGACCGGTTGAAGTGCTTCATCATGGAAAACACTGAACCCTGCATATGATAATTCACGCATTTCACGATATGTGACTTCATCCATAATTTCAGCATCTTTGATTAAATTAGGATTAACACGGTAGATACCAGAAACATCGCTGTAGTTTTCATAGAGTTTTGCGCGAACACCGCGGGCTAAGATAGCTCCTGTGATATCTGAACCGCCTCTAGGAAAAGTAACAATGTTACCTTTTTTTGAATATCCGAAGAAACCGGGAACGATGATTTTTCCTTTAATATCTCTTAGTTTATAAATATTGCCGTAGGACTCTTCTAAAATTTGTGCAAATTGTGGAGTATCTGTCACTATAATTCCTGCATCAAGAGGTGAGATATATGTAGTAGGCACACCTTGACTATTGTTATATTGAGCAATGAGACGTGCATTGAAATCTTCACCGCATGATAGAAGTGCATCTTTTAAACGTGGAAAATGTGCGCGATATTTTTCAATACGTTCTTCTAAAATCGTTGAAAATTCATCTAATATTGCAGTGTCCATTTTTAAATCATGAACAATATCAGCATATCGATTGATAATTTCATCTTTTTTATTTTGATAATCTAATCCTGCAACGCTTTTTTCATAGAGTCTAAGAAGTAAATCTGTAGTTTTGATATCTTCTGGATGCCTTTTTCCTGGTGCAGAAACCACAATGATTTTTCTGTCATCGTCACTATTGGCAATGTTTAACACCTTTTGAATTTGGCTTGCTGAAGCGACGGAACTACCGCCAAATTTAGCTACTTTCATATTAACGCAACCTTTCATCGAATCTTAATAATTTACTACTTTGTTTTTTGGGTTAAAAATGCTAAAATTTCAACATATTCCAAATTTTTTGAACTTTACAATTTTGATGAATGAATTTATACTAAACCATATTCAAGTATTTTTCAATAGTACAGTTGTTTTTTTAGAACGAACAAACGGAGGAATGAAGAATGAAGAAGTTAAACATCGCTTTGCTCGGTCTTGGGACAGTGGGCTCAGGTGTAGTTAAAATAATTGAAGAGAATCACCAACAAATCAAAGATACGATTCAAAAAGATATTCAAATCAAACATATTCTTGTACGTGATAAAAAGAAAAAACGACCTCTGAACATTAGTCAATATCATCTAACGGAAGATGTAGACGAAATACTTAATGATGACGAGGTTGATATTGTTGTTGAAGTAATGGGTGGTATTGAACCAACTGTAGAATGGCTAAAAAAATCTTTAGAGCAAGGCAAGCATGTTATTACTGCCAATAAAGATTTATTAGCAGTTCATTTACGTACAATGGAAGATTTAGCCCAAGAAAATGGTGTAGCGTTAAAATTTGAGGCTAGTGTAGCGGGTGGTATTCCAATTGTTAATGCAATTAATAATGGATTGAATGCCAATAATATCAGTAAATTCATGGGTATTTTAAACGGTACATCTAACTTTATTTTAACGAAAATGACACAAGAGGGCGCAAGCTTTGAAGAAGCTTTAGCCGAAGCGCAAAGACTTGGTTTTGCAGAAGCAGATCCAACTGATGACGTGGAAGGTGTCGATGCAGCGCGTAAAGTTGTAATCGTTACATACCTCTCATTTAATAGAGTTATTAATTTAGATGATGTTAAACGTACTGGTATCTCTGAAGTAACAGTAGATGATATCAATGCAGCCAAAGAACTCGGTTATAAAATTAAGCTGATTGGTAAAGGTACGTATGAAAATGGAAATATTGAAGCTTCGGTTTCTCCAACGTTAATCGATGAAAATCATCAATTAGCATCAGTTGAAAATGAATTCAATGCAATTTATGTTATTGGAGACTCTGTAGGCGAAACAATGTTTTACGGAAAAGGTGCAGGTAGTTTAGCTACTGGTAGTGCTGTAGTCAGCGACTTATTAAATGTAGCATTGCAATTTGAATCTGACTTGCACACATTACCTCCGCATTTTGAATTGAAAACTGAAGATGCTAAAGAAATGATTGATGCAGATGAACCTACAAAATTGAAACAAAAGAACAGTTATTACGTTGTATTAAAGACAAACGGCGCTCCGCTTAAGCGTGTTGAAGAGGAAATCAAATCACAATTACCGCTGCATAAATCACTTAAAGTAAGTGAACATAGTGCAGATACAGCAGCGGTAGTAGTTGAAGGTACAGATGTCCCTGTTAGCGACATCTTATCTCAAGGAAAATATCCAGTTGAAAAAGTATATCCAGTAGAAGGGGTTTAATTAATATGAAAAGATGGCAAGGTTTAGTTCAAGAATATAAGGATTATCTACCAGTAAATGAAAATACACCCAATGTAACTTTAAACGAAGGCCAAACTCCGTTAATTCATTGTGATACGCTTTCTGAAATGTTAGGCATTAATTTATATGTGAAATTCGAAGGTGCCAATCCGACAGGTTCATTTAAAGATCGCGGAATGGTAATGGCAGTTACAAAAGCCAAAGAAGACGGCAAGAAAGTAGTTATTTGTGCTTCTACAGGTAACACTTCAGCTGCAGCAGCAGCTTATGCAGCACGTTCAGGATTAAAAGCAATTGTAGTAATTCCAGAAGGTAAAATTGCATTAGGAAAATTATCACAAGCAGTAATGTACGGTGCTGAAATTGTTTCTATCGACGGCAATTTCGATGAAGCATTAGAAATTGTTAAAGAAGTTGCAAATGAAGGCGGCGATATTGAATTAGTTAATTCAATTAACCCATATCGTATTGAAGGTCAAAAAACAGGTGCTTTTGAAGTTGTGGAACAATTAGGCGGACATGCCCCAGATGTACTAGCAATTCCAGTAGGAAATGCAGGTAATATTACTGCTTATTGGAAAGGTTTTAAAGAATTCAATGATAAACATGGCACAGGTTTGCCGAAATTATTCGGATTCCAAGCTGAAGGTGCATCACCGATTGTACAAAATAAAGTAGTTAAAAATCCTGAAACAGTCGCAACTGCAATTCGAATTGGAAACCCTGCTAGTTGGGACAAAGCGGTCACAGCTTTAGATGAGTCAAATGGCTTAATTGATAGTGTTACAGATGAAGAAATCTTAGAAGCATATCAATTATTAGCTTCAAAAGAAGGTGTATTTGCTGAACCAGCAAGTAACGCATCAATTGCCGGCTTGATTAAACTCCATAGAGCTGGAAAACTACCGAAAGACGTCACTGTCACAGCAGTATTGACTGGTAATGGATTGAAAGATCCAGATACAGCAATTTCATTATTAGATAATCCGATTAAATCCTTGCCGAATGATAAAGAAAGCATCGTTAAATACATCAAAGGAGTTATGCATTAATGTCGGAACGTTTAAAACTTAAAGTACCCGCTTCTACAGCGAACCTAGGTGTCGGTTTTGATTCTATTGGGTTAGCATTAAATAAGTTTTTATATGTAGAAGCTGAAATCAGCGATGATCAAAAGTGGCATTTCCATCATAAAGGGGAAAACCTTCATGATTTACCCACTGATGAGAATCATTTAATTTATCAAGTCGTTCAATTCTTAGAAAAAAGATTTGAAGTAACAGTACCTCCTTTAAAAATTACGATGCGCAGTGAAATCCCTTTGGCAAGAGGGCTTGGATCATCAGCTTCTGCTTTAGTAGCGGGTATTTATTTAGCTGATTTCTTCGGTCAATTGCAACTGTCTGAATTTGAAATGGTGGAAGCTGCAACTGAAATAGAAGGACATCCAGATAATGTTGCGCCAGTCATATATGGCGGAATGGTATCAGGTTTTTATAATAATCATACCAATGAAACATATATTTCGTTTATTGAACCACCACGTGTAAATCTTGTGATTACAGTACCGAGTTATGAATTGAAAACACATGATTCAAGACAAGTATTGCCTGATAGTTTTAAGCATGGAGATGCTGTTCAATATAGTGCCATCAGCAATACAATGTTAAGTGCTCTGATTCAACACGATTATGTTCTAGCAGGAAAATTAATGGAAATGGATGGTTTCCATGAACCTTTCAGACAAAAGCTGATTCCTGAATTTGAAAAGGTTAAAAGCATTGCAAAAGAATATAAGGCATATGCCACAGTTATCAGCGGAGCAGGTCCGACAATTTTAACACTGATTGACCCATCAAAAAGTGGTAAGTTGGTCAGAAGGTTGAATAAAGAATTAGATGAATGCAGTTCAGAAATCATTATAATCAATAAAAGCGGAATTATTGCTGAAAAAGTATATGAATAAAACCGAAATAGGTTATAATTTGATGTAATAGCTTGAAAGGAGCGCATCACGTCAAATGACTAAATATGAAATGATTGTAATGGATATGGACGATACTTTATTAACATCAGATAATGAAGTAAGTTCGAAAACCGCGCAATACTTAATTAACCTTCAAGAAGAAGGATATCATGTCGTACTGGCTTCAGGACGACCAACAGAAGGTATGTTGCCAATTGCAAGATCGCTTAAATTGAATGAACATGATAGTTATGTCATCAGCTATAATGGTGGTAGAACTACGCGTGTTAAAGATGGCGAACTAGAAGACGAAAAAAGTGTTTCTAAAGAAGATTTTGATAAAATTGTAGACTTTTGCAGAGAAAACAATCTGTTTGTCTTAACTTATCAAGATGGTCATATTATTTATGAAGGTACTCATGAATATATGAATATTGAATCAGAGTTAACAGGCTTACCTATGAAAAAAGTAGACGATATCAAATCATTTATTCAAAATCCTGTTCCTAAAGCGATGGGGGTAGATTATGTTCCTCATATCGAAGAGATTTTCCAAAGTTTAGATGGAAGATTTAATGAACATGTAGATGTGACGACGAGCAAGCCTTATTTCTTAGAATTTATGGCACATGGTGTTTCAAAAGGAAATGCTTTAAGAGCACTTTGCAAGAAAGAAGATATTGATATCTCAAAAACGATTGCTTTTGGCGATAGCCTAAATGACTATTCAATGATAGAAGCAGCAGGTTATTCAGTAGCAATGGGCAATGCAAAAGAAGAATTAAAAGAAGCAGCAGATTATGTAACGCTCGATCACGATTCTGATGGTATTGTAGCGGCTTTAGAAAAAATATTGAAATAAAATAAACAAAGGATACTCATCTGAAATAATTGAGTATCCTTTGTTTTTGCTTATTTTGCGGTATGTGTCCATTCATGCATCCCATGGTTGCGTTTAACAAGTGCATAAATATTATCAGCAGAATAATCTAAGTTGGTATAAACTGTAATAATATATGCAGATTGTCCTTTTTCAAATGGTTCATTAAGATATACATCTTTTAAGTGCTCAAATAGCGGAACCATCTGATCATGTTCCAAACTCGGATATTCTCTTAAAGTTCTTTTAACAAGGTTGCCTTGCTTTTCTTCAAGAGATTGAACAACGATGACAAAACGTTCGTCTTTTTTCAAAACATTGTCAAATAAATTAGTTTGTCCTACCATGTTGTAACACCTCGATTTGTTCGTATTATTAATATTATTATACTACATATATTTCTATGAGAAAATCATCAGTTAAATAAAAAAACAGGTTGGAAATACCAACCTGTTTAAAGTATGTTACTTTTTATGAACTTTATTGAATTCTTGGAAACTTCTTAAGTCCATATCTTTTAAGCGCACATATTTCGTTTTATTAATTGTTTTATGAAGTAAGTAAATGACAGCAAGAATAATGATAGGTAAGAAATCTTTCGTTAATCCGCCTGCATTCAGTGTTACTATATCTTCAAATGATCCTCCGACAAGTAAAAAGACTAATGTTGCTAAAACAATGATAGGACCTAAAGGATATAATGGTGATTTATAAGGTAGCAGCTTGTTTGCATCTAATCCTTGTGCTTTGATACCTCGGCGCAATCTGATAAGAGAACAAACAGCAGCAGCCCAAATAAAGATAATAAGTTGTCCGATAATACCTAACAATGTAAAAATTGTATCCGCGTAAAAATTAGCAATGATAATGACTGAGACCACAATTAGATAGGTTGTTAAAATTGCTGGAAGCGGTAATTTTGTTTTTGAATGCAAATGACTTAAAAACTTAGGCGCTTGTTTTTCATTACTAAGTGAAAATAACATACGACTTGTTGTATAAATACCAGAGTTAGCAGCTGATAATAATGAAGTTAAAATAACTGCATTAATAACAGATGCGGCAAAGGCGATGCCAACTCTATCAAAGACTATAGTGAAAGGACTTTGTGCTACTGATTCACTTTTGTTTAATAATAAAGGATCAGAATAAGGTAAAATTGCAGATATTACAGCAATAGAAAGAATATAGAATAATAAAATTCTCCAAAATACTGATTTGATCGCATTCGGCATTGATTTTTCAGGGTTGTCAGATTCACCTGCTGTGACAGCTACAACCTCTGTACCCCCGACGGAGAAACCTGCAACGAGTAAAACACTCAAGAATCCTGATATTCCGCCGACGAATGGTGCTTCACCTGTTGTGAAATTTTTGAAACCATACGTGTGGCCGCCTAAAATACCGAATATCATTAAAATACCTACAACAATAAATATGATAATAGTTGCAACTTTAATTGCAGATAACCAGAATTCCGCTTCTCCAAAAGCTCTGACTGTAAAAATGTTTAATAGCAATAATAACGTAATAAAAATCAAGCTCCATGTTAATGGAGAAAAGAATTTGAAAGTATCCCAATAATAAAGAACGTTAGATGCAATGATGACATCTACGCTAGTTACAAGTGACCATATTGCCCAGTACAGCCAACCTGCCGTAAAACCGAGAGAAGGATCAATAAAGCGTGTTGAATATGAACTGAATGATCCTGAAACTGGATAAAACGTAGCTAATTCTCCAACTGATGACATTAAGAAGTACAACATTACCCCGATTACTACATAAGCGAGAATGGCACCGCCAGGTCCAGCTTGAGAAATAACTCCGCCAGTAGCAATAAATAGACCAGTACCGATTGCGCCGCCAATTGCAATCATTGATATGTGCCGGGAACTCAGCCCCCTGTTCATTTTGTTTTCATCCATAAGCGTAACCTCGAATCTTTTATTTTAAAAATGATATGTAGTCTATTCTAATCGTTTTTTTGCTACTAATCAATGGAATTTAGGACTTTAAAGCGAAAAAATTTAAAAAATTCTGAAAAAAGAGAGGGTAGTTAATAATTGGCTGGATAATAAGGCGGAAAAGTAGGGGGTATGGACAAAAATACGTTAAAGGTGTATATTGAATACCCGTTAAAAAATGAAAAAAGTGAACTTAAACGTTATATATAACGGTAAGTTCACTATCGTCGTTTCGTCGTTATCATTTTGAAAAGATAACTTAATTTCATTAGATTATTTAGTTTCGCGGTGTAATGTATATTTTTTTAATCTTGGACAATATTTCATTAATTCAATACGTTCAGGATTGTTACGTTTGTTTTTAGTAGTAATATAATTACGGTCGCCGCATTCTGTGCAAGCTAAAGTTACGTTTACGCGCAATGTAGACACCCTTTCTATTAAGTTATTAGCAATACTTACGCACTTAAATTTACCATAATCATGCATAACGTGCAAGATATGGTTTGAATAATGGTGCATAAGCTCAATGTATTCTATTCTATAGAAAAAATTCCAATTAGTAAACAACTTTGCTCGGAAAAATGAGCAAAATGTATTGATAAAGTCCAAATTTGTGTTATGATATAAATCGTAATAATTACGATTATAAATAATTATTAATGAAAGGTAGGAACTTTAATGGCAAAAAAATCAAAAGTTGTTAAAGAACAAAAACGAGAAGAACTCGTTGCTAAATATTACGCAAAACGTCAAGAGTTGAAAGCTAAAGGTGACTATGAAGGTTTACAAAAATTACCAAGAGATTCATCACCTACACGTTTAACTCGCAGATGTAAAGTTACTGGAAGACCACGTGGTGTAATGAGAAAATTCGAAATGTCACGTATCGCATTCAGAGAACATGCGCATAAAGGTCAAATTCCAGGCGTTAAAAAAGCAAGTTGGTAAGATTATCAACTATATAATGAGTGCTTAGTTTTAGAACACACATTTCTTTGATGAAATGTGTTCTTTTTTTGTTCAAATTTAACTCAAAAAATGAATTTTAAGTTGGTAAAATGTACTGCAAGATAGTATGATATACATTGGATATTTTGGAAAAAATAAATAAAGAGTATGGGGTAGGTGTTTTTAATGAAGATATTTGATTATGAAGATGTACAATTGATTCCAAATAAATGTATCGTAAAGAGCCGTTCAGAGTGTGACACAAGTGTGCAATTCGGTCCTAAACGATTCAAGTTGCCAGTAGTGCCAGCAAACATGCAAACAGTTATGAATGAAAAATTAGCAGAATGGTTTGCTGAAAATGATTATTTCTACATTATGCATCGTTTTGATGAAGAAGGACGTATTCCTTTTATCAAAAAAATGCAAGATAAAGGATTATTTGCATCTATTTCAGTAGGTGTTAAAGATAAAGAGTACGATTTCGTTAGAGAATTAGCAGAAGAAGGATTAAAACCGGAGTATATCACAATTGATATTGCACATGGACATTCAGAACAAGTGATTAATATGATCCGTCAAATTAAATCTTATTTACCTGAAACTTTTGTAATTGCAGGGAACGTAGGTACACCTGAAGGTGTAAGGGAACTTGAAAATGCAGGTGCGGATGCTACTAAAGTAGGTATTGGACCTGGGCGTGTATGTATCACTAAAATTAAAACTGGTTTTGGTACAGGCGGTTGGCAATTAGCTGCAATCAATCATTGCAGTAAAGCAGCCCGTAAACCGATGATTGCTGATGGTGGTATCAGAACACATGGTGATATTGCTAAATCTATCCGTTTCGGAGCTTCAATGGTTATGGTAGGATCTTTATTTGCAGCACATGAAGAATCTCCTGGTGAAACTGTTGAATTAGATGGCAAACTTTATAAAGAATACTTCGGCAGTGCGTCAGAATTCCAAAAAGGCGAACATAAAAATGTTGAAGGCAAAAAAATGTTTGTCGAACATAAAGGTACATTGGCTGATACATTGACTGAAATGCAACAAGACTTACAAAGTTCAATTTCATATGCAGGCGGTAAAGATTTAGACTCTTTACGCAAAGTAGATTATGTCATTGTTAGAAATTCTATTTTCAATGGTGACAGAGACTAAGATTTTGTACTAATGTGCGGGGGTGTCCAAAATTAGAAAATGGTTTGGACTGGTCACGGTATTTTTGCTTATCGCATTATGTATGCCGGTAAAAGAAACACCGTGGATGGAACATATACAAGAACAAGCAAGAGGAAAAATCCAAGCTTTAGCAGCTAAAGAAAGTATCAATAAAGAAGCGTTGAAAGTTCCTGATAAACAAGACTTTGCGATTAGAAATATTCAGATGAATATGGATAAAGCGCAAGTAGAAAAACAGTTAGGACAACCTCAAAGGGTAACTGCCAATGAATATGGTTTGAAATGGTATACCTATCATAATCAATATCATTCATTTATCATGGTCAGTTATATTGATAATAAAGTAAATGCCATGTATACGAACCAAAATGTTATTTCGTCTAAATCTAAGATTAAATATGGCACACCACAAGATACAGTCCGATCACGCATGGGCAAACCTCTAGATTCAATTACTAAAGGAAAATATCGGTTTGAGTTAGATAATGATGAGTATGATGTGTTTAATAAAGACAACATTTATACGACTGTATTTTATGATCAACATGAAAACAATCAAGTGAAAGGGCTCATGCAGGTGAGTAAAACAATGGAGGACCGTCTGACACAGCAATATGGGGCGCCTTCATCTTCGCTTGAAAAAGGTTTTGAATTACAAGATTTTGATTTAGTCAACGCAGAACGTGTTCAAAAAGATAAACCAGTATTAAAATACAATCAACCATTATCGGATACTGCGCGTAAGCACAGTGATGATATGGCAGATAATCACTACTTTGATCATAATAACTTAAAAGGTGAATCACCTTTTGATCGAATGCAAAAAGATG
This sequence comes from Staphylococcus carnosus, assembly GCF_900458435.1. NCBI lineage: Bacteria > Bacillati > Bacillota > Bacilli > Caryophanales > Staphylococcaceae > Staphylococcus > Staphylococcus carnosus. The sequence goes on along the minus strand of NZ_UHCT01000001.1, from coordinate 1,578,431 downwards.
GAATTGATTATCAAACAGCAGGTGAAAATCTAGCCTATGGTCAACAAAGCAGTATTTTTGCACATGAAGGTTTGATGAATTCAGAAGGACATCGAAAAAATATCTTGCAGTCTAACTTTAAGAATTTAGGTGTCGGTGTCAGTTTTAATAAAGAAAGACAACCGTTCTGGACAGAAGATTATACAGGTTAAAAAAATCACCTCGGGTCTGAGAAATCTCAGTCCCGAGGTGATTTTTACGTGCTGATTATTTAGAAGAGATAATATGCAAACAGAAAAGGTATATTAAAGTTCTCTGAATAAACCTACAACTTTACCTAAAACGGTAACTTGCTCTAAATAAATAGGATCCATTGTGCTGTTTTCTGGTTGCAAACGATAACGATGTTTCTCTTTGTAGAAACGTTTGACAGTAGCTTCGTCATCTTCAGTCATCGCTACGATAATATCACCGTTTTCAGCAATCGTTTGGCTGCGGACAATGACTTTATCGCCATCGAGAATACCAGCTTCAATCATACTGTCTCCTACTACATTTAAGATAAAAATGTCGCTGTTGTGCGTAGAAGTTAAGTGTTCGGGAAGCGGGAAGTATTCTTCAATATTTTCCACAGCTGTAATAGGAACACCGGCAGTAACTTTACCGATAACAGGAACATGGATAGTACCTTCCATTTCAGCATTTTCTTCAAGTTGATCACTGACAATTTCAATTGCTCTTGGTTTGGTAGGATCACGTCTGATGTAACCTTTGCTTTCAAGTCTGGATAGATGTCCATGCACAGTTGAACTGGACGCTAATCCTACTGCTTCTCCGATCTCTCTGACACTAGGCGGATAACCTTTTGTGTGGACAACAGTTTTTATATATTCATAAATTTCGCTTTGACGTTTCGTTAATTCTGTCATATTAAAGCACATCCTCTTCTAGTTTGTTCTTATTATAGCATGCGAACAGCACATTTACAAACATTTGTTCGTAAAAGTATTGACAGCGAACAATCGTTCTGATATTGTGTTTATGCAAACAAATGTTCTGGGAGTGTTGGAAAATGATTAAGAAATATCAATCGACTTTTTTAGCGTATTCTGCAGTATTATTGACTTCATTTATACTGTTTTCAGCTTTTATAATAAGTGCAAACCAATCTGAAGGTAAAGAACAAGTGTACGAAATGACAGATCATACAATATCTGCTAAAGCAGAACAAAAAGCCGAACGTGAAGGATATATTAAAGCGGATAGCGAACAAGAAAGCAAACCATTAATTGCTGTACTACATTAAAAATAATGTTTGGTCTCTAATGAAGTGTATAATCTGTTGAAAAAGGGAATAGCTAGATAAACAGAGTATCATTTTAATTTTAAAGAATAATTTGATATTATAAATGATTATCAGCATGATGGAGGTTATACAAATGTCTGAAGAACATAAAAAAACAATTAATAGAATTAATGAACTTTCAAAGAAGAAAAAAGAAGAAGGCTTAACTAAAGAAGAAGCGAAGGAAAGAGCAGAACTACATCAAAAATATCTTGATACTTTCCGCGAAGGATTTAAACAGCAAATCGAAAATACAAAAGTGTTAGACCCTGAAAGTAACGACGTAACTCCGGATAAATTGAAAAAGATACAACGTGATCAAAATAAAAGAAGCTAAAATCAAAGGTTGAATTTGATTTTTAAAATAGAGCTATACCGCATCAGCATAGTGTTGAAGCGGTATTTTTTTATAAAAAAGTAAAAGAGTAAATAATTTATTTTGATTGGTAACGGTTTCATAAGAACAATAAATGTAAAACGGACTATAGATAATGTATAATGGCATAAAATGATGCTGTATAGAAAGGAAGTTTTATTGATGTTTGACAAAAAAGATGAACTTGCAGTTAATACGATAAGAGCATTAAGTATTGATGCAGTTGAGAAAGCAAATTCTGGACACCCAGGATTACCAATGGGTGCTGCGCCAATGGCATATACGCTTTGGACACGTCATTTGAACTTTAATCCTAATTCAAATGAATATTTTAATAGAGATAGATTCATCTTGTCTGCAGGACATGGTTCTGCATTGCTTTACAGCTTACTTCATGTATCAGGCAGCTTAGAATTAGAAGAGTTGAAACAATTTAGACAATGGGACTCTAAAACTCCTGGACACCCTGAATTCAGACACACTCAAGGTGTAGAAGTTACAACTGGTCCACTTGGTCAAGGTTTTGCTATGTCTGTGGGAATGGCAATGGCTGAAGATCATTTAGCAGGTAAATTTAATAAACCTGATGCAAACGTAGTAGATCATTACACTTATGTTTTAGCTTCTGATGGTGACTTAATGGAAGGTATCTCTCATGAAGCTGCTTCATTAGCAGGTCATTTGCAATTAGATAAATTAATTGCGCTTTATGATTCAAATGATATCTCATTAGATGGTGATTTAGATAAAGCCTTCTCTGAAAACATCAAACAACGTTTTGAAGCATATGGTTGGAATCACATTTTAGTTAAAGATGGTAATGACTTAGAAGAAATCAATAATGCTATCGAAGAAGCTAAAAAACAAAAAGGACCAACAATGATTGAAGTGAAAACTGTTATTGGTTACGGTTCACCAAACAAATCAGGTACACACGGTGTGCATGGTGCACCATTAGGTGAAGATGAACGTAAATTAACAATTGAAAACTATCATTTAGATCCTGAAAAACGTTTCTATGTACCAGATGAAGTTTATGATATTTTCAGTAACACAATGTTAAAACGTGCTGATGAAAATGAAGCAGCATGGAAAAAATTAGTGGAAAAATACTCTGAAGAATATCCTGAACTTGCTGATGAATTCAAAAAAGCAATCAATGGAGAATTACCAAAAGATTACGCTGAACATTTACCAGAATTCAAAGTTGGAACTGAAAGTGCAACACGTGCTGATTCAGGAGATGTTATCCAATCATTAAGTGAACACGTTCCTTCATTCTTCGGTGGTTCAGCAGACTTAGCTGGTTCTAACAAATCAAATGTTAAAGAAGCAGTAGATTATGACCGTAATACACCAGAAGGTAAAAATATCTGGTTCGGTGTACGTGAATTTGCAATGGGCGCTGCTGTAAACGGTATGGCTGCACATGGCGGATTAAACCCATATGGTGCAACATTCTTCGTATTCAGCGACTATTTAAAACCAGCATTAAGATTGTCAGCAATTATGGGATTAAATTCAACATTTATCTTCACACACGATTCAATTGCTGTAGGTGAAGATGGTCCAACTCACGAACCGATCGAACAATTAGCTGCATTACGTTCATTACCAAACATGAATGTGATTCGTCCAGCTGACGGTAACGAAACTCGTGTGGCTTGGGAAGTAGCTTTAGAAACTGAAAACACACCAACTTCATTAGTTTTAACTCGTCAAAACTTACCTGTTTTAGATGTATCTAAAGAAACAGTTGAAGAAGGTGTTCGTAAAGGTGCATATGTTGTTTATGAATCAGATGCTGAACCTGAATATCTATTGCTTGCTACAGGCTCTGAAGTGAGCTTGGCAGTTGAAGCAGCAAAATCATTTGCTGAAAATGGTAAAGGTATTCGCGTAGTATCAATGCCTAACTGGCACGCATTCGAACAACAATCAAAAGAATACAAAGATGAAATCCTTCCACCTTCAATTACAAAACGTTTAGCTGTAGAAATGGGTGCAACGCTTGGTTGGCATAAATATGTCGGCTTAGAAGGCGAAGTATTAGGAATCGATAGATTCGGTGCAAGTGCTCCAGGCGGCTTAGTTGTTGAAAAATATGGTTTCACAAAAGAAAATGTGCTTAAGTTATTGAACAATCTATAATAAATGCAATACAATGTAAGTAAGAGAGAGCTATTCCATACTTGAAATGCTGTATATTACAGTTTAAATTTCAACGGGCTAGGAATAGCTCTTATTTTGTGAATTCAATGCAAGAGTGTAATAGAACAACTTGAAATGAATTTATAAGTTTAGTAAAATGCTAAAGGATAAAGAAAGTGGGTGAGACAATGGCAACTTGGTTAGCAATTCTTTTAATTGTTGCTGCACTTATCATCGGTTTAGTTGGTGGTTTCTTCCTAGCAAGAAAATATATGATGGATTACCTTAAAAAGAACCCGCCAATCAATGAAGAAATGTTACGAATGATGATGATGCAAATGGGTCAAAAACCATCTCAAAAGAAAATCAATCAAATGATGACGATGATGAATAAAAATATGGATCAAAAAATGAAATAATCTATGATAAGAAAAAAGGAACTTTGCCGATTAAAGGGTTAAGTTTCTTTTTTTATACTAGTAACACCAAATGAGAAATATGAACTCATAAAAAAGCAGTTCATGAATAGATAGTGTTATAAAATAACATGCAAAGGTGTCTTTGGAATTTACATTAAATATAGGTTTAGAAGTATAAATGAAATTAACTTGAAAAAAGTGAACGTTTTTATATGGAAAAATCGGGATGCAATGATATACTATACAATGATTTAAATTAAATATTTAACCATGTAAAGAGGGTGTCATTGTGTTATATCTCGTATTTTCTATCGGTATAGCATTCATAATGGGCGCTGTTGTAATAGCAATTAGAATGAAAGCACAACAATTTCCTGTTAATGAAAAGAAATTAATATTACCACCTATATTTATGTCTACAGGTGCATTAATGTTTGTTGTTCCTTATTTTAGATTAACAGGCATGGAAATTATTGAAGCGATTATTTTAGGTGTACTATTTTCAACAGTACTAATCTGGACATCTCGTTTTGAAGTAAAAGGTTCAGAAATTTATATGAAACGTTCTAAAGCGTTTCCGATTATATTAATCTCATTGCTCGTTATCAGAACTTTTATTAAAGTGATTGTCAGTAATCAAATCGATCCTGGACAACTTGCGGGAATGTTCTTCTTACTTGCATTCTGTATGATTTTACCATGGAGAATTGCTATGTTAATGAAATATAAAAAATTGAAAAAAGAACTTATAAATTAATGCATATTCACTAACAATGGACGCTTTCTTAATATAGGAAGCGTCCATTTGCTGAAAAAGGGTATGATAGTAAGAGAAAATTATTAAACGAGGGTGATTAAGTTGAAACTTAAACATGTAGTAAGTTTAATCGGTATTATCATCGCAGGATTAGCATTAACGTTTTCTTTTTTCCAAAAATTATACTAGCCGAAAAGTAGTTGCATAAATAAAAAACAAACCGCTTATTTTCAATGAGAAGATAAGCGGTTTGTTATATAATTGGGGTAATGAGGTGATTCTTTGAAAGTCATACATACAGCTGACTGGCACCTAGGAAAAATTTTAAATGGTCAGTCATTTTTAGAAGATCAAAAGTACATTTTAAAACAATTTATCAAAGCCATGGAAACAGAAAAACCTGACTTAATTGTCATTGCAGGAGATTTATATGATACAAGCTATCCAAGTAAAGAAGCAATCCAACTATTAGAATCAACAATTAGTGAATTAAATTTAAAGTTGCAGATACCCATTATTATGATAAGTGGAAATCATGACGGCAAAGCACGATTAAATTATGGTGCTTCTTGGTTCGAACATTCAAAATTATATATTCGTACAGAATTATCAACAATGCATCAACCTATTTCATTTGAAGAGGTAGATTTCTATACATTGCCTTTTGCAACATTAAGCGAAATGCAGCATTATTTCCCTGATGAAAATTTAAAATCATATGATGAGGCAGTAGAATGCTGCTTAAAACATATGAGTACAGGACTAGATAAAAACAAACTAAATGTATTAATTGCACATATGACAGTAGCAGGTGGAATCAGAAGTGAATCAGAACGACCTTTAACAATAGGTACTGTTGAACAAGTACCAGAAAAATATATGGAACACTTTGACACTGTGATGTTAGGTCATTTGCATCATCCGTTTAGTATCCAATCTGATTATGTCTTTTATAGCGGGTCACTTTTACAATATTCATTTTCAGAAACAAATCAGCCAAAAGGTTACCGTCGTGTTTTATTAGAATTGCCGCATGAAGTTAAAAGCACATTCATAGCGATGCAGCCTTTACGTGAACTAGAAGTGATTGAAGCAACTTATGATGATGTCATTCAAGATAGAATAGCAGTTAAAAACAAAGATAACTATATTCACTTTAAATTAAGCGAGATGTCGCATATTTCAGATCCGATTATGAACATCAAACAACTCTATAAAAATGTGCTTGCGCTCACAAATCATTCACAAACGTTTGAACATCAATTTACAGATCGAGAAATTAAAAAATTATCAGATCAAACCATTATTGAAACTTTCTATGAAGAAATGACACATAAGGATTTATCAGAAATTCAAAAGAAAAAAGTAACACAGTTGCTGAATGATATTATGAGAGGTGACAATACATGAAACCATTAAACCTTCATTTGCAAAATGTCGGTCCTTTCATGGAAGAAACAATAGATTTTACACAACTGAAAAATAATGAACTTTTTCTAATCAGTGGTAAAACAGGTTCAGGAAAGTCAATGCTGTTTGATGCGATTGTGTTTGCTTTGTATGGAAAAGCATCAACGTCTTCAAGAAAAGAAACTGCATTAAGAAGTCACTTTGCTGATGGAAAATCTCCTATGGAGGTAGAACTTGTATTTCAATTGAAAGATAAGCAGTTTAAAGTTGTTAGACAAGGTGCCTTTATCAAAGAAGGCAATAAAAACCCAACAAATCCTAATTTATCCGTTTATGAGCTAGAAGATGGAAAATATGAACTTAGAGAAAGCAAAGTCACTGCGGGGAATAATTATATAGAAGGCTTGTTAGGTGTTGATATAGAGCAATTTAGACAGCTGTTTATTCTGCCGCAAGGAGAATTTAAAAAGTTCCTCTTTTCTAAGAGTTCAGCAAAACAAGAAATTCTTAGAACATTATTCAACACGAACCGTTTTGAAACTTTACAGCAAATGTTAGTGAATCAAAATAAAGAAGAAAAGAAAAAAATTGAAGCAAGACACCAGCAAATCGAACAGTTGTGGAATAAAGCAGAGGATTTTGATGATGAAAGCTTACAAGCGTATAAAACACTTCCGAGCATACAAACTGAAAAATTATTAGATGCGATTCCAGATTTTGAACGAATTGGTAAAGATATTTATAAACACTTAGAAAAAGAAAAAACGCAACAAGAGGAAGTTAAGCATAAAGCTGAAACAGCTTATCGAGATGCTGAAGATTTAAATCAAAAAATAAATGACCGAAAGACTTTAACAGATGAATTAGAAGCACTTGAAAAACATGCTTCTGAAATTAAAATACTGGAAACAAAGTTGAAAAAAATCCGAGAAGTACGCCCGCTTCATCAAATCATTGAAAATATTTCAGCGCATTCAAAAAAATTGGACGAATTAAATGTTAAGTGTGAGAAAATCGAGCATAATATTCAACAATATCAAGCTAGTCTGCAGAAAATCACAGATGAACAAGCAGCACTCTCTGAAGCAGAAGATGACATAGAAGCAAAACGTAAATTTATTAACGAAACACAGTATTTTTATCAAAATATCAAACAATATCAAATAGCATATGACTCTAAAAACCAAGTTCATGAAGATTATAACCAATCCAAAAAAGATTTAAATGATAATGAACAATTATTAGATGAAATGAAAGCTGTTCATCAAAATGAGCGACCTGATTATGAACGACTTCATCAACTTACACAGCAATTGTTTGATTTAAAACAAGAAATCAAAGATACAAAAGAAGCGATAGAAAAAAAGGAAGAATATGATCAACGTGTAAAAAAATTAAAAGCTTTAGAACAAGAAATGACACAAAATATGCGGAAATCAAATGAAATTCAAGAAGCAATTTCTCAGTTTAATACGAATCAATTGGAATTTGACAACCAAGAAGCAATGATTAAAAAACTTCAATCAATGTTGCAACCAGGAGACCAATGCCCGATATGCGGCAATACGATTGATTCACCTTCAGATCATTTGGACTTTGAACAATTAAAAGCACAAAAAGAAAAGTTGAATGATTTAAACGAGAACAAAGAAGCAATAAGAGCCGCATATTCTAAATTAGAAGCTGAGTACAGTATGCTTAAAAATGAAACTGATAAATTTGAGCATCAAGAAGTGCCGGAAAATAATGAACAAATACTCGCAGATTTAAAAGAAAAGTACGAAAAAACAGAGGCAGACAAAAAACATCAAGAGAAACGCAACAAAGAAATTGAGAAAAAACAAACTCAAATACAAGAGATTAAAGAAAAAATTCAAAATTTACAACTTGCACTCACTCAGAAAAAAGCTGAATCTGAAAAAATAAATCGTTTGATTGAAGCGTTCGAAAATGGAACAACGTTTAATAAGATTAATGATTTTATAAAAGGTTTTTCAGAAAAAGAAGAAGCAGTTAAAGCGCATCAAACTAAAATTGAGGCACTGAAACAACAAGAAACAGAGGCAAAGCAAAATATAGCAGTTGAGCAAACAAAGTTCAAATCAGCACAAGATAACCGTAAAGAAACACAAAAAGAAAAAACAAATTTAGAGCAACAATCACAAAGTGAAATGCAAAACATCGGTATCCAAAGTACAGATGAAGTACAAGAGATTTTAGATTTGATGCCAGAAAAAGAACAAATTGAAGAACGAATCAAATCATATCATGAGAAACAAAATAATTTATCTCATAAGATTGCTGAATTGAAAGCACTTATCGGTAATCAAGAGAAACCTGACTTAGAGAAGTTATTTAAAAATCTTGAATTACAGAAAACAGAATTAGAAGAGAAGTCGAAGCGGTTAAATGAGCATGAGTTTAAAATGCAATTAAATACGAGTAATTTTAAAGAAATAAAAGAACACATTGATGTTTTAGAAAAAGAATTATCTGAACAACAAGAAATTTTTGATTTAGCTGAAGTATTATCTGGCAAGAATATACAAAAGCTGACATTAGAAAATTATGTGTTAGTTTACTATTTAGAAATGATTTTAGAGTTTGCTAATAAGCGGTTTATGAAAATGACCAATAATAGATATATATTAAAACGGAGTGATGTTGTGACACAAGGTTATAGTGGATTAGAAATTGTTGTGTTTGATTCACATTCCAATAAAACACGTCATATTTCTACACTATCAGGTGGAGAATCATTCCAAGCATCATTGGCATTAGCATTAGGATTAAGTGAAGTCGTCCAACAAGAGTCAGGCGGCATTACTTTAGAATCGATGTTCATAGATGAAGGATTTGGAACACTTGATCAAGAAACTTTGGAAACAGCTTTAGATACATTATTAAATATTAAATCAACAGGCAGAATGGTAGGTATTATTTCTCATGTCAGTGAACTTAAACAACGTATTCCTACGATTTTAGAAGTAAAAACAGATGCTTACCAAAGTACGACACAATTTAAGTTTTAACATACAAAAACGACTTGCGTGATTCGCAAGTCGTTTTTATTTAGAAATAAATTAAAATTTCTTATTATCAACATCGTCAGTTTCAGTAAAGATGTTAGTTGTTTCATTTGTAACAGTGCCATTTTGTTGTTGCAATAAGTCTCTGATTTCAGTAAGTAAAACAATATTTTCTTCTGGCTCTTCTTCCACTTCTTCTTTTCTCATTAATGTATTTGCTAATTTAACGAAAAGGAATAGGGCGAAAGCAACGATTAAGAAATCGATGACAGATTGAACGAATAAGCCATATTTAATCCCCATAAATGACCAGTTTTTAGCGAAATCTACTGTACCGAAGATTAAGCCGATTAATGGCATGATGATATATGTTACTAATGAAGTAATGATTTTGTTGAAAGCAGCACCCATTACTACAGCAACAGCTAAGTCTAATACGTTTCCTTTAAAGGCAAACTCTTTAAATTCTTTAAACATAAGTATAGATATCCTCCTAAATTTACTAAACTATATTATACGATAAATCTTTTAAGAAAAAAAATAGCTGTTTTGGTTATTTTTACAAATTCTTGAAAGGACATTGCTTTTTTTGGGAATCATAGCGCTTTCATATTTATAAGTAATAAAAAAGGGTATAGACCAAAAGTATATTGCCTAATATAAGCGTTAAATAATCAAATTAACCCCTAAAACATTTATGATTTAATCAATAATTAATATATTGTATATTTGTTATTGGTAAATTTGATTATATGCTAGTCCTTTGTTATGCTAGTAAATGGTTTTTCGCGAAAATGATTTTTTCTTATAAAATCAGTTTTATATTTTTTGGACAATAAAATAAATAGAAAGGGAGTAATTGATTATGAATTCTTCTCAGCATGGTAATAATGGCAAGAAGCTTTCACCGGTATTTATTTACGGATCGATTCTAGTATTAATCGTTGTTTTAGCCGGAGCTATCTTTCCTAGCCAGTTTGACAAAATCACGAATGCCGTCAAACTTTGGATTACCAATGATTTGGGTTGGTATTACTTAATTTTAACTACGATAATCGTATTCTTCTGTGTGTTCTTGATTTTCAGCCCAATCGGTAAACTAAAACTAGGGAAACCGAATGACAAACCTGAATTCAATACTATTTCTTGGTTTGCAATGTTATTCAGTGCTGGAATGGGAATCGGATTAGTATTCTATGGCGCAGCTGAACCTATGGGAGATTTTGCTGCACCGCCGAACGCTAAACCCGAAACAGCGCAAGCTTATACAGAAGCATTACGTTCTTCTTTCTTCCATTGGGGCTTCCACGCATGGGCAGTATATGGTGTAGTTGCTTTAGCACTCGCTTATGCTCAGTTTAGAAAAGGAGAAGCTGGTCTTTTATCTAAAACTTTACGTCCGATTTTAGGAGATAAAGTAGATGGCCCAATTGGTACAATTGTTGACGTATTAGCGGTATTCGCAACAGTTGTCGGTGTTGCCGTATCTCTAGGTATGGGTGCACTGCAAATCAATGGTGGATTAAATTACTTATTTGGAGTTCCAAACAATGTTTGGGTTCAAGGTGTAATTATTATTATCGTAACAATTCTCTTTATCGCTTCAGCTTGGTCTGGCCTAAGCAAAGGTATCCAATATTTAAGTAACCTTAATATTGGATTAGGGGCACTATTGATGATTATTGCTTTAATTGTCGGACCTACAGTTCTTATTTTGGATATGATGACAAGCTCAACAGGTAGCTTATTTAATTCATTCTTATTCAACAGTTTTGATACTGCGGCATTAAATCCGCAAAAACGTGAATGGATGTCATCATGGACACTATATTATTGGGGCTGGTGGTTAAGTTGGAGTCCATTCGTGGGTGTATTTATTGCCCGTGTTTCTAAAGGACGTTCAATCAGAGAATTTATGTCAGGCGTATTGCTAGTTCCAGCAATTGTCAGCTTTATTTGGTTCAGTGTGTTTGGTGTACTAGGTATTGAAACTGGTAAGAAACACCATGACTTATTCAAAATGGCACCTGAAACACAATTATTCGGCGTGTTCCATCACTTGCCAATGGGCTTTGTCTTATCTATTATCGCGTTATTGTTGATTGCTTCATTCTTTATTACATCAGCAGACTCAGCAACATTCGTGTTAGGTATGCAAACTTCATTCGGTTCATTAGAACCATCATCATATATCAAAGTATCATGGGGTGTAGCTCAATCACTTATCGCATTCATTCTGTTATTCTCAGGTGGAGATACAGGATTGAACTCATTACAAAGTGCTGCGATAATCAGTGCATTGCCATTCTCCATTATCGTGATACTGATGATGATCAGTTTCTACAAAGATGCGAACCGCGAACGTAAATTCTTAGGCTTGACGTTAACGCCTAATAAACACCGTTTAGAAGAATATGTAAAATATTCTCAACAAGATTATGAAGAAGATATTTTAGATAAACGTAAAGCACGTCAACAATCTGAACAATCACATTCATAATATGATTAAATCATGACTACCTCGCAAATGATGCGGGGTAGTTTTTTGTTATAAAGATTTATTGTTTTAATTGAAAACAATTCTCAATCAATAAAAGATACTTATTACACGAGCTGTATATGATAATTAATACTTATACTTACTGATTAAAAAACAAAAATGATTTTAGCGTGTTTTCTACTGTTTAATAGTTGTAATCCCTTACTTATATCTATACAATTTAATTAAAGGCATAATATTGAATCAGGGGGGATTATACATGTCTTCTAACTTAAAAGAGCAGGCAAAGAAAACGTTTTCTCTTAACGGAAAAACGTACACTTTTTATGATTTGCAAGCATTAGAAGAACAAGGTTTAACAAACATCAACAAATTACCATACTCAATCCGAGTATTGTTAGAATCAGTTTTGCGTCAAGAAGACGGGTTTGTTATTACTGACGAGCATATCGAAGGGTTATCAAAATTCGGCAATGGCGGAGAAGGCGAAGTTCCATTCAAACCTTCACGCGTAATCTTACAAGACTTCACTGGTGTTCCAGCTGTAGTAGATTTAGCTTCATTACGTAAAGCAATGGATGATGTAGGTGGAGATATTAACAAAATCAACCCAGAAGTACCAGTTGATTTAGTTATTGACCACTCTGTACAAGTTGATAGCTATGCTAATCCTGATGCATTACAACGTAACATGAAATTAGAATTTCATCGTAACTATGAACGTTATCAATTCTTAAACTGGGCTACTAAAGCATTCGATAACTACAATGCAGTACCACCAGCAACTGGTATCGTTCACCAAGTAAACTTAGAGTATTTAGCAAATGTTGTACATGCTAGAGACGTAGACGGCGAAACAGTAGCTTTCCCTGATACATTAGTAGGTACTGACTCACATACTACAATGATCAATGGTCTTGGCGTTCTTGGCTGGGGTGTTGGCGGTATCGAAGCTGAAGCAGGTATGCTTGGCCAACCTTCTTACTTCCCAATTCCAGAAGTTATCGGCGTACGTTTGACAAATGCATTACCGCAAGGTGCAACTGCAACTGACTTAGCATTACGTGTAACTGAAGAATTACGTAAAAAAGGCGTTGTAGGTAAATTTGTTGAATTCTTCGGTCCTGGTGTACAACACTTACCATTAGCTGACCGTGCTACAATCGCTAACATGGCTCCTGAATATGGTGCTACATGCGGTTTCTTCCCGGTAGACGAAGAATCTCTTAAATATTTACGTTTAACTGGCCGTTCTGAAGAACAAATTGAACTTGTTGAAGAGTACTTGAAACAAAACCATATGTTCTTTGACGTAACAAAAGAAGATCCATCATACACAGATGTTGTAGAATTAGATTTATCTACTGTTGAACCTTCTTTATCAGGTCCTAAACGTCCACAAGACTTGATTAAATTAGGCGACATGAAAGAATCATTCGAAAAATCTGTAACTGCACCAGCAGGTAACCAAGGCTTTGGTTATGATGAATCAGAATTCGATAAAAAAGCTAAAATTGAATTTGAAGACGGCAGAACTGCTGAAATGACTACTGGTGATATTGCAATTGCTGCAATCACATCATGTACAAACACATCTAACCCATATGTAATGTTAGGTGCTGGTTTAGTAGCTAAAAATGCTGTTGAAAAAGGCTTGAAAGTTCCTGAGTTTGTTAAAACATCATTAGCACCAGGTTCAAAAGTTGTAACAGGTTACTTAGCTGATTCTGGTTTACAAGAATATCTTGATGAACTTGGATTCAACTTAGTTGGTTATGGTTGTACAACTTGTATCGGTAACTCTGGTCCACTTTTACCAGAAATCGAAAAAGCAATTTCAGGAGAAGACTTATTAGTAACTTCTGTATTATCAGGTAACCGTAACTTTGAAGGACGTATTCACCCATTAGTAAAAGGTAACTACTTAGCATCACCTCCATTAGTTGTAGCGTATGCTTTAGCAGGTACTGTAGATATCGACCTTCAAAATGACTCTTTAGGTAAAGATAAAGATGGTAACGATGTTTACTTGAAAGATATCTGGCCTTCAATCAAAGAGGTTGCAGATGCAGTTGATAGTGCTGTTACACCTGAATTATTCCGTGAAGAATACTCAAATGTATACACTAACAACGAAATGTGGAATGAAATTGATGTAACGGATGCGCCATTATATGACTTTGATCCTAAATCAACTTACATTCAAAATCCAACATTCTTCCAAGGCTTATCTAAAGAACCTGGTACAATCGAACCATTGAAAAACCTACGTGTAATGGGTAAATTCGGTGATTCTGTAACAACTGACCATATTTCACCAGCTGGTGCGATTGGTAAAGATACACCTGCAGGCCAATACTTGCAAGAAAATGATGTACCAATCAGAGAGTTCAACTCTTATGGTTCAAGACGTGGTAACCATGAAGTAATGGTTCGTGGTACATTCGCGAATATTCGTATTAAAAACCAATTAGCTCCTGGTACAGAAGGTGGCTTCACAACTTATTGGCCAACTGATGAAGTAATGCCGATTTATGATGCTGCAATGAAATACAAAGAAGACGGCACAGGCTTAGTTGTATTAGCAGGTAATGACTACGGTATGGGATCTTCACGTGACTGGGCAGCTAAAGGTACAAACCTTTTAGGTGTTAAAACAGTTATCGCTCAAAGTTACGAACGTATCCACCGTTCAAACTTAGTTATGATGGGTGTACTTCCATTACAATTCCTAGACGGCGAATCAGCTGACAGCCTAGGATTAGACGGCAGAGAAGAAATTTCTGTTGATATCGATGAAAATGTAAAACCTCATGACAAAGTTAAAGTAACAGCGAAAAAAGAATCTGGCGAAGTTGTAGAATTCGAAGCAATCGCTCGTTTCGACTCACTTGTTGAATTAGACTACTATCGTCACGGTGGTATCTTACAATTAGTATTACGTAAAAAATTACAAGACGCTTAAGTTAACGATTAATTTGAGGCTTGAATAGATTGAGGCTGAGATAGTGTCCTTACTATCTTAGTCTCTTTTATTTGTGATATGATAATTAAGCAAATGAGTATAGAAAGCGTGGTAAAAACATGATTTACAGTATTACTGAAATTGAAGCAAGATATCAAGAAACCGATAAGATGGGATTTATCTATCATGGTAATTATG
Organism: Staphylococcus carnosus; assembly: GCF_900458435.1. NCBI lineage: Bacteria > Bacillati > Bacillota > Bacilli > Caryophanales > Staphylococcaceae > Staphylococcus > Staphylococcus carnosus. The sequence continues at coordinate 1,563,302 of NZ_UHCT01000001.1, read as the reverse complement.
CGACTTGGTTTGAAGTTGCACGTACTGATTATATTAGCAAGTTAGGTTTCAATTATGCAGATATGGAAAAACGCGGTATTATCTCACCTGTTACTGATTTAAATATTAAGTATATTAAACCTGTGACTTATCCAGAGAAAGTAAGAATTAAAACATGGGTAGAACGTTATTCCCGCATTCGCTCATTATATTGTTATGAAATTTATAATGAAAATGATGAAGTCACTACTAAAGGTTCTACTGAATTGATATGTATGACTGAAGATACACGTACACCTATACGTCTAGATCGCCATTTTCCAGATTGGCATGAAACTTATCAAGAAGTGGAAAAAAGAAATAGAGCGGGAGAAAATTTTGAGGTTACAAACGGAATTGAATAGATAATGAAAAACGCGCAGCTGCTTTAACAACTGCGCGTTCAATCTAACTCTATATTATGATGCATTAGAAGCGTTATTGTGTACAAATTCAATTTCATCACGGTTATCTACATCGATAGTTAAATCTTCACCATCGAAATACCATAAGTCTTTTTCGGCAATAATGACATCTACTCCATTGAAATCTTGTTCAAAGCCGATTTCTACGGCTTGATCTGATTTATTGTCAATGTTGAACGCTGGACTGAAACCTTGTTTTAATTGTTTTTCTCCGCCATAACGTACGAAAAATTTGATTGCTTTATCTGATTGCGGTAACTCAAATTCATCTTTAAACCATTTCACTGCGTTATCTGTAAGTTTGAATTCCATGGTAAAAACTCCTCTCATTATTACCGGATATTTATAAATCAAAATAACTGATGATTTATATAATGCATTATAACCGTTTTGTTGTGTAATTTAACATGAAATCGCAAATTTTTTTGGAAAAATTTACTTAGAGTACAAATATTCTTCATAATTACTTTAAAAAAATAATAAAAACTGGAGCATTAAAATGCCCCAGTTCGTTTCATTTACATCCATTTAATTTTAGGTTCCTCACCTTTAAAGATACGTACAATGTTAGTACGATGTCTAAAAATCAAGAGAATTGCTACAATAATACTTACGACTAGTAGGATGTAATCATGAATAATCAAAGATCCGATGACACAGCAAATAGCCGCGACAATACTTGATAGTGATACATATTTTGTTAAGTATAAGGTAAGGAAAAAGATTGCTGCTAATATTAATAATAATATTGGGGCTACTCCTAGTACGACACCCGCACTTGTTGCAACAGCTTTACCACCATGAAATTTCAAGAAAATTGGATAGACATGGCCTAAAATTGCAAAGACACCGACGATTAATCCATTTGTGAAAAATTCACTGATAGGACCTGTCGGATGTACTGGGAACAATAACGGAAAGAAAACCACAATAAAACCTTTAAATATATCTAAAAATGTAACGACAAAACCAGCTGGACGACCTAATACACGAAAGCTGTTTGTAGCACCTGTATTGCCGCTTCCAAATTGTCTGATGTCTTTCTTGAAGAATATTTTACCGATGATAACTCCGCTCGGGAATGAACCTACAATGTAGGCGAGCAAAAGCATAAGCACAATCATCATTTTGCATGACACATCCTTTGTTGATGATAACGTTATTTTACCATATATGAGTTATAGTTTGATGACCTAGGAAAGATTTTTTCTACACATTTTACAAATGATAGAATTAAACGTCAATACTTGAAGACACATGATAGAAATTTGTATATACAAGAATATATTTTACACATAACACAAATTGATACGTCATTAAAAATAATTTCTGGCTTGCAATTTGCCAGATTTTAAGTAAGAATGTTTAATGTAATGTTTTATTAACGAACGTATGTTTGTAGGAGGCGAAGAATCGATTGGCAACAAATAAACGACAAAATTATTCGGATGATTCAATTCAAGTTCTTGAAGGATTAGAAGCAGTCCGCAAAAGACCGGGGATGTATATTGGGTCAACCGATAAAAGAGGTTTGCACCATTTAGTATATGAAATCGTAGATAACTCAGTCGATGAAGTATTGAACGGTTTCGGTAATGAAATTAAAGTGACTATCAATAAAGACGATAGTATTACAGTAGAAGATAACGGACGAGGTATGCCGACGGGTATTCATAAATCAGGAAAGCCTACAGTAGAAGTTATCTTTACGATATTGCACGCCGGCGGTAAATTCGGCCAAGGCGGCTATAAAACTTCTGGTGGTTTGCACGGCGTAGGTGCTTCAGTAGTTAATGCGCTGAGCGAATGGTTAGATGTAGAAATATATCGAGACGGATATATTTACGAACAAAAATTTAACAAAGGCGGATTGCCTGCAACAGGATTAGAAAAGAAAGGGAAGACACGTAAAAAAGGTACGAAAGTCACTTTCAAACCTAATCCTGAAATCTTTAAATCAACAACAGCCTTCAACTTCGATACATTAAGCGAACGCCTGCAAGAGTCTGCGTTCCTTCTGAAAGATTTAAAAATTACTTTGACAGATTTACGTTCTGGTAAAGAGCGAGAAGAAATCTATCATTATGAAGAAGGTATCAAAGAATTTGTCAGTTACGTCAATGAAGGAAAAGAAGTATTGCATGATGTTTCTACTTTTTCTGGTGAATCACATGGTATCGAAGTAGATGTTGCCTTCCAATACAATGATCAATACTCTGAAAGTATCTTGAGTTTTGTCAACAACGTACGTACCAAAGACGGCGGAACACACGAAGTCGGATTTAAAACGGCGATGACACGTGTGTTTAACGATTACGCTCGTCGAATTGGTGAATTGAAAGCGAAAGATAAGAACTTAGAAGGTAACGATATCCGAGAAGGTTTAACTGCTATTATTTCAGTACGTATCCCTGAAGAGTTATTGCAATTCGAAGGACAAACAAAGTCGAAATTAGGAACTGCAGAAGCGCGTAGTGCTGTAGATTCTGTAATTACTGAGAAATTACCTTACTACTTAGAAGAAAAAGGCCAACTTTCAAAATCGCTTGTGAAAAAAGCAGTAAAAGCGCAACAAGCGCGTGAAGCCGCACGTAAAGCACGTGAAGATGCACGTACGGGCAAGAAAAATAAGCGTAAAGATACATTGTTATCTGGTAAATTAACACCAGCACAAAGTAAAAATACTGAGAAAAAAGAATTGTATCTTGTAGAGGGCGACTCTGCAGGCGGTTCAGCTAAATTAGGCCGTGACCGTAAATATCAAGCCATTTTGCCATTACGCGGTAAAGTCATCAACACAGAAAAAGCCCGTTTAGATGATATCTTTAAAAATGAAGAAATTAACACTATCATCCATACTATCGGTGCAGGTGTTGGGAATGAATTCAAAATTGAAGACAGCAACTATAACCGTGTCATTATTATGACAGATGCTGATACCGATGGAGCCCATATCCAAGTATTGCTTTTAACTTTCTTTTTCAAATATATGAAACCGCTCGTACAAGCAGGACGTGTTTTCATCGCATTGCCGCCACTTTATAAATTAGAAAAAGGTAAAGGCAAATCTAAAAAAGTAGAATATGCTTGGACAGATGAAGAATTAGAAAAATTACAGAAAAAACTCGGTAAAGGTTTCAGCTTGCAACGTTATAAAGGTTTAGGTGAAATGAATCCTGACCAATTATGGGAAACAACAATGAATCCTGAAACGAGAACATTAATCAGAGTCCAAGTTGAAGATGAAGTACGTTCATCTAAACGTGTCACAACACTTATGGGTGATAAAGTAGCTCCTAGACGTGAATGGATTGAACGTCACGTTGAATTCGGACTTCAAGAAGATCAAAGTATTTTGGAGAACGATGAAATCCAAATCTTAGATCAAGATGAATATGGTGAGGAGGAAGAAAATTGAGCGAAATTATCCAAGACCTTTCGTTAGAAGATGTAATTGGCGACCGCTTCGGCAGATACAGTAAATACATCATCCAAGAACGTGCATTACCTGATGTACGTGACGGATTAAAACCTGTACAACGCCGTATTTTGTATGCAATGTACGATAGCGGCAATACTTATGATAAAAACTTCCGTAAAAGTGCCAAAACAGTCGGGGATGTCATCGGACAGTATCATCCGCATGGTGATTCATCTGTTTATGATGCAATGGTACGTTTAAGTCAAGAATGGAAATTACGTCATGTCTTAATTGAAATGCATGGTAATAATGGTAGTATCGATAATGATCCGCCTGCTGCAATGCGTTATACAGAAGCAAAATTAAGCCGGTTATCAGAAGAATTGCTGCGTGATATTAATAAAGATACGGTACCTTTTGTACCGAACTATGACGATACAACAACAGAACCAATGGTATTGCCAGCAAGATTCCCGAACCTTTTAATCAATGGCTCAACAGGTATTTCTGCAGGTTATGCAACTGATATCCCACCTCATAATTTAGGTGAAGTCATCCAAGCAACATTGAAATATATCGACAATCCAGATATCAGTGTCAGCCAGTTGATGAAATATGTGAAAGGCCCTGACTTTCCGACTGGCGGTATTATTCAAGGTATCGATGGTATTAAAAAAGCATATGAAACAGGAAAAGGCCGTATCGTAGTACGTTCTACAGTAGAAACTGAGACGTTGAGAAGCGGACGACAAGAATTAATTGTCACTGAAATTCCATATGAAGTGAATAAAAGTGCCCTTGTGAAAAAAATCGATGAATTACGTGCTGATAAACGTGTCGATGGTATTGTTGAAGTACGTGATGAAACAGACAGAACAGGCTTGCGTATTGCGATTGAATTGAAGAAAGATGTAAATAGCGATGCCATCTTAAACTTCTTATATAAAAACACAGATTTACAAATCTCATATAACTTCAACATGGTCGCAATTAGTGACGGCCGTCCTAAATTAATGGGCATCCGTGAAATTATCGACAGTTATTTAAATCACCAAATTGATGTTGTAACTAAACGTACACGTTATGATTTATTCCATGCTGAAAAACGTATGCATATTGTAGAAGGTTTAATGAAAGCTTTATCAGTGTTAGATGAAGTTATCGCAATCATCCGCGGTTCTAAAAACAAAAAAGATGCAAAAGATAATTTAGTAGCTGAATTTGATTTTACAGAAGAACAAGCAGAAGCGATTGTGACTTTACAATTATATCGTCTAACAAATACTGATATTGTCGCATTAGAAAAAGAACATGGTGAATTAGAAGCTAAAATTAATGATTTACGTAACATTTTAGATAATCACGATGCATTATTAAACGTGATTAAAGATGAATTAAAAGAAATTCGTACACGCTTTAAAACAGAACGTCTATCACGTATTGAAGCAGAAATTGCTGAAATTAAAATTTCTAAAGAAGTCATTGTTCCAAGTGAAGAAACTATTTTAAGTTTATCTCGCGATGGATATATCAAACGTACGTCTGTACGTAGTTTCAATGCAAACCGTGTAGATGAAGTTGGTTTGAAAGAGGGCGATGCATTACTGAGCCACCTTGAAACTAATACACAGCACATTGCTTTAGTCTTTACGAACAAAGGACGTTATCTCTATCTTCCAGTACACAAATTACCAGATGTAAAATGGAAAGATTTAGGTCAGCACATTTCACAACTCGTGCCGATAGAAAATGATGAATATGTGCTTGATGTCTTCACAGAACCAGACTTTAAACAAAATGCTGACTATATCATGGCGACGAAAAACGGCATGATTAAGAAAAGTGAACTTGAACTCTTTAAAACAACACGCTTTAATAAACCATTAATTGCGATGAAATTAAAAGATAACGATGAATTGATTAATGTGATGCGTATTGAAGCAGATCAACTGATTACGATTGTGACACATACAGGTATGTCACTTACTTATTCAACAGATGAATTATCTAGTACTGGCTTGCGTGCAGCGGGGGTTAAATCCATCAATCTGAAAGACGATGATGTAGTAGAAATGACACAGCTCATTCAACCGAACGACACGATATTGATGGCGACACAACGTGGTGCAGTCAAACGGATCGGATTTAAAGTTTTATCAGAAGCCAAACGTGCACAACGCGGTATCAAGCTTCTGAAAGAATTGAAATCAAGACCTCACCGTATTGTCGGTGCGGATGTCATCTCAGATCCAGAGAGTATCTATACTATCTATTCAAATAAAGATAGTTTTTCTGGAAAAGTAAGCGATATTCATCTTACTGAACAATATACAAATGGTTCATTTGTAGTGGATACAGATGAATTCGGTGAAGTGAATGCACTTTCTGTAAGTGTGCCTGAAACTTCAAAGGATGAATAATTAAAATTAATTGCTGTTTGAATAGGTTATGACCTACTCAAACAGCTTTTTTAATAAGTGCAATTCTCTACTTTTCAAAAAAATATAGTCAGAAATATTGTAAGATGATAAAATAGAGAATAGATTAACCAAATAACAAGCGGTCAACATTCTTTTACAGAATTAAACCACTTGCTATTTTTTTGATTTTAAAGAAAGAAGAAGCAGAAATTTTAGTCTTATAGAGACTCGAATTTCAAATTCCATGTGTAACGTTTTACATAAATTTAAAGAGAATATGAGGTTTTGACATTGAAAGACTTTGATAGTTTGATCCCTGGTTGGTTTAAAGCCTTTATCAGTGTTGGAAATGATTTAATTTGGTCACAATACTTAATCGGCTTATTGCTTACTGTTGGGATTTTCTTTACCATCAGCTCCAGGTTTGTACAATTTACGTCATTTAGAGAAATGCTGCGTGCATTAGTTGAAAAACCTGAAACACTTGAAAACGGTGAAAAAGGTATTTCTCCATTCCAAGCATTTGCAATCAGTGCGGGTTCTCGTGTAGGAACTGGGAATATCGCAGGTGTAGCAACAGCAATTGTTCTTGGTGGTCCAGGTGCAGTATTTTGGATGTGGATTATTGCTTCAATCGGTGCAGCAAGTGCATTTGTAGAAGCAGTGTTAGCTCAAGTATATAAAGTGCCTGATAAAGACGGCGGTTATCGAGGCGGACCTGCATACTACATTACAAAAGGTCTTAATCAAAAATGGCTGGGTGTTGTTTTTGCAATCTTAATTACTGTCACGTTTGCTTTTGTATTTAATACAGTTCAAGCCAATACGATTGCAGAATCATTGAACACGCAATACCATATCAGTCCGGTTATTACAGGTATTATTTTAGCAGTATTAACAGCTATTATTATCTTCGGCGGTGTGCGCAGTATCGCAACGTTATCATCTATTATTGTACCGATTATGGCAATTATCTATATCGGTGTGGTACTTGTCATTTTAGTGATGAATTATGACCAAATCATCCCGATGCTTGCTACAATCTTTAAAAATGCATTCGGCGTTGAACAAGCAACAGGCGGTGCTGTCGGTGCGGCGGTATTGCAAGGGATTAAACGTGGTTTATTCTCTAACGAAGCAGGTATGGGTTCGGCTCCGAACGCGGCTGCAACTGCAGCTGTTCCGCATCCAGTTAAACAAGGTTTATTACAATCTTTAGGTGTATTCTTTGATACTATTTTGGTATGTACAGCAACAGCGATTGTTATCTTGTTATACGGCGGTTTGAAATTCGGCGACAATGCACCTCAAGGTGTTGCTGTAACGCAATCAGCTTTAAACGAACATTTAGGTAGTGCAGGCGGTATTTTCTTGACTATCGCGATTACATTATTCGCATTTTCATCTGTTATCGGTAACTATTACTATGGTCAATCTAATATTGAATTCTTATCATACAATAAGACAATATTATTTATCTTCAGATGTTTAGTTGTAGTGCTTGTATTCTTCGGTGCTGTTATTAAAACTGAAACAGTATGGAGTACAGCAGATGTATTCATGGGCTTAATGGCAATTGTCAATTTAATTGCGATTATCGGCTTATCGAATATTGCTCTTGCGGTTATGAAGGACTACTTCAGACAACGTAAAGAAGGAAAAAAACCTATTTTCAAACCAGAAAACTTAGACATTAATTTATTCGGTATTGAATGTTGGGGAGATCCATCAAAACAATTACCGAATCGCAAATAATTATATTTCAGCACACCGGAACATACTTCGGTGTTCTTTTTTTAGGAATTCTGCCAATTTCTATCTCAAGTAAAGAATAGAATGTGGTAGAATGGACACTAATATTGAATAATTATATTCTTTTTTAAAATGATGAGTACTATAATAATGATAAGAACGTATCAGAAAAGGTGGTTAGCATGAGCAACTACGTCATAGAGAAAACACTTAATAATAACGTCATTATCTGTACAGACGAAAACCAGCATCATGAAGTTGTTCTGATTGGTAAAGGTATCGGCTTCAATAAAAAGAAAGGGATGGAACTTTCTGATTCGGTAATGATTGATAAAGTTTATAAATTAGAGCAAAAGAAAGATCAAGATCATTACAAAGCATTAGTCGAAATAGCTGACGATAATGTGCTCCAAACGATTATTGAAGCAATGGATATCATTACACATGCTGACCGAACTGTAGTAGATAAAGATTTGATGGTGGCATTAACTGACCATATTTTATTTGCATATAAACGTATTAAACAACACCAATTTATTAAAAACCCTTTCTTGATTGAAACAAAGCAGCTTTACTCAGAATCTTATCAGATTGCTGTGAGTGTGATTGAACACTTGAATAAGCTTTTAGATATTGAATTTCCAGAAGATGAGATTGGTTTTATTGCATTGCATATTGCAAGCAGCAAGGATGATTTATCATTGCATGAAGTACGTTTGACAAATGAGATTATTAATAAAAGTATCTTGATTATGGAACATGATTTGAAATATAAAATTGATACAAATTCGATTCAATATCAACGCTTTATTCGTCATATTCAATTTTTGATCAGAAGACTTCAAAAAGGCGAAATAATACAAGTTAATGACGAATTCGGAAACATGTTGAAAGCGCATTATCCGCTGTGCTATAATATAGCTGTTAAAATCATTAAAATGATGCAGCAGCATCTGGATGTGGAAGTATATGAAGCGGAATTAATTTATTTAACACTGCATATCAATCACTTCACACAACAAAATGAAAAGAATACGAACGTGTAACTAATTCGATTAGGCATGAGTGATGAAGTTTGGAGCAATCCAACTTTTTTACTCATGCCTTTTTTGTTTGCTGTTGAATCTATTCTTGATATTTACAATTTCATATTTGGGAGGAAACTTTTATGTGGAAAAAGTTTTTCGGCCAGTTGCAGCGTATTGGTAAAGCATTAATGCTACCGGTTGCAATCTTGCCAGCAGCAGGTTTACTGCTTGCATTAGGTAATGCATTTCAGGGCGATGCATTGCAAAGCCTTATGCCATTCATTAAAGCAGAAGGTTTTCAAAATGTCGCAAAAATGATGGAAGGTGCCGGCGGGATTATCTTTGATAACTTGGCCATTATCTTCGCACTCGGTGTTGCAATCGGTTTAGCATCGGGTGATGGTGTTGCAGCCATTGCAGCATTTGTCGGTTTTATTGTGTTAAATAAAACAATGGGAATGTTCTTAGGAGTAACACCTGAAAAAGCAGCAGATGCTGCAACAGGATTTGCGAATGTATTAGGTATTCCTACACTGCAAACTGGGGTGTTCGGCGGTATCATCATCGGTGCACTGGCCGCATGGTGTTATAATAAATTCTATAACATTTCATTGCCGAGTTATTTAGGGTTCTTTGCTGGTAAACGTTTTGTGCCGATTATGATGGCAACTTGTTCGTTTATTTTAGCTTTCCCGATGGCGATTATTTGGCCGTCAATCCAAGGTGGATTAAATGCGTTTAGTGAAGGATTATTAGCATCTAATACTGGTCTTGCTGTATTCTTATTCGGTTTCATCAAACGTTTATTGATTCCATTCGGATTACACCATATTTTCCATGCGCCATTCTGGTTTGAATTCGGATCATATAAAAATGCAGCGGGACAAATTATTCACGGTGACCAACGTATTTTTATTGAACAAATCCGTGACAATGTACCTTTGACAGCTGGTAAATTCATGCAAGGGGAATTCCCAGTCATGATGTTCGGTTTACCGGCAGCAGCATTAGCGATTTACCAAACAGCTAAAAAAGAAAATAAAAAAGTTGTCGCAGGTTTAATGTTATCAGGTGCGTTAACTTCATTCTTAACAGGGATTACTGAACCTTTAGAGTTCTCATTCTTGTTTGTAGCACCATTATTATTCTTTATCCATGCTGTATTAGACGGATTATCATTCTTAATTTTATACTTATTAGATCTTCATCTCGGTTACACATTCTCAGGTGGTTTCATCGACTTCTTCTTACTTGGAATCTTGCCGAATAAGACACAATGGTGGCTGGTTATTCCTGTAGGATTAGTTTATGCAGCGATTTACTATATTATCTTCCGCTTCCTTATCGTTAAGTTCAACTTCAAAACTCCAGGACGCGAAGATAAAGAAGTTAAATCTTCAAACGTTGCAGCGAGTGAATTACCATTCAAAGTATTAGATGCTATGGGTGGAAAAGCTAATATTAAACATTTAGATGCTTGTATTACACGTTTACGTGTCGAAGTGAATGATAAAGCGAAAGTAGATGTTCAAGAATTAAAAGACTTAGGTGCATCAGGGGTACTTGAAGTCGGCAATAACATGCAAGCAATTTTCGGTCCGAAATCTGATCAGATCAAACATGATATGCAGCAGATTATGGATGGTAAAATTACCTCACCAGAAGAAACAACAGTGACTGAAGAAGGCGATAAAGAAACAGCTGAAATCGCAGCAGCAGGCGGCGGTGTTGTATATGCGCCGATTAAAGGGGAAGTTGTCGATATTTCAGAAGTGCCAGATAAAGTCTTCTCTGAAAAAATGATGGGTGACGGTATTGCAATCAAACCTGAAACTGGAGAAGTCGTTGCACCATTTGATGGTGTGGTTAAAATGGTCTTCCCAACGAAACACGCTATTGGTTTAGAATCTAAAGATGGTATCGAATTATTGATTCACTTCGGTTTAGAAACTGTGAAATTAGAAGGTAAAGGCTTCGATATCTTAGTGAAAGAAAACGACAATATTGTATTAGGTCAACCGTTAATGAAAGTTGATTTAGATTACATCAAAGAACATGCAGACAGTACAATTACACCAATCGTTGTAACGAACTTAAATGGTCGTACGATGGAAGTATTGCAGCACGGTGAAGTCAAACAAGGTGATAAAGTTATTTTAGTTAAATAATATCACCATTGAGAAAGACGATAAAATTATAAATTCTTTGTATGTAACAGATTTCAGACATGGACAATGAATCTAGTAAAACTAGTTTTTGTTCATGTCTTTTTTAGAATTTACAACTTAGGAGGAAACAATGAAGAATCTGTTGAAAAAGTTTTTCGGTCAATTACAGCGAATTGGTAAAGCATTAATGCTGCCAGTTGCAATTTTACCGGCCGCTGGTATTTTATTAACGTTTGGTAATGCGATGCACAACGAACAAATCTTACACTTTGCACCCTGGATGCAACATCATTATATTCAATTAATCAGTCAGATTATGGAAGCGTCAGGTCAAGTTATCTTTGACAACTTGCCATTGCTGTTTGCTATGGGTACTGCACTTGGATTAGCAGGCGGAGATGGTGTAGCAGGGATTGCAGCATTAGTCGGATACTTGATTATGAGTGCGACAATGGGAAAAATTGCAGGTATTACCATTGATGATATCTTCAGTTATGCAGATGGTGCAAAAACACTGGGACAATCTGCTAAAGATCCAGCCCATGCTTTGGTTTTAGGTATACCGACACTGCAAACAGGTGTATTCGGAGGTATCATTATCGGGGCACTTGCAGCATGGTGTTATAACAAATTCTATAATATCCAGCTGCCCCAATTCTTGGGATTCTTTGCAGGTAAACGTTTTGTGCCGATTATTACATCACTTGTAGCTATCGTAACTGGGATTGTATTAAGTTTTGTTTGGCCGCCTGTACAAGATGGTTTGAACAACTTATCTAATTTCTTATTAGGTAAAAACTTAGCATTAACGACATTTATTTTTGGTATTATTGAACGTTCTTTGATTCCGTTCGGTTTGCATCATATTTTCTATGCGCCGTTTTGGTTTGAATTTGGACATTATGTCAATGAATCCGGTAACTTAGTACGTGGTGACCAACGTATTTGGATGGCACAATATCAAGATGGTGTTCCATTTACAGCTGGCGCATTTACAACTGGTAAATATCCATTTATGATGTTCGGTCTGCCAGCAGCAGCATTTGCGATTTATCGCCAAGCGAAACCTGAACGCCGTAAAGTAGTCGGTGGTTTAATGTTATCAGCTGCGTTAACATCATTTTTAACAGGTATTACTGAACCTTTAGAATTCTCATTCTTATTTGTTGCGCCGATTCTATATGTAGCACATGTTATTTTAGCAGGTACTTCATTCTTGATTATGCACTTGCTGCATGTGCAAATCGGTATGACATTCTCAGGCGGATTTATTGATTACATTCTATATGGTTTATTATCTTGGGATCGTTCAAATGCATTATTAGTGATTCCAGTAGGTATCGCGTATGCACTGATTTACTACTTCTTATTCACATTCTTAATTAAAAAATTAAACTTGAAAACACCAGGTCGTGAGGATAAAGAAGTTGAAAGCAAAGATGTTTCTGTTAGTGAATTGCCATTTGAAGTATTAGAAGCAATGGGTAATAAAGATAATATTAAACATTTAGATGCTTGTATTACACGCTTACGTGTAGAAGTCAGAGATAAAGGATTAGTAGATGTAGAAAAATTAAAACAACTCGGCGCTTCAGGTGTGCTTGAAGTCGGTAATAACATGCAAGCAATTTTCGGTCCGAAATCTGATCAAATCAAACATGATATGCAGCAGATTATGGATGGTAAGATCACATCTCCAGCTGAAACGACAGTTACAGAAGATGGTGATGTTGAAACAGCTGAAATTGTAGCTGAAGGCGGCGCGGTAATATATGCACCGATTACAGGTGAAGCAGTTGATTTAAGCGAAGTACCAGACAAAGTCTTTTCTGCAAAAATGATGGGGGACGGTATTGCGATCAAACCTGAAACAGGAGAAGTCGTGGCACCGTTTGACGGTAAAGTGAAAATGATTTTCCCAACGAAACATGCTATTGGTTTAGAATCTAAAGATGGTATTGAACTGTTAATTCACTTCGGTTTAGAAACAGTGAAATTAGATGGGGAAGGTTTTGAAATCTTAGTCAAAGAAAATGACAATATTGTATTAGGTCAACCATTGATGAAAGTAGATTTAAATTACATCAAAGAACATGCAGATGATACAATCACTCCAATTATTATTACGAATGCAGGCAGCGCAAATATCGAGGTCTTGCATACTGGTAAAGTAGAACAAGGTGAGAAACTGCTTTTGGTGAATAATTAATATTGTTTGAAGGAGAGAGCAATCTGATACAGGTTGCTCTTTTTTGATACCTTCATACAGCATTTATCGACACTTTCAAAAAATTGTTCGGTTTCTTTTAGAATATGCGTGGTAATATATATAAGTAAAACAAGTATTTTAGCGTTAAAAGTTTCTTTTTTTACAAAGAAGCGATAAAATTATGTTTAATTAAGCACAAGGAATGGTGAATTATATGGCAAATAACGATAAGCCACAGCGTTTCTCACTGAGTGAAACGCGTTTTATGAAATTTATCGGAGGCAAGAATTTGTTATTTGGCTTAGTCATGTTGATACTTATCGGTATTGCGATTTTTATTTTTGATAAAGTCTCATACATATTCCAGCCTTTTGTGATTATTTTTAATACCATAGCGGCACCTGTTATTTTAGGATTAATTCTCTTTTATTTATTTAATCCGATTATCAACCTTATGGAGCGCTATCGGATTCCAAGATTATGGGGAATCATTATCTTATATTGTGTCGCTGTAGCAGTCATTGCATTGATTGTGAATTTATTAATCCCGGTTATCGGCGGCCAAATTAAAACTTTCAGTCATCACGTGCCTCGTTATGTTAATAAATTCAATGATATTGTTGATCGCGTGACGAGCATGTCGAGAGGTACAGGATTCTCAAGTTTTTATAGTCAGATTCAAGACCAATTAGATAAATTTGCGAAAAAAGTACCAGGTATGGTTTCAGATTATTTTGATGGCTTCGGAACAAAAGTGATGTCGTTTGCGGAAGCGGTTGTGAATGTCGGTGTTGTATTAGTTACTACACCATTTGTATTATTCTTCTTTTTAAAAGATGGTCATCACTTTAAAGAAACGGCAATTAAAGTTGTACCGCCGAAATTCCGTCAAGACTTTCATGAAGTCATTGAAAGTATGAGCTTGCAAGTCGGTTCTTACATTCAAGGTCAAATGTTTGTTTCACTGTGTATCGGTGTTCTGCTTTTCATCGGTTATTCCATTATCGGATTAGATTACAGTTTAGTACTTGCATGTATCGCAGCGGTAACAAGTGTAGTGCCTTATTTAGGACCTACTATTGCGATTTCACCAGCGATTGTCATGGCATTGATTACATCACCGATTATGCTATTGAAATTACTGATTGTGTGGACACTGGTGCAATTCTTTGAAGGTCACTTTATTTCACCTAATGTCATGGGTAAAACATTAAAAGTACACCCGCTAACAATTATTTTCGTACTTTTATGTGCTGGAAATTTATTAGGTATTGTCGGCGTTATCTTAGCAATTCCAGGTTATGCAGTCTTAAAAGTGTTAGTGATGCACCTCTTTGATATCTTCAAACGTCGTTATAACCGTTATTATGGCCAAGATTCAGAGCCTTATGAAGTATCAAGCGAAGAATGGAAAGATAACCCTAACAACGAAGTACGTTAATACAGGCACTCAAACAGGCAATGACACTTTTGTTAGGTGTGATTGCCTGTTTTTAAATTTTTAAAGTTTTAGGAATGTGGTATATTGCTATTAAGTAGTTTAGAATTATTTGTTAACAATTAAATCAAATAATTAACTTTTAATAAAAAAACAAACAAGAATTGAGTGAAAAAATGTCAAAAGAATTAAAAAGTCGTCTCCTGACAATCGCAAAAGTTGTTTTTGCGACCGTGTTATTCATTATTGTGGCCTCGATTTTATACAGAGAGATTTCTAATGTGGATTTCAAAAAGGCCTTTATTCTTTTTGAAAAATTAAATAGAGCAGAATTGACAGGTGTATTTGCATTAGGCGGTGCTTCTATCTTATTGCTCAGCTTTTATGACTTGATTATGGTACGTACCTTGAAATTGAAAATTTCAATAGGGAAGATATTCAGAATCAGTTACATTATTAATGCGCTGAACTCTATTGTCGGTTTCGGCGGTTTCATCGGTGCAGGTATGCGTTTTGCAATGTATAAAAATTACACCAAAGATACTAAAACACTGATGCACTATATTTCATTAGTTTTATTATCTATGCTGACAGGATTAAGTTTTTTATCCATCCTAGTAGTGACCCATATCTTTAATGCCTCGCATCTTTTAGATAAATATCAAGTCGTACATATTATGATGTATATCGTGGCATTATTCTTACCGGTTTTTATTATTTTTACGGTGAAAAAACCAGTACAAAAAAACCATCGTTTAACGGGTGTTTATTTAACGTTAGTATCAGCAGTTGAATGGATTGCAGCAAGTACTGTATTGTACTTCTCTTTACGTGTTGTACATTTAGATGTGCCTTATACATCTGTAATCGGTATCTTTATCATCGCTGCGATTGCAGGTCTGATCAGTTTTATTCCAGGTGGATTCGGTGCATTTGATGTTGTTATTTTAGTAGGTCTGAAACATTTAGGCTTACCTGAAGAAAAAGTACTTTTAGGACTTTTAATGTATCGTTTTGCCTATTACTTTATCCCGCTGTTAATTTCAATGATATTATCCATCTTTGAATTCGGGACATCTGCAAGACGTTATATTGAACAATCTCGTTATTACACGCCGGCTAAAGAAGTCACATCGTTTTTATTCTCTTATCAAAAAACAGTATTCTCTAAAATACCGTCATTATCTTTAGGTATCTTAGTCGCGTTGACGAGTTTGATGTTCTTATTGAATAACGTGTCGATTATATACGATGGTTTATATGATCCTAACCATATGTTTTACTACATTATCGTAACGATTCATACGAGCGCTTGTTTAATACTGATGCTGAATGTACGCGGTATTTTCCAACAAAGCCGACGTGCCATTTTATTTGCGCTTGTTGCGATTATTTTAATTTTCGGTATTACGCTTTATCTGAATACATCAATATTGCTGATGTTTTGGCTTGTTGTTTTATTCGCATTACTGGTTTACTCATTCAATAAAACAACAATTTTGAAACGCCCATTGCGCATGCGTCACATTGTGGCGATGTTTGTTGTCAGTGCGTTGATGCTGATTTTAAACCACTATGTTATTAAATTTGTATTGAATGCCTTAGATGCATATAAAATTGAGTTAGATACCTCTTTATTACGTTATTATTTATGGATGACTGCTATTGTGATTTTTATCATCGTCGCATTCATTGTATGGTTATTTGAACAAGCTTACTCTAAAGCACGACCAAAACCAGATTTTGAACGCTGTTCAGAAATTATCGAGCAATTCGGCGGCAACTATTTAAGCCACTTGATACACAGCGGAGATAAAGATGTCTTTATGGATGAGTCAAAAGAAGCGTTTGTAATGTATCGTTATAAATCCAATACACTGGTTGTATTAGGAGATCCTATCGGTAATCCAGCACGCTTCAATCATTTATTAGAATCGCTTTACGATTATGCGCTTACTATGGGTTATGAAATTATTTTCTATCAAGCAAGCGATCGTTACATGCCTTTATATCATGATTTCGGCAATCAGTTCTTTAAATTAGGTGAAGAAGCGGTTATTGATTTGACTACTTTTACGACTTCAGGTAAAAAACGCAGAGGCTTCAGAGCCACTTTAAATAAAATTGCAGATCAAGAAATCGAATTTGAAATTATTGATCCGCCGTTTTCAAAAGAGTTGTTTGCGCAGCTTAAACATGTCAGTGATGCATGGTTGGATGGCAAAAATGAAATGCATTTTTCTGTCGGTCAATTTACAGAAAGTTATATCTCAAAAGCACCTGTCGGTATTTTGAAAGAAAAAGACGGTAAAATTATCGCTTTTTGCAGTTTAATGCCGACGCATTATAATGATTCTATTTCAGTGGATTTAATCCGCTGGCTGCCGGATGTTGATTTACCGTTAATGGATGGTTTGTATTTGCACATGCTGTTATGGGGGCAAGAACATGATTATAAAGCTTTCAACATGGGTATGGCGACACTTTCTAATGTGGGACAAACTGAATTTTCATATTTGAATGAACGTATCGCAGGCCGTATTTTTGAACACTTTAATAATTTATACCGCTTCCGCGGCTTAAGACAGTATAAAGAAAAATTTAAACCACATTGGGAACCGAGATACTTAGTGTATTCAAGACATAGTTCACTTGGACAGAATATGATTAAAGTACTTCGTGTTATCCGCTCTAAAAATTAGTAATATTATCAACCTGATTGTCTGGATTAAGGCAATCAGGTTTTTTGTGATTAAAACACTTTGTTTAACAACTTTTTAAAGTAGCGTAAGGGAATGTAAAAAATTATCTGATTTTCAGAAAAACGAGAATAGTCTGTTGACAATGGGTGAGATTAGTTTTATACTCTGAATTAAATTAAATAAAACTTATCCAGAATGGTGGAGGGACTGGCCCGACGATACCAGGCAACCTATTTAAGTTAGGTGCTAATTCCAGCAGGTGAAGACCTGAAAGATAAGAGATCTTTAAGTCTATCTTTTCAGGTAGGCTATTTTTTTATGTTAAATAAGGAGGAAATGGAACATGACAAACGATTTTAAATTTGAGACATTACAATTACACGCAGGGCAAGAGGTGGATTCGGCTTCGCATTCAAGAGCAGTACCAATTTACCAAACGACATCATTCACATTTGACGACACACAACACGCAGCAGATTTATTTGGTTTGAATGCACTCGGTAATATCTACTCTCGTTTAACTAACCCGACTGTAGCAGTATTTGAAACACGTGTAGCTGAATTAGAAGGCGGTTCTGCAGGGGTAGCAGTATCTTCAGGTATGGCAGCGATTACGTATGCGGTACAAACCGTTGCTGAAGCAGGAGACCATATTGTAGCGAGCTCTACATTATATGGCGGTACGTATACTTTATTCAACCATACATTGCCGAAATACGGTATCGATGTTTCTATTGTCGACAGCAAGAATTTGGACGAAGTAAAAAATGCGATTAAAGACAATACAAAAGCGATTTATATTGAAACAATCGGCAACCCTGAAGGTAATGTAGAAGATGTAGAAGCGTTGGCAGAAATTGCGCGTGAAGCAGGTATCCCGTTAATCGTAGATAATACATTTGCTTCTCCGTACTTATTCAGACCGATTGAACATGGTGCGAATATTGTAGTGCACTCTGCAACTAAGTTTATTGGCGGTCATGGTACTTCTATGGGCGGTGTGGTTGTAGATGGAGGCAACTTCGATTGGAAACAAAATGATAAATTCCCTGGATTGACAGAACCAGATCCTTCTTATCATGATTTAGTATTTGCAGATGCATTTGGTGAAGCGGCATTAGCATTTAAAATCAGAACAACATTATTACGTGATACAGGGGCTTGTTTATCTCCATTGAATGCTTTCTTATTACTTCAAGGTTTAGAAACATTGTCTTTAAGAATGGAACGTCATGTTGAAAATGCTGAAAAAGTAGCTGAGTTCTTGAATAATCATGAAAAAGTAGAGTGGGTGAAATATGCAGGTTTGCCTACAAGCGAGTATTATGATTTAAAAGAAAAATACTTACCTAAAGGTGCATGTTCTATTTTCACTTTCGGTGTCAAAGGCGGTTATGATGCAGGTATCAAATTTATCGAGTCCTTAGAATTGTTCTCATTGCTTGCGAATGTGGGGGATGCTAAATCATTAGTGATTCATCCGGCTTCTACAACGCATGCTCAATTAACGCCTGAAGAACAATTGTCTGCAGGTATTACACCTGAAACAATTCGTATTTCTGTAGGACTTGAACATATTGATGATATCCTTAATGACTTAGAAAAAGGATTAGACGCGATTTAATATGCTGTTTACCAATGGAATTCCTATTCTGCCTGCATTGAAAGCAGAGCACATTGCTTTTTCAGATAAACGGATGAATGAGGGTTTGAATCTTTTAATTGTTAATTTGATGCCGGTTAAAGAAGATGCTGAAAGTCAGCTGTTACGATTATTTGGACAAACGGATCATTCGATTAATGTTGATTTTATTTATCCTGTTACCCATCAAAGCCGAACTTCTTCGAATGAACGTGCTGAGCAGTATTATAAGGAATTTGATGATATTAAGGATCATTATTATGATGGTTTGATTATGACAGGGGCACCTGTTGAACATCTTTCTTTTTCTGAAGTGGATTATGTAGAGGAATTGAAAAAAATCTATGATTGGTCTGATAGACATGTGAAGTTGCGTATGTTTATCTGCTGGGGCGCACAGTTTGCATTGAATTACCGATATGGGATTCAAAAAAGAATGTTTCCTGAAAAGATGACGGGGATTTATCGTTATCACATTATGCAAGAACATCCTGTATTAGATGCGATTCCTGAATATATTATTCCACAGTCTCGCGGTTCGTTTATGGATCCTTATGAGGTGATGGATGAAGCGGATTTAGATGTGATTACGTATAGTCCTTATACGGGAGTAGATTTTATCTCTAATCAAGCACGGACGGATTTATATATCGGCGGTCATTTTGAGTATGAAGCGGATACGTTGTTGAATGAGTATGTGAGAGATAGAGAGAAGAATGGGGAAGCGGCGGCTAAACCTAAAAATTACTTCCGTGGAGATACGCTTAAACCACTTCCAGCGTATTGGATTCCATTTGCGCAGCAATTATTCCAAAATTGGACTGATATGATGGAAAAAAATAGATGGCATCATGATGAAATTAATATTTTAGAATGATAGTAGAATGTTTATAAATATAAATATGGTAAGAAAGTCTATTGTTTTAGGCTCTCTTACCATATTTTTGTGCTGCTTATTTATTTTGTTGTTGTTTGATTGCTTCGCGCTGTTGTTCTTCTTCAGCAAAACGCTCAGGGTTCTTTTTGTAAAAGTCTTGATGATATTCTTCTGCCTCATAGAATTCAGAAACAGGCAAAATTTGAGTGGCAATTGCTTTATCTCGATTTATCGTAGATTTCAGCTCTTCAATATATTGTTCTGCAGTTTCTCGCTGGTCTTCATTTGTATAAAAAATAGCAGTACGATATTGAGAACCGCGATCTTGATATTGACCTTCTGCATCAGTTGGATCGATGACAGAAAAGAAAATTTCTAATAATTTATGATAAGAAAACAGTGCCACGTCATATTCTACTTTGACAGTTTCTAAATGACCTGTTTCTCCTTTTTTGACTTCTTCATAAGTCGGATTTTCTACTGTGCCGCCCATATAACCAGATGTCACTTTTTCAATGCCATCATATGAATCGAAAGGCTTGGTCATACACCAGAAACACCCGCCTGCAAAGTATGCAGTGTTGATATTCATGTTATCTATCCTTTCTTTTTCTGGGACCTTAGTACCATTTGCTTATAAAACACTTGATTTTTAAAAGAAATTTATATAACTTTAGTATGTATTAATTATATTACATAGACTGTTAATTTTGAAGATATAAGGTTGGTTAAAATGACTGAAGAAGACAAACAAAAAGAAAATTATAAAAGAAGTAGCAACAATCCACCTCCGCCACGTAAAAAAAGAATGAAGAAAAAGATACGTAAATTACCATTTATTTTACTGGGTATACTCATTATTTTGATAGCATTTATTGTTTATGCTGTTTCTGGTTACAAAAGTGGTATTGATTATGCGAAAAAGCATAATTCAAATATGAAAGTTCAAAAATTTAACGGTCCTGTTAAAAACGACGGAAAAATTTCAATTCTGCTCTTAGGTGCCGATAAATCTGAAGGCGGTAAATCTCGTACAGACTCAATTATGGTCGCGCAATATGACTATATTCATAAAAAAATGAAAATTGTATCTGTGATGCGTGATACATACGCTAAAATACCAGGTTATAGAAACTATAAAATTAATGCTGCTTATTCATTAGGCGGCCCTGAATTATTACGTAAATCGCTGGTAGAAAATTATGGTATTGATCCGGAATACTATGCTGTGATTGATTTTAAAGGTTTTGAAAAAATGATTGATGAATTAGCACCTCAAGGTGTGCCAATTGATGTAGAAAAAGATATGTCTGAATTAATTGGAGTATCATTGAAAAAAGGTCATCATAATTTAAATGGTAAAGAATTACTTGGTTATGCACGTTTCCGTCATGACCCAGAAGGTGACTTTGGACGAGTGCGCAGACAACAACAAGTAATCAAAGCACTTAAACAAGAAATGACAAAACCAGGTGCGATATTTAAATTACCGAAAGTAGCAGGTATTTTAAGAGGATATTTAAATACTGACATTCCGGATTCTGCATTGATGCAAACAGGTATTAATTTTGGTATCAGAGGAGATAAGGACGTTCAAACATTGACTGTTCCGATGAAAGGAACGTATCAAGATATCCAAACGGCTGAAAGCGGTAGTGCGTTAGAAGTAGACAAACCTAAGAATAAAAAAGCAATCCAAGAATTCTTAAACGATAATTCTAAAAAGGGTAACCAACAAAGTAAAAAATAATTAAAAGCCTGAGAAGTTAAGTTTTGAACTTAATTTCTCAGGCTTTCTTGTTATCAATATTATTGATCTGATTTTCTTACGCCGCCAACACCATAATGTGTAGGTTTCATTTCTTCTAATACAACGCTGATAGCATTGCGGTCTGCTTTTGTAGTTTTCTCTACAGCATCTGTTACTTCTTTTACTAAATCTTTTAATTGTTCATCAGAACGACCTTCGATTAATTTGATATTCACGAGTGGCATGTGAATTCCTCCTTTTGTTTAGTTCATAGTTATTATAGCACTTTTAAATTAGAATATTCAAAATTTGAATAATTTAAAAACAGAACATTTGTTCTTTAAGTTGTTGAATAAGAACAAATGTTCGCATATAATAAAAGTATCAAATTGCGGGGGCGATAATATGTATGATTATCATTTATTAGAGGACAGAGATATATTGTGTATTGATCAAAAAAGTTTCTTTGCAAGTGTTTCATGTATATCTAAAGGTCTTGATCCTATGAAAACGAAATTGGCAGTTGTCGCAGATACCAAACGCCAAGGTTCTGTTGTATTAGCAGCAACACCGCCGTTAAAAGAAATTGGTATTAAAACAGGTTCAAGACTGTTTGAAATACCGCATCGTAATGATATTTATATTATTAATCCAAGCATGCGCAAGTATTTAGATGTCTCTATTATGATTTCTAAAATAGCTTTGCAATACGTACCTCCAGAAGATTTACACCAATATAGTATTGACGAGTTTTTTATGGATGTGACAGACAGCTATCATCGTTTCAGCAGTACATTACATTCTTTTTGTATCAAACTTATGAAAGAAATTTATGATAAAACACAAATCTATTGTACTGTTGGTATCGGTTCTAATATGCTGTTAAGCAAGTTAGCAATGGATATTGAGGCAAAACACCAACCCAATCGCATTGCTGAATGGCGCTACCAAGATGTCCCTGAAAAATTATGGAATATAAAACCGCTTAATAAATTTTGGGGAATCAATAAACGAACAGAAAAGAAATTAAATAAACGCGGTATTTTTACCATTGGAGATTTAGCACATTATCCTTATCAATATCTCAAAAGAGATTTTGGAATAAAAGGTATTGATATGCATCTGCATGCACACGGAATAGACCAAAGTAAAATTCGAGAAAAATATAAAACAACTAATCCTTCTATCTGCAAAAGTCAGATTTTGATGCGAGATTATGAATACAATGATGCCAAAGTTGTAATGCAAGAATTAATAGAGGATGCGGCAATGCGTGTTCGAATACGTAAAATGCGTGCACGTACCATTCATTTTTTCTTTCGGTTATAGAGATGGAGGCGGTGTACACAAACAATTTACATTACAAGAGCCGACCAACTTAGATAAAGAGATTTGGGAAATGGTTGAAAAATGGGCGGATAAATTATGTGAAAAAGATATGCTGTATCGTACTTTAAGCATTTCGTTAACACAATTTGTACCTGAAGGTATTCAGCAATTAAATCTATTTGTGGACGAATATGAAAGAAAACGAAGTGAAGCATTAGCTAAAACTATCGATCAACTTCAGCAAAAGTATGGAAAAGGGATTGTATCTAAAGCAGTTTCTTACACAGATGCAGGAACTAAATATGGACGTCTTGGTTTAATGGCAGGGCATAAAATGTAAAAAGCTCGTTATCCTACTTGGAATTAGGACAACGAGCTAAATGCGGTGTTTCTATAGACTATAAGTGTCAAATTCATGTAATGATTTTATTCCAGATTCGCGATCTTCAGGAGATTTGAAACTAATGCGTAGTGCACCATAGATATCTTCTCGGGCTTCTACAATATTTATGTTACTTATAGAAATATTATGTAAACCCAAGATAGAAGTGACTTTGCTGATCATACCTGGTTCATCAGGGATGTCGACATAGAGTTCATAAGAACTAGACACCGCACCAGGTGTTTTAGCAGGCAATTGATTGCGGTAGTTGCGTGCATTTTCAAAGAATTGATAGATGCCATCACTATCTTCAGATTCGATTTGTGTTGCTAATATCGAGAGTTGCTTTTGCCATTCGCGTATACCTTCAAGAATATAAGATTTATTTTCATGCATGATATCTCTCCACATTTCTGGGCTGCTGCTTGCAATGCGGGTAATATCACGAAATCCTCCAGCCGCTAATTGTTGAATCAAAGGGGAGTCTTGTTTGTGATCTCGACTTAAATTAACTAAAGAAGAAGCTGCAATATGCGGGATATGGCTTACTATGCTTGTTACAAAATCATGTTCAGAAGGGGATGTAGCAATAATTTTTGCGCGTGTTGCTTGTAAAAGATTTTGGATTTTTTCTGATGCTGCATCATTTTCTGGTTCAGAGTGTACAAGAACGTAATAAGCATTTTCAAATAAATTCTTTTTCGCATTCAAGATACCTGATTTATGGCTGCCTGCCATCGGATGTCCGCCCACCAAGTGAATATCTTGTGCTAATAATTGTTTTTCAAAATTTTGGATAGTTCCTTTGGTACTGCCTGTATCTGTGACGATTAAACCAGGCTTAGTCTTCATTTCAGATAAATTTTGTAAATACTTAACAGTTTGTTGAACTGGTGTAGCATAGATAATAATATCTGCTTCAGCAGCTGCTTCTTTATAGTCTTCTGCTTTTTTATCAATTAAACCGATTGAAAGTGCTTTATCTAACTGGCTGGGGTTTGAATCGTAGGCTGAGATTTGAGTATCTTCTTGATAGTATTGAAGATTACTAGCGAGACTGCCTCCAATTAAACCCAGACCTACAAACAAAATATTTTGTGTCAAAAGACTCACCTCTGTCAAAATTTTCAGAATAGCAATATTATAGAGTAAATAATCTGAGGATGCAAGTAGGAATAAAGTGAATTCAATTTCTATTTTCGTTTTAAATCGGTACAATAACTATAAGGAGGGATTAAATTGGCGAAACAAATTTTAGAAACAATCAAAACGTTAACTGAAATTCCAAGTCCATCAGGAGATGCTTACAAAGCCATTGATTATGTGAAGGATTTTGCAGAAGAATTAGGATATCCGACGAGCGTTACAAATAAGGGTGCTTTAATGATTACTGTACAAGGGGAAAATGATGTAGAACAACGTTGTATTACAGCGCATGTTGATACACTGGGTGCAATGGTAAAAGAAATTAAAGAAGACGGCCGCTTAGCCATTGATTTAATCGGTGGTTATGCTTATAACGCAATCGAAGGTGAATATTGTACAATTCATACGGATTCAGGAAAAACATACACAGGTACAATTTGTCTGCATGAAACTTCTGTTCATGTTTATAGAGATAACCAAAATATTCCTAGAAATCAAGAACATATGGAAGTTCGAATTGATGCAGTGACACATAACGATGAAGATACACGTAAGTTAGGCATCGAAGTAGGTGATTTTATTAGTTTAGATCCTAGAACAGAAATTACTGAAAATGATTTCATCAAATCTCGCCACTTAGACGATAAAGCAAGTGTAGCGATGATTATGGATTTCTTGAAAGAAAATAAAGAACATGGAAAAGAGCTGCCTTATACAACACATTTTTATATTTCAAATAACGAAGAAATCGGCTATGGAGCAAATGCTTCAATTCCAAACAAAGTCGTAGAATATATTGCTTTTGACATGGGTGCATTAGGTGACGGCCAAACTTCAGATGAGTACACGGTATCAATCTGTGCTAAAGATGCCTCTGGACCTTATCATAAAAAATTACGTCAACACTTAACGCAATTATGCGAGACAAACAAAATCCCTTATAAAGTAGATATTTATCCGTATTATGGATCAGATGCTTCAGCGGCATTACGCTCAGGTGCCGATGTAAAACATGGTTTGTTCGGTGCAGGCATTGAATCTTCTCATGCTCTAGAGCGTACACATATCACATCAATTGAAGCAACACAGGCGCTATTAAAGGCTTATATCTTTTCTGATATGGTGGAAGATTAAAATATAATTGTTAGTTTTTTGTAAAGATGACAGAAAATTTAGAGTTGAGTGTTGACATTCTATAAAACCAAGTGTAAGATACTAACTACATTATTAAAAAATTAAAAGTAAACGTAGCTGATATGTTTTGTAGCACTCAGAAAACTGATGGTTGATGTAAATCAGTACAGCATATTATGTGAATTGGGCTTTTGATAGAATGCTTAAAACTTAAATACTAGAATGAGAACATTTTAAATGTTGAACTAAGGTGGCACCACGGTAACACGTCCTTATTGGGAATAGTGTTATTGTGGTGTTTTTTATATTAAAAGGAAATACAGTGATGAGATAAAATGAAGTAGATCAGCAGATAAGAGAATTCAGAAAGTTAGTGGTGGATGCGAACTAACCTCTCTGCTGAACGAATTGGGTTTTATTGGAAGCTGCAAATTAAATCGGGAAATGAGTGAGCAGTTATGACTAACTGCTAACAAAGGTGGTACCGCGCAGAAAGCGTCCTTGTTTAAATACAAGGGCGCTTTTTTGTCGCCGAAAGGAGAGAATAGGTAAATGGAAGTTGTATACGATAGATTGAATGCAGATATTACACCAGAAGCATTAGCACAATTAAGAGATAAGAAAATTATTTTAGAAAGCGCAAGTCAAAACAAAACGAAGGGGCGCTATTCAGTAGTTGCTTTCGATATATACGGTGATGTAACACTTACAGAAGATAAACTAATAATACGTACACCAGATGAAACGATAACAGAAACTGAAGCACCTTATGAAAAATTAAAAGATTATGTTCAAAAATATTATGCTGAAGTTGAAGATGAGGAATTAAAAGATTTGCCTTTCATTTCTGGTTTTATTGGATCTTGCAGTTTCGACTTAGTCAGACACGAGTTCCCAGTATTAAAACGACGTGAAATCAATTCAGACCTAGAACAAACTGATGTAAAATTAAACATGGTTGAGAATGTATATGTATTCGATCACTATAAAGAATATCTTTATGTAATATCTACCAACTTATTCTCTAAAGAACATAAAGGTGAAGTAAAACAGCGTGTACAAAACCAAGTACAAGCATTACAGGACATTGTGTTGTATCAGCCTGACACTTCATTTCATGCAAGTCAAAAGGAGATAATTCCGAATATTCCTGATAATCAGTTTATTCAGACAGTTTCTCGTTTCAAACAACTTATTACAGAAGGTGACATGTTCCAAGTCGTACCTTCTAGAATATATCGATATAAACATGAATTCGGAGACAAGCTGCAACCATTATCTTATCAACTTTATCGAAAATTGAAACGACAAAATCCTAGTCCATATATGTATTATTTAAATATTGATAATCCAATTATTGTAGGAAGTTCGCCAGAAAGTTTCGTCAAAGTAAAAAATAATGAAGTTGTTACAAATCCAATTGCTGGAACGATTAAACGTGGTGCTACTAACGAAGAAGATGAAGCAAATGCAGCTCAATTATTAAGTGATGAAAAAGAATTAAGCGAACATCGTATGTTAGTCGACTTAGGACGTAATGACATTCATAGAGTGAGTCAAACAGGTACATCAAAAATTGAACGATTGATGGAAATTGAAAAATATGAACATGTCATGCATATCGTAAGTGTAGTTACAGGTCAGTTAAAAGAAAAGACTTCGCCAATGGATATCATCGCAAGCTTATTGCCGACAGGAACAGTATCAGGTGCACCTAAGTTAAGAGCAATCGAACGTATTTATGAAGTGCATCCATATAAAAGAGGCGTTTATAGCGGAGGTGTTGGTTACATTAACTGTAATCACGATTTAGATTTTGCATTAGCTATTCGTACAATGCTGATTGATGACACATACGTCAATGTGGAAGCAGGTTGCGGTGTGGTATATGACTCAGTTCCAGAAAAAGAATTGCAAGAAACATTGTTGAAAGCCAAAAGCTTATTGGAGGTTACACCATGATTTTGATAATAGATAATTACGATTCATTTACTTATAACTTAGTAGATATAGCCGCAGGTTTTACAGATGTAGTAGTGAAATATCCAGATGATCCAACGGTATTTGATTTGAATCCGGACGGTATTATTATTTCACCAGGACCTGGGCACCCAGAAGATACAGAAGATTTAAAAAATATCATTGATCATTATCATGAATTACCGATACTTGGCATATGTTTAGGTTCGCAAGCACTGACTTGTTATTACGGCGGAAAAGTAGTTCAAGGAGAGACAGTGCTGCACGGTAAAATTGATACCATGCATCAAACAAAACAAACAGTTTTATATGAAAACTTACCAGAGTCATTTAAAATCATGCGATATCACAGTCTGATTAGTGACCCGGAAACGTTTCCTGAAGTATTGGAAATTACAGGTGAAACTGCTGATTGTATTCAATCTTTTGCACATAAACAATATCCGCATTACGGAATTCAGTACCATCCAGAATCATTTGCTACAGAACATGGAGCCGATATTATTCAAAATTTCATTCAAAGTGTAGAGAAAGGGGCACATCGCCATGACACTCATTCAAAAAATTCAACAGCAAAACAACTTAACACAGCAGGACATTAACGAATTTATTCAGACATTGATCAACCCTGATATTGAAAATGAAGAAAAAGCTTCATTGTTATCTGAATATACGAATCGACCATTAAATCAAGTTGAAGTGACATATTTAGTACAAGCAATGATTCAAACAATGTATCCGGTTCAACCAGTGTACCCTGAAGCAATGTGTGTTTGTGGAACAGGCGGCGATAAATCAAATAGTTTCAATATCTCTACAACAGTTTCTTTCGTAGTTGCAGCAGCAAATGTGAACGTACTTAAACATGGTAATAAAAGTATCACTTCCGCTTCAGGCAGCAGTGATTTACTCAACAAAATGGGAATTGCAGCAACGCATGTTCCAGATGTAGAAGGTAGAATGAATGAGACAGGTTTAGCATTCTTAAATGCAACTGATACTTATCCTGTAATGAAACACATTCAACCAATTCGAAAAATGATGGATGGACCAACTATTTTTAATATTTTAGGACCCATGATTCATCCATACAAATTAGATTATCAGGTAGTTGGTGTCTTTAACCCGGATTTCGTTAAAGCAATGGCAGAGACACTCTATGATTTGAAACGTAAACGTGCGATTGTATTACACGGAGCTAACGGCATGGATGAAGCAACATTATCAGGAGATAATCTCATTTATGAAGTAAATCAAGAAACAGGTGTAACATCATACTATTTAAACGCAGAAGACGTCGGTTTAAAACCAGCAGCAAACGGAACACTTAGAGGCGGTACACCTGCTGAAAATTTAGAAATCACATTAGACATACTGACAGGCAAAGATCATTCAAGTAAACGTGATGTTGTTGTTTTGAATGCGGGTATTGCTTTATATGTATCTGAAAAAGCAGATTCTATCAAAGAAGGGGTGCAACTTGCACAACAACTTATAGACGATGGAAAAGCATTTGAACAATACAAGAAAACAGGAGGCCAAGTGTATGACCATATTGGATGATATTGTCGCATATAAAAAAGAATTACTTGAAGATGGCTATTATGATGACTTATTAAGAAGTTTGCCATATACAGATGTAAGATATAAGAAAAAATTAAGCACACGATTAGCAGAAAGAGATCGCTTATCAGTGATTGCAGAGATTAAATCTAAAAGTCCTTCAGTACCTGTATTGCCTAATCGCGACTTAACAAAGCAAGTTAAAGAATATGAAGAGTATGGTGCTCAAGCCATTTCAGTACTGACAGACGAGTATTACTTTGGCGGAAGTTATGAGAGATTGAATAAACTTACAAAAGAAACAGATTTACCAGTACTATGTAAAGATTTCATGATTGAACCCATTCAAATTGACGTTGCATATAAAGCAGGTGCTTCAGTCATATTGCTTATCGTTAACATTTTAACTGATGATCAAATGCATGAATTATATCAATACGCTAAATCTTTAGGATTAGATGTATTAGTAGAAGTGCACAGTAAACAAGAACTGCGCCGTGCATATGATTTACATCCTGAAATTATCGGTGTTAACAACCGTGACCTAACACGATTTGTAACAAACGTCGAACACACTAATGAAATTTTGGAAAATAAACGCAAAGGATTCTACTATATTTCAGAAAGCGGTATTCATAATAAAGAAGATGTCGAAAAAATTGTAGGTTCAGGAATTGACGGTATATTAGTCGGAGAATCGCTGATGAAATGCGATAATCTTTCTGAATTTCTACCAAGCTTGCAATTAACAAAGGAGTGACACGATGTTCTTAAAATATTGCGGCTTTCAAACACAAGATGATATTAAATATGCAGTTGAACAACATATCGATGCCATTGGATTTATTCATTATCCTAAAAGTAAACGGCATCAATCTATCGATGAAATCGAGATACTTAGTAATTTAGTTCCAGATACTATTTATAGAGTGGCAGTTGTCGTAAATCCAACTGACGATATTATAAATCAGTTGCTAAGCAGGACAAATATTAATGCTATCCAGTTTCATGGAGATGAAGATAGGGAGATGCTGCGATGGTGCAAAAACAAATATCCTGATGTCAAAATCATCAAAGCATTGCCTGCTGATGATACATTGTCTAAGCGTATACAGCAATATAAAGAAGAAGCAGATTTATTTATTATTGATACGCCCTCTATTCACTACGGCGGTACGGGACAATCATTTGATTGGCAAGTTTTAGAAGAAATCCAAGATGTTCCATATTTAGTCGCAGGCGGAATGACAAAGGAGAAAATCCAACAGTTTGAAGCATTGCATTTAAATGCTGCAGGTTATGACATTGCAAGCGGAATCGAAACAAATGGATCTAAAGACCCAATGAAAATGAAAGAAATCTCAGAGTATATAAAAGGAGAGAAACAAATATGACTAAAGACACAAAACAACCCATTCAAACAGAAGTAGATGAACTAGGATTTTTCGGAGAATACGGTGGACGTTATGTTCCAGAAACATTAATGCCAGCTATTCAAGAATTAAGACAAGCATATGAAGAAGCTAAAGATGATCCAGCATTCCAAGAAGAATTAGCAGGTTACTTAAAAGACTATGTAGGACGTGCTACTCCGCTTACTTATGCTGATTCATATACAAAACAACTTGGCGGTGCAAAAATTTATTTGAAACGTGAAGACTTGAACCACACAGGTGCACACAAAATCAACAATGCATTAGGCCAAGCGTTGCTTGCTAAACGAATGGGCAAAAAGAAATTAGTTGCTGAAACAGGCGCAGGACAACATGGTGTTGCAAGTGCAACAGTAGCTGCATTATTTGATATGGAGCTTGTTGTATTTATGGGAGAAGAAGATATTCAACGCCAAGCATTGAATGTTTTCAGAATGGAATTATTAGGCGCAAAAGTAGTTTCAGTCACTGATGGTCAAGGTACATTATCAGATGCTGTAAACAAGGCACTGCAATATTGGGTCAGTCATGTTGAAGACACTCACTATTTATTAGGATCAGCACTGGGACCAGATCCATTCCCAACTATGGTGCGTGATTTCCAAAGTGTCATCGGCAGTGAAATTAAAGAACAATTACAAGAAAAAGAAGGGCGTTTGCCGGATGCAGTGGTAGCATGTGTAGGCGGCGGTTCTAATTCAATCGGTACATTCTATCCATTTGTTGAAGATGAAAGTGTGAAATTATATGGCGTGGAAGCAGCAGGTGACGGTGAAGATACAGACAAGCATGCACTTGCAATCGGTAAAGGTTCTGTAGGTGTATTGCATGGTACTAAAATGTATCTTTTACAAAACGAAGAAGGACAAATTGGTCTTGCACATTCTATTTCTGCAGGATTAGATTACCCTGGTATCGGACCTGAACACAGCTATTATAGTGATATCGGTCGTGCTGAATATCCAAGTGCTTCAGATGATGAAGCGATGGAAGCATTAGTACGCTTCACTAAAGCAGAAGGTATTATTCCAGCTATTGAAAGTGCGCATGCGTTAAGTTATGTAGAAAAATTAGCACCAACAATGGATAAAGATGAAATTATTGTTGTAACAGTTTCTGGACGCGGAGATAAAGATATGGATACTATCAGAAAATATATGAAAGAAAGAGGTGCTGATAATGAGTAAATTATTCATTCCTTATATCATGGGCAATAAAGATTTTATTTCTAATTTAAAAGTACTAAGTGATGAAGGTGCAGACATTGTAGAAATTGGTTTGCCATTCTCTGATCCAGTTGCTGACGGACCAACGATTATGGAAGCAGGCAATAAAGCGATTGAAGAAGGTATGAATGCACGCAAAATTTTACAAGAGTTGAAAGCACATAAAGATGAATTGAAGGATACAAAATATGTATTAATGACATATTACAATATTATCTTGCACTATGGTGAAGAACAATTCATCAAAGATTGTGAAGCAGCTGGCGTGTATGGTTTAATTATTCCTGATTTACCATTTGAATTAGGAGAGCAGTTGAAAGAACGTTTTAAAGACAGCAGTGTCAAAATCATTTCATTGATTGCAATGACCGCTTCTGATGACCGTATTCAAAAGATTGCACAACATGCTGATGGTTTCATTTACACAGTTACAATGAATGCAACAACTGGAGAAAATGGCCAGTTCCACCCAGAACTGCAAAGTAAAATTGAGTACATTCAAAAAAATGCAGATGTTCCTGTCGTAGCTGGATTCGGAATCAGAAATCCAGAACAAGTATCGACACTATCTGAATTTACAGATGGCATCGTCATCGGTAGTGAAATTGTAAAACGTTTTGCCAATGATAGCGAAACGTCAATCAGACAATACTTGCAAAGTATTCGTCGTGCATTGGATGAAACAAAAGCAGCAGCAAACTCATAATATATATAAAACAAGAGGTTGGAAAAGTGATATTCCAGCCTCTTTTTTAGGTGTTATCATAAGCAACATACCCTAGCTGCATGTTATGATAGAAGAACAGGGAAAATATGAAATATTAATCTGACACTAACAATGACGAAAAATTAATGTTGTAGTATTGCACCTAATACATAAAAATTCATTCCTTACTTTGAATGGTTTCAATTTTAGTTTTTTATACGGGTATTGTATAATGGTTAAGATTGAATTTAATAGTTGCAAATGATAAATAAAATAGAGAATACGAATTAGGAGTTATTAAAATATGAAGTTTACCAATTTAACTACAGCTGAATTCGGAGCATTTACAGATCAAATGCCATACAGTCATTTTACACAAATGGTTGGCAATTATGAGTTGAAAGTTGCTGAAGGAACTGAAACACATCTTGTAGGTGTGAAAGATAACGATGACAATGTTATTGCAGCTTGCTTACTCACAGCTGTACCAGTGATGAAATTCTTTAAATATTTCTATTCAAATAGAGGACCTGTAATCGATTATGAAAACAAAGAACTTGTTCACTATTTCTTTAGAGAATTAAAAGCTTATGTTAAGCAATACAATGCATTATATATGCGTGTCGATCCATATTTGCCATACCAATACCGCAATCATGACGGTGAAATTACTGGTAATGCAGGCAATGATTGGATCTTTGATAAAATGGAAGAATTAGGCTATCATCATCAAGGTTTTACTACAGGATTTGACCCGATTATTCAAATTCGTTTCCACTCAGTATTAGACTTAAAAGATAAATCACCGCAAGATGTATTGAAGGGTATGGATAGTCTGCGTAAACGTAATACGAAAAAAGTAAAACGTAATGGTGTTAAAATCCGCTTCTTAGGCGAAGAAGATATGGATATTTTCCGCGGCTTCATGGAAGATACGGCAGAAGCTAAAGACTTTGATGACCGTGAAGATGCTTTTTATTACCACAGACTAAAACATTATAAAGATCGTGTGCTTGTACCGATGGCATACATTGACTTCGATGAATACTTGAAAGAATTGGGAACTGAGCAAAATAATTTAGAGAAAGAAATTAACAAAGCCGTTAAAGATCTTAATAAAAATCCAGATAATCAAAAAGCAGCGAAAAAGAAAGAAAATCTAGAAAAACAATTAGAAGCACATCATCAAAAAGTTGAAGAAGCTAGAGAATTGCAGCAAAAACACGGTAATGAGCTACCGATTTCTGCAGGATTCTTTATTATTAATCCATTTGAAGTTGTATATTATGCTGGCGGTACAGCCAATGAGTTCCGTCATTTTGCAGGCAGTTACGCTGTACAATGGGAAATGATCAATTATGCAATTCAACATGGTATTGATCGTTATAACTTCTATGGAATCAGCGGACACTTCACAGAAGATGCTGAAGATGCTGGTGTAGTTAAATTCAAAAAAGGTTTTAACGCAGATGTGATTGAGTATGTTGGAGACTTTATTGCGCCTATCAATAAACCAATGTATAAACTCTATACGACTTTGAAAAAAATCAAAGATAGATAAACATAAGGTAGAAGGGAAATAAATCAATGAAATTTACAGAGTTGACAGTTAAAGAATACGACAATTTTGTTCAAAATCCATCACTCGAAAGCCACTATTTCCAAACTAAAGAGAACATAGGGACGCGTGAAGCTGACGGTTTTGAAGTGGTGTTATTAGGGATTAAGGATGATGACAACCAAGTAATCGCAGCAAGTTTATTCTCTAAAATTCCGACTATGGGAAGTTATGTTTATTATTCAAATCGTGGACCAGTCATGGATTATAGTGATTTAGGTTTAGTAGAATTTTATTTGCGTGAGTTAGAAAAATACTTGCGCCAACACCAATGCCTATATGTGAAGATGGATCCGTATTGGATTTATCAAATCTATGACAAAGATGTTAATCCTTTCCCAAGCCGACAACAAAATGATGCGATTGTAAACTTATTTAAAGCGCATGGTTATCAACACCATGGTTTTACAACACAGTATGATACATCAAGCCAAGTACGTTGGATGGGTGTATTGGACTTAAAAGATCAAACACCTGCATCTATTAAAAAGAAATTTGATAGCCAACGTAAACGTAATATCAATAAAGCCATTAATCATGGAATTAAAGTGAAATTCCTTGGTCCAGACGAGTTAGATCGTTTCTTCAAATTGTATCGTGAAACAGAAGAACGTGCAGGATTTGTATCAAAAACAGATGACTATTTCAAAAACTTTATTGAACATTACGGAGATAAAGTTTTAGTACCTTTAGCTTATATTGATTTAGACGAATACATCAAAACATTGCAAGAAGGGCTTAATGACAAAGAAAGCCGACGCGACCAAATGATGTCAAAAGAAAATAAATCAGATAAACAATTGAAGAAAATAGCTGAACTTGATAAACAAATTGATCATGACCAAAAAGAAATGCTTAAAGCAAGCGAATTACGCCAAACTGATGGTGCTATACTTGATTTAGCAGCAGGTGTTTACTTTACCAATGCATATGAAGTTAACTATTTCTCAGGGGGTTCTTCTGAAAAATATAATCAATATATGGGTCCTTATATGATGCATTGGTATATGATTAACTATTGTTTCGAACATGGTTATGAGCGCTATAACTTTTATGGCTTATCAGGTGATTTCACTGAAAACAGTGAAGACTATGGTGTTTATCGATTTAAACGAGGATTTAATGTACAAATAGAAGAGTTGATTGGGGATTTCTATAAACCAATCCAAAAAGTGAAATATTGGATTTTCACAACATTAGACAAAGTGAGAAAGAAAATTAAAAAGTAACTCAAACTTCTGAAATTAAAGAAGATAAAGCAATGTCGGATGAAAGTAATCATACAACATTGCAATACCTGCGAATCAAAGTAGGGAAGAGAGAATGAAAAAAAGATGCTTTTAAGGGAGATTTACCCCTGAAAGCATCTTTTCTCTATTATTAAGATTAATGTGCAAATGCATCAAAGATATAGTTTATACCGATAAGTAAGAACATTACACCTACGAAGAATGAAACCGCTAAAGCACCTAATAATGGATTGAATAATAAAATGATACCAGCGATAACACCAATAATGTTAATTAATACTGAGAAGAAATGGTACCATTTGCTTGTGCGTTCTTCAGGTGTAACTACAAAAATACCGAGTACAGAACTGAAAATAAACCAGAATGCAAATACATAAACGATAAATGTTGATCCAGCACTTGGGAAAATGATAAGTAAGAGACCGAAAATAACGTTAAGAATACCTAATAGAATTGTCCAACCACCTGATATTCCAACAAATGCTTTTGTTAATCTTCTGAAAAAGATTTCCATAATACCATTAGCAATAAAGAAAATACCAATAAGCCAAGTAATCGCAACAATGTTTTGAATTGGGAAACTAACAGCTAAAATAGCTACAATAACAAATAAGATCCCAATAATGATACTTGACCATCTTATGTTTTTTGTTGACATAAATATAAACACCTCTTTATAAAAGTTTATATTCAAGGAATACCCTTTAAATGAATTAGTATGTAAAAATAAAGTAAAAAAACGTGAAAAATGTGTCTTTTTAGTGAATAAAGAATACTTTTTGTTGATAGATTTGATAGAAAGCTAAACTATAGAATGATGATAAATATGTTCAAACTAGCAGTACTGAGTCTTGCTGTTGATCATAAATAAAAACATAACATTGCTTTAAAGTGCAAATTAAAAGTTGCAAATAACAACATTTAATAAAGGAATAAATATAACTATATCTATGTTATGTAAACTATAGTAGATATAATTTTTTTCTTTTCAAACTGTGGTTTAGGATTTAGTAACATTGATTATTGCGTGTGTTCAACTATATTGCAGCAATATTGACGGTATTGCATCTATTGCAATTAGAAAACCGGGCCTTCAAAACAAGCTTTTGACAATAAAACGTTCAATTGTGTGTAATATTGGTATCTGAGTCCATATAACATATTGATTGATGTATTAAATCAAATCACAGCAATTCATTGTTATAGATATATAGATACAGTATAAATACAATGTAAACAGTTATGTATCAAAATTTTGGTATGATTTAGGATGCTGAGAGAACGCCTGAGTTGCATTGAGAAATACTTGAGATGGATATTTGTACGTTGACGGTTACAATTAGAATTGCATGATGAGACACAAAAATGAATTTCAGTAAGTATGTTATGGAACTTCATTTAAAGCCATAGATCTAACAAGTTATTAATGAAAACAAGCTGAGCTGTTGATGAAATTTTAAAAGAAGCTTCGAGAACTTAATTTGTAAGTAACTGTGCGTGTTGAAGTTAAATCATAAGTATCAACATAAAAATCAGCGCTAAAAATGAAATATAGATTGTATTAGTAAAAACAACAGAAAGATAGATTGTATTAGTAAAAACAACAGAAAGATAGAGATATGGAGCAATTATTTTTCTTTTCCTTATTTTAGTTTACATAATATATATTATAGGAAGTTATATATAGAACGAGAGAGAGTGCTTTGCATATCCCTATTTATATGTGTATGTCTTATTTTGTATTGTTGTTCAGCTTTTATTTAACTACATATTAGCGAACTCTATTTCTTGTTACTCATGTGTTTGTAATTACATAGCCATGAGGTTTACGTTTCGACTATATCGATATGGAATCGCAACTATAATGGTATATAACGATATATGTAAATCAGTTATAAAACGACATGTATAAGGTACGTATATAAAGTTATATGAATAACTCAGTTAATGATATAGATGCTATAAGTGTATGTGTCTTAAAACTTCATTTAGTTTACATAATCTAAAATACACTATTAAAAACACACCAGATTCTCATATATCCGGTGTGTTTGCAGTATTATTCTTGATAAACATCTATTAAGGCTTTGGTATAATCATCACGTTCTGCACTAAATATATCTTTTGTTTTGAAATCATCCACAATTGTACCATTATTTAACACAATCATACGATCAACAATTTGATTAAGTACTGCAATATCATGCGAAATGATAATCATCGTAGATTGCTGTTCTTTATGAATGTCTTTTAGTATATCGATTAATTTACGTTCAGCATTTACATCTAAACTCGCTGTTATTTCATCACAAATCAAGATGTCTGGTTGCAACATTACTGTTCTCAACACATTAAAACGCTGTAACTGGCCGCCGCTGATTTGATCTGGATATCTGTTTAGTAATAATGTATCTAAATTCAACTTTTTCATAAGCGGTAATACAATTTGATCAAAAGCATTTTCAGCATTTGCGTAGTATTTCAATGGTTCTTCAATGGCTGTTCTTAGCTGTTGTCTAGGATTAAAACTTTGAGTTGCTTGTTGGAAAATAGGCAGAATCCGATTAGTAGAGCTTTCAATCACACCTTGATCAGGTTGTAATTCGCCTAAAATTAAATCCATCAGCGTACTTTTTCCAGAACCACTCTCCCCTATAACCCCGATTAACTCCCCCGCCGGTACAGTGAGGTTAATATGCGTTAATACTTCTTGGTCAGGATAAGAAAATGCTACATTTTTAAGTTTAAGCATCATTATCTTCCTTTCTGATCAATTGACTGCGGGCGTTAAACAATTTTTTGGTATATGGATTTATTGATGCGCTATTAAAGTAATCTAAAGACCCATGTTCTATGATTTTACCATCATTAATAACGTGAATGTTATCAGCATATTTTAAGACATGTGAAAGGTTATGTGTAATAAGAAGCAGCGTTGTGTTGTGTTCTTTAGCGATATGTTGTAACAGTTCCATAATACGATTGCCATTAATCACATCCAAAGCAGCTACAGGTTCATCTGCAATCACTAATTCAGGCTCTAACATTAAAACACTTGCGATATACACTCTTTCTAATTGTCCTCCTGACAACATAAAACGGTATTTTCCTAATATTTCTTCACTGTCTAAATTGACCCATCCGAGCGCCCTTTTGATTTGTTTGAGTGCTTCTTCTTTGGATGTATCACGATGTGTACGATATATCGCTATTAATTGTTTTTTTAATTTAGTGTGATCGTTAAAGCTGCTAGCATAATTTTGAGAAATATAGCCGATTTTGCTGCCTAGTAAATGCCTTACATTTTGTACCGGCTGTCCTTGGTATAAATAACTGTCGAACGACACAGTCAAATCGGTTGGATATTGCTGTACGAGTGCACCAACAGTTAAACTTTTGCCTGATCCACTTTCACCAATCAATACATTGACTTTATTTTTTAGGATATCTATATTTAAACCTTTGATAAGAAACTCTCCATCTCTATCTGTAATGTTTAAATTATGCAACTGCAAGAGATATTCAGTCATATAAATCCCTCTTTTCAGATAATCTGTCACGTAATGCATCACCGGCTAAATTGAATAATAATATTGTTAATGCAATCATGAAGGCAGGCGCAGTGAGCATAATCGGGTGTTGTGTAAGGAAATCTCTGCCTGCTGAAAGCATCGCACCCCATTCTGGAGATGGCGGTTGTGCGCCTAATCCTAAGAAAGATAGAGACGAAATATATAATATAATTTTACCGACATCTACAATCATTAACACGATTAATGATGGAATGACTTGCGGTAAAAGATGTTTGAAAATAATAACACGTGTTGGAGTGTGAAATAAACGTGCGAGTTGAATGTAATGTTTACTCATTTCAGTATTTACAATAGCACGCGTTACTCTTGTATAAGTCATCCAATTAAGTATGGTGATTGCAATCACTAAATTCCAAATACTTGGTTTGAAGAAACTGGCGAAGGCAATCATCAGTACAAACTCTGGAATACCAAGACCGATATCAATGACACGCATAATAATTGTATCAATGATACCTTTTTTATACCCTGCAATAAGTCCTAATGGCACACCAATGATCACAATCATCAAGAGTGTCATAATGGCAATGGCTAAAGTATATCGTGCGCCTACGATAATACGCGCATATAAATCCCTTCCGTAATCATCTGTACCTAACCAATGGTGAAGACTCGGATTTTGCAATGTATCACCTAAATGAACAGTGAGCGCTTTGTCGGTAGATGTAGTGAATTGCAAAATGATTAAGAGCAGTATATAAATGATAAATAAATAGAAAATAAAGTTTTTCCACTTGAATTTCATCGTTGCTTCACCTGCCCTTTACGAGAATTACGTAATCGTGCTTTCTTTTTCAGATGAGTATAACGTTGTTTTGGATCTAAAAAGAGCACTATAATATCAGCGATTGCATTAGAAACAACAACAAAGCAGCCGATCATCAAAACGGCACCTTGTACAACAGGATAATCTCTAGAACGGATGCTTTCTACTAAGAAATAACAGATACCAGGTATATCAAATAAATTTTCAATGACGACAGTACTGCCGATTAATCCACCCACTGACATTCCTAATATAGATATAACAGGTATTAAAGCGGGCTTGAAAATATCTGCAAAAAGGATATAACGCTCTGACATGCCTCGTGCTCTAGAAGCAGCAACTTCTTTACTTTGATATAAATCAATCAAAGTTGAACGCATTAAGCGGACATGATATGCACATAATCCAATACTTAAAGCAATGACAGGCATAATATAACCAGCAGCTGAATCAATGCCTGAAGAAGGCAGCAACTGCATTTTTTGAGAAAAGAGATAGATTAAAATAATACCTAAGAAAAATGAAGGGATACTTACAAAAGCTGACGTTAGTATTCTAATCAGACGATCTAACCAAGTGTGATAATAAACAGCAGCTATTGTGCCTAAACTAACAGAAATTAATAATGTAAGTATTAACGTAAACCCTGCGATGATTAAAGTTGGCGGTGTAAAGTAAAGCAATTCAGACATAACAGGTTCTCCTGTTTGAATACTTGTACCAAAATCTAAATGCAGAATACGTGTAAACCATTCCCACCATTGAATCAATACAGGTTGATTCAATCCTAATTTATCCCTGACGGCATCGATTTTATCTTGAGAAACATTAGCAACATCGATATGAAGTAGTTTATTCACGGGATCTCCAGGTGAAAGTTTCATCAGGATAAAAGTAATGGTAGAAAGGACAAATAATACAATGATCATTTGCCCTAATCTAGAAAGTATTTGTTTAATTATCATTTTTCTTTATCTACCTTGTAATCAATCAAGTAAATGCCTTCAGGT
Organism: Staphylococcus carnosus; assembly: GCF_900458435.1. Lineage (NCBI taxonomy): Bacteria > Bacillati > Bacillota > Bacilli > Caryophanales > Staphylococcaceae > Staphylococcus > Staphylococcus carnosus. The sequence goes on along the minus strand of NZ_UHCT01000001.1, from coordinate 1,522,316 downwards.
GTAACTTTGAAGTTTTTAACATCTTTATTGATGGCATCAATTTGATCGTTGTACGTAATGTAACTATTCGGTATATCTTTCTTAGATACTTCTAAAATTTCATTTGTAAGCGCGTGACGTTTATTTTTATCAATAGTGTGGTTCAATTCATTAATAAGTTGATCTACCTTCTTATTATGATAATCTCCTTTGTTAACAGCACCATCTTTTTTATAAGCCATATTGAAGAAGTAGCCTGTATCTCCCGCGCGGAATGGTACCAAAGCTATACATTGAAGCCTCCCAGTCTTTTTTATTTTTCAAGAATCCTTCGATATCATCAACGTTTTGTATTTTAATATTGATATTTGCTTTTTTGGCATCTGATTGAATAACTTGCGCAATTTTTGTTAACTCAGGTCGGCCAGAATATGAAGAGACATTTATAGTAAGCGGATGTTTTTTAGAATAGCCCGCTTTTTCCATTAAAGATTTTGCTTCTTTCAAGTTTTGTTTATGTACCTTTTTGTCTTGAATAAAGTCTAATTTTGTATTGAATGGACCCGTAGCTGGTTTTGCGTAATTATCAGCAATTTTAGAAGTGATTTGTTCACGATTAATTACATTATCTAGCGCTTCTCTCACTTCTTTAGTCATTTTTGGACTTGTATGATTATAAAGAAGTAATGAAGTTCTGAATCCGGATGTTGCTTTTAATTCAGCATTTTTAGATGATTTAACTGATTTAATTTTATCAACAGGTACATTTGTTGTAATATCTGTTTTTCCGGATAGAACATGGTCTGTACGCGAACTGCCATCTTCATTAAATGTAACTGCCAGATGTTCTAATTTTGGTTTGCCTTGCCAGTAGTCTTTGTTTTGACTTAAATCGATTTTTTGCGAACGTTTAAAATCTTTAATAGCATAAGGTCCCGTCCCTACAGGTGTCTTTTTCATATCTGATTTAGCTTTTGTATCATATATTGCAGTAAAAGGACTTGCTAATTCTGATACTAATTCCGGGAAAGCCCCTTTTGTTTTAATAGTTACTTCTTGTCCTGAAGATTGAATAGATTGAATTGGTAAGGTTGCTTTCAGCAAATCGCTCTCTTTTAAACCTTTTTCTAAACTATCTTTTACAGCTTGACCTGTTAATTTATGTCCATTTTGGAATTTGATATTATTTTTGAGTGTGAGTTTTAAAGTATCGTCAGAAGGTTGCTCATAGGATTTGACGAGATATGGTTTTATTTTTCCATCAGATGAGGTTTTAAAAAGTGTTTCAGCTGCTCCGATAGAAACGGGTACATCTGTATCATAAGGTGCTAATGTATTTGTTTTTAATGGAAGTTCTATGTTCAGATTGTTGGCTTGATTATGATTTCCCCCACTATTACTGCAGCCGGCAAGAATTAAAGCCCTTGCTGCCGTGGAGCAAATGATTTTTTTCAATTGAATCATCCTTTCTTATCTTCATAACACTATGCTTTAATATTATAATACTAATCAATATTTTTTGAAAGAAAACAATAAATTATAATTTGTTGAGAGTATACTTACACTTTGCAAATAAAAAATAGTAAGGTGTTGTTTTCCCCTACTATTTCTAATGTCTTATTTTCGATTGTGACGGTGTAAACGCTCATGTCGCTCATCCGCTTTACGTTCTGCTTTAGCCAAACGTTTTTCTAATCGTTTTCGTCTCCAGTTTCTTGTGAAATACCAGATTAGAAAGCTTTCAATCAAGCTGATGATTGCCATAAATGCAGCATATCCCAGTAATGGTTGATACGTAATTTTTACAAAGTTAGGGATAAAGAATGCCAGTACCCCTAATATGATAAATGTCGCAATTGCGGGGGCAACCCACTTCCCTAGTGCTAATCCGCCAAATGCAGTAAGTATAAGTACTAGAGCTACTGTAATCCACAAGAAATTAGGCATATCAAATATCGTCATATTGTTTCTCCTCTCATTATTATGAGAATTAATGATTTTCTTTCTTTTCATTGTACCTTAATCTATATTAAATCAAAACCATATAGCAAATGGCGTGAGATGCTTTCATAGTTTGCTTGTTGTATACTTTAATTATATTTAATTCTAAATTGCAGGAGGAATGCAAAATGAGTCAAGGATTACCATTAAGAAAAGATATTCCTGAGCAAGAAAAATGGGATTTGTCTGATTTATTTGAATCAGATGAAGCATTTTATCAAACTTTAGATGATGTATTAAAAACTACAGAGCAATTTAAAGATAAGTACTCTGGACAACTTAATACTGTTGAAAATGTAAAAGCAGCTTTACCTGAATTAAGTGAAATTCTTATTCAAATTGATCGTCTCGGCAATTTTGCAGAGATGCGCTATAGTGTTGATACTACTGATGAAGCTGGACAAAAATTAAGTGCGAAATTAAGTACGTCTTATGGAAAGATTGCAAGCAGACTTGCTTTTGTTGAATCTGAAATATTAGCTTTATCTGATGATCAGCTTGATCAGTTAATTGCAGAAACACCTTATCCGCATTATTTGAAAAAATTGAAAAAGCGTAAACCGCATCAACTTTCATATGAGGTGGAAAAAACGTTAGCAGCACTTTCTCCAACGTTCAGTGCTGCGTATGATATGTATGGTATTACTAAGATGTTGGATATTCATTTTGAAGCATTTGAAGTAGATGAACAACAATATCCTTTAGATTATGCGACATTTGAAAATGAATATGAAGATAATCCGAATACTGAGTTCAGACGTAAAAGTTTCCGCTTTTTCAGCGATGCATTGCGTAAATATCAAAATACAACAGCTGCGATATATAATGCACATGTACAACAAGAAAAAATTGAAGCGGATTTAAGAGGTTATGATTCTGTTATTGATTATTTATTGGAAGAACAAGAAGTAACGCGTGAAATGTATGATCGTCAAATCGATGTTATCATGAGTGAATTAGCTCCTATTATGCAGCGCTATGCTACTTTATTGAAGGAAGTTCATGGTCTTGAAAAAATGAAGTTTGAAGACTTGAAAGTTTCGATTGATCCATCTTATGAACCAGAAATCTCTGTTGAAGATTCTAAGCAGTATATTTTTAATGCATTAAAAGTACTTGGTGATGACTATTTACAAATGGTACAAGATGCATACGAAGATCGATGGATTGATTTTGCTCAGAATAAAGGTAAAGAAACAGGTGCTTATTGTGCAAGTCCATTTGCATCACACAGTTATGTCTTTATTTCTTGGACAGGAAAAATGAATGAAACGTTTGTTCTTGCACACGAATTAGGACATGCTGGTCATTTCAATCTTGCACAAAGTCATCAAAACTTCCTAGAATCTGAAGCATCAATGTATTTTGTTGAGGCACCTTCAACAATGAATGAAATGTTGATGTCTAATTATTTATTTGAAACAAGTGATGATTCTAAGTTTAAGCGTTGGGTTATCGGTTCGATTATTTCACGTACTTATTATCATAATATGGTTACACACTTATTAGAAGCAACCTATCAACGTGAAGTATATCGCTTGGTTGATCAAGGAGAATCATTAACAGCTTCTACATTGAATGAAATCACAAGAAAAGTTTATCAAGATTTCTTTGGTGATGCTGTTGAAATTTCAGATGGTGCTGAATTAACTTGGATGCGCCAACCGCATTACTACATGGGCTTGTATTCTTATACGTATTCAGCTGGATTAACAATTGGTACAGTAATGTCTCAACGTATTAAAAATGAAGGCAAACCCGCTGTTGAAGATTGGTTGAATACCTTAAAAGCTGGCGGCAGTATGTCCCCTGTTGACTTAGCAAAAACTGCAGGTATAGATATTACAACAGATGCACCATTAAGAGAAACAATTTCTTACATTGGCTCTTTAGTTGATGAATTGGAAGTACTTACTAAAGAAATTGAGAAAGAAAATAAATAACTAAAATAAACAGAAAACCGGGATATCGCCATAAAAGGTGATATCCCGGTTTTCTGTTTAAATGTAGGATTCGTATGTTTCTCCTGTAATGTAGTAATAGATATTTTCAGCGATATTCGCAATGTGATCGCCGATTCTTTCTAAATGTCTGGCCGCTAAATGTGCTTGCCCAGCTACAAAAGGATCGTTGTCAATCAGATAAGTTGTATTAACGATATCTTTGTATAAATCATCAATATCTTTATCTCTTTCGATAATTTCTAAAATTAATGTAACGTCTTTATTTTTGAAAGCAGTATCGAGATCTTTCAACATCAATAATGCTAAATCGCCCATTGTTTTTAAACGAGTCAGAATATAGTGGTCTGTGATTTTAACTCGTTTACGAATTTTTGCAATGCTTGCTGCATTGTCTCCAATCCGTTCAAATTCAGAAGCAATTTTTAAAGCTGCAATCATCATTCTTAAGTCAGTCGCAATAGGTTGTTGTTTCGTAATCAGCATAATTACTTTTTCATTGATTTCATCTTCTAATTGGTTAATATCTAAATCACGTTTAATGACTTGACGCGCATAGTTGCGATCCTCTTTACTAAGTGAAGCTACTGCACATTCAATACTGTAATACACTTTGAACCCGAGGTTACGCAAATCTTTGATTAAGTCTTTTAATTGCTCTTCATAATGTTGGCGTATAACTGTCATTAACCGAAACGTCCTGAAATGTAGTCTTCAGTTTGTTTATCTGAAGGATTAGAGAAGAGCTTATCAGTGTCGTCATATTCATTTACGTAACCATTTAAGAAGAATGCTGTTTTGTCTGATACACGAGCTGCCTGTTGCATGTTATGAGTTACCATGATGATTGAATATTGTTCTTTTAATTCTTGAACTAATTCCTCAACTTTTAATGTTGAAATCGGGTCAAGTGCTGATGTTGGTTCATCCATCAAGATTACATCTGGTTCAATTGCTAAGCATCTTGCGATACAAACACGTTGTTGCTGACCACCAGATAAGCCATAAGCATTTTCATTTAATCTGTCTTTCAACTCATCCCAAATTACAGCGCCGCGCAGTGATTTTTCAACGATTTGGTCTAAGACTTTTTTATCTTTAATACCATGGATTTTAGGACCATAAGTGATATTATCATAAATTGACTTAGGGAATGGGTTTGGTTGTTGGAAAACCATACCTACGTTTGTACGTAATTTTTCAACGGATTGTTTTGAGCTGAAAATATCATTGCCGCGATATAAGATTTTACCTGCTGTTTTAACAGATGGCACTAATTCAACCATTCTGTTTAAAGTTTTGATGTAAGTTGATTTACCACAACCTGATGGTCCGATAATCGCTGTTACATTATTTTCTAAAATGTCTAAATTGATATTTTTTAATGCATGGTTTTCCCCGTACCATAAATCTAAGTTTTGAGTAGAATAAACGACATCCTTTTTTGCATCCTCTTGTTTTCTTTCTTGAGGTGTTTTTTCAGTTTGTCTTTCAACTTTGATTGGTTGATCGTTTGATTCTTGTCCTTTTTTATTTTTAACTGTTTCCATTGTTAAAACTCCTTTATGAAAAAGTAATCGTGAGTCTTATATTGACGTGATTAATATTTTTTGCTGAATTTATTTCTTAAGAAAATTGCTAGTCCATTCATTGCTAGTAACAAAATCAATAGTACGATGATACCTGCTGATGCAACATGTTGGAAAGCTTCTTGAGGCATTTTCGCCCAGTTGTAAATTTGAATCGGCATTGCTTGGAATTGATCGAATATACTGCTTGGTAAACGAAGTAAAATTGTTGGTATACCAATTAAAATTAATGGTGCTGTTTCACCTAAAGCACGTGATAATGAAAGGATGAAACCGGTCATAATACCAGGTAGAGCTGCAGGTAATACAATTTTATAAATCGTTTGCCATTTATTTCCGCCAAGACCATATGATGCTTCGCGTACTGATTTAGGTACTGCGCGAATAGCTTCTTGGCTTGATACGATGATAACCGGTAAGATAAGTAACGACATTGTTAAAGCTGCTGCTAATACTGATTTTCCGAGTGATAAAGATTCTATACCCATACCACGTACGAAAATTGTAAGACCTAAAAGTCCGAATACAACAGATGGAACACCAGCTAAATTTGAAATACTGATTTTGATGAAACTTGTAAATGCATTGTCATGAGCATATTCTTCTAAATAAATTGCTGTACCTACACCTAAAATAATCGAGATAGGAATAATTGTAATCATCAACCATAAAGTTCCGACTAATGCACCTTTAATACCAGCCATTTGCGGCATTGAAGATGAGAAGTTTGTAAAGAACGATGGTTTTAAATACGGGATACCTTTAATTAATGTATCTCCTAATAGCGTTGCTAACACGAGTAATCCAATTAATGTACAACTGAAGAATACCCATTTAAGAACTTTGTTTTTTGTGATTCTGCTAGAAATATTTTTTTCGACTTTATTTTGATCCACAAGTGCATGTGTTTCTTTTGGATTTGATGATGCTGTAGTCGCCATCTTAATACTCCTCTCTGAAACGTTTTGAAATCCATTGTGAAATTAAATTCATTACAAGTGTAAAGAGGAAGAGTGTGAACCCTACTGCATAAATACTGTAATAAATATCTGAACCGAACGTTGCATCACCAGTTGCAACTTGAACAATGTAACCAGTCATTGTTTGAATTGAACCAGTTAAGCTGAATGATGAATCTGGTGTACTACCTGCTGCTAATGATACGATCATTGTTTCACCAATAGCTCTTGAAATTGCAAGTACAATTGAAGCAACGATACCTGAAATTGCTGCAGGTAATACTACTTTTAATGACACTTCGAATTTTGTGGCACCTAAACCTAGTGCACCTTCTCTGATTTTATTTGGGACTGATGCCATAGCATCTTCACTCATACTTGTAATCAAAGGAATAATCATTACTCCGACAACTAATCCTGGACTGATAGAGTTGAAACTTCCTAAATCTGGGAAAAGGTGGCGCAACATTGGTGTTACAAATGTTAGTGCAAAGAAACCGAATACGATAGTTGGAATACCTGCTAAGATTTCTAAGATTGGTTTAATGATACTGCGCATACGTTTTGAAGCATACTCGCTCAAATAAATTGCTGCGCCCAAACCAACAGGTACTGCAAAAATTGTTGCGATAAATGTGACTTTTAATGTGCCTAAAATTAATGCCCAAATTCCGTATTTCGGTGTTGATGAGAATGGATTCCATTCTTTAGTGAATAAGAACTGAGTCAGTGAAACACGAGTAAAGAATGTAATAGTTTCAGTTAAGAGTGTAACCAGAATACCAATTGTAGTTAAGATAGAAATGATAGCGATAATTGCTAAAATAATAGGTACTAACTTGTCGCTTATCCCTTTTTTCTTCTTCTGGTTATTTGCGATCATCTCTCTGATAGATCCTTGAGATTTCATAATTCCCTTCTTCCTTCCCTTGGAAAAATTAATAAGTTTATATAGAGTTGTTTTTCAATGAAATAAGTACATATGTGAGTGAGGTTTAAACCTCTAACTGCAAAGTGATGTTCAACTTGAGAGTTGCTGTGATTATTTAGTTAAATCTTTTAACTTTTTAAGTTGGTCATCATAGTCTTTTTTAGGAAGTGCTACATATCCAGCTTTTTCTGCTGATTTACCTTTGTCTTCAAGTACGAATTTCATGAATGTACCGAATGCTTTGTTATCTTTTAATTTTTTGTCGTTAGTGTAGATGAATAACGGACGACTTAAAGCGTATGAAGAGTCTTGGATTGTTTTCTTAGTCGGTGCAATTGCTTTACCGTCTTTACCTTTGATTTTAACTTCTTTCAACTTGTCTTTATTTTGTTCGTAGAAGTTATAACCGAAGTAACCAATACCTTCTTTATTGTTAGTAACAGATTGAACGATTACGTTAGTATCTGCATTTTTCTCAGCTTTGATATCTTCTTTGTTCATTACTTCTTCTTCAAAGAAGTCGTAAGTACCATGAGATTGGTCAGGTGAGAATGCTTTGATTTGTTTTGCTGGGTATTTAGGGTTAACATCTTTCCAAGTTTTAGCTTGTCCAGAGTAGATTTTTTTCAAATCATCAATTGTTAATTCTTTAACGAAATCATTGTCTTTGTTAACTGCGATTGTTACACCATCTTGAGCGATTTTGAAGTCGCTGAATTTAACTTTTTTATCATCCAATTTCTTTTTCTCTTCAGGTTTGATAGGACGTGATGCATTTGAGAAGTCCGATTCACCAGCGATGAATTTTTCGAATCCGCCACCAGTACCTGATGTTGCAGATGAAACTGTAATGTTTGGATATTTTTTATTAAATTTCTCATTTAAAACTTCGACAATTGGTCCTACAGTTGAAGAACCGTCACCTTTAACTTCTCCTTTAGCGTCACTTTCCTTGCTGTCTCCTCCGCCGTTACCGCCGCTGCCGCATGCACCTAATAATAATGAAGCACCAATTACTGTAGTTCCTAATACTTGCCACTTTTTCATTGTAAGAAATCCTCCTAAAAATAAACATTTGAGCTTTGTGATTTTTGTTTGCTCAAGCTGTATGTAATTACTTTCAACCCATATATTACATGCGTATTGTTAATTGAAAATAGAGGAATTGTAAATAAATGATTAATGAAAGAGGATGAATAATTTACAAACTTTACAATGTTAACAATTGCGTTTTAAACATTGATATAACAACGTTTTAATATTGCTTTAATATTAAGTTCACAATTACTCAATGGAAATTTAGCGAATATATTTTTGAAAGATTTTAGAAAAAAATGAAGAAGTAAGAAAAATTGGTGATATTTAGTAGGATAAAACTTGATTTTGCGGTATTTTTTACAGCTATGTTACAAATGAAAATAAAAAAACTAGGGCTAAACACCCTAGTTAAACAATTATTGTATTCAATTATTCATTTTCAGAAGCAGCCATTGCTTCCCCTTTTTTAGTTAAACGTATCTTACCAGTCTCGATATCAATGATTTTCTTTTTATAAAGATGGCCGATAGCACGTTTGAATGATCCTTTACTCATATTAAATACTTCTTTGATGGCTTCAGGACTTGATTTATCCCAAAATGGTAATTCACCATCATATTCTACAAGTAAATCAAAAACAACTTGTCCGTCCTCATCAAGACGTTCATGAGCTAAAGGTAAGAATGAACCATTTAATTCACCCTTTTCATTGTGACCGATGATACGTACTTCTACAAGTTCTCCTAATCTAGGTTCTGCCTTACGTTCTGATTCGTGAACAAAGATTTTGTATCCATCTTTAGATAAGAGAAAACTGCCCACTTTTAATACACGATATGGTCTTGATTCAATTATTTTATTTTGTAATTCATCATTGTGTACTGGAGTGAACATTTGGCTGACGATTGTTTCAGTGGCTAAACGTGCAAACATTTGCTTTTCACTATCAATACGTAATGTTGCTAAGACATAATCACCATTTTGCGGCCATAAAGATTTTACTTTCGGTAAATCTTCCCAAGGAATTAAAACTTCTCTTGGTAATCCAGCATCTACTTTAGCACCGTCTCTGTCTGTTTTTAATACTTTTACATAATCATATTTGCTTGTAGTAATATCAGGCATGTTTTGTGTTGCGAAAAGTTCGCCTGATCGGTTTGGATAAATGAAGAAACTATATTCTTCACCTATTTCTAATTGATCGTCATCGTCAACTTCAGATTGGTTTAACTTCACTTTTTCGCCATTCGGGCCTTCTAATTCATAAGTGGAACCATTTAACCCTACAACTTTGAGGAATTCTATTGATCCAATAATGTCATTATCTCTTATAGCCATATAAACTCCTTTGTCTTACAGTATTAGAAATATTATAACATGATAGTGAGTTGGAATTACAGTTACAGCCCATATAGCACTCATAGAGTTGCTTTTTACCATTTTTTAATGAAGAAACACGTCAAAAACTTCGTTCATCGAAAGAATTGCTGATGTGTGGTATAATTCATGCGTTAGAAATATCAATTAATGGAGGAAATTCATGTTACAAGTTACTGATGTGAGCTTGCGATTCGGTGATCGCAAATTATTTGAAGATGTAAATATCAAATTTACAGAAGGTAATTGCTATGGTTTAATCGGTGCTAATGGTGCTGGTAAATCTACATTTTTAAAAATACTTTCAGGCGAGTTAGATTCACAAACTGGTCATGTTTCTATGGGGAAAAATGAAAGATTAGCAATTTTAAAACAAGATCACTTTGCTTATGAAGACGAACGTGTTCTAGATGTTGTTATCAAAGGTCATGAACGTTTATTTGAAGTGATGAAAGAAAAAGATGAAATTTATATGAAACCAGATTTCAGTGATGAGGATGGTATTCGAGCTGCTGAGCTTGAAGGTGAATTTGCAGAAATGAACGGTTGGAACGCTGAAGCCGATGCTGCTACCCTACTTTCTGGTTTAGGTATTCCTGCTGAATTGCATGATAAGAAAATGTCTGAACTTGAAAACAATCAAAAAATCAAAGTGTTGTTAGCGCAAAGTTTATTCGGCGACCCAGATGTTTTATTATTGGATGAGCCTACCAACGGTTTAGATATTCCTGCAATCAGCTGGTTAGAAGATTTCTTAATCAATTTTGAAAACACAGTTATTGTAGTATCTCATGACCGTCACTTTTTAAATAATGTATGTACACATATTGCTGACTTAGACTTTGGTAAAATTCAAGTTTATGTTGGAAATTATGATTTCTGGTATCAATCAAGTCAATTAGCTCAAAAAATGGCGCAAGAACAAAATAAGAAAAAAGAAGAAAAGATTAAAGAATTGCAAGAGTTCGTTGCACGTTTCTCTGCTAACGCATCTAAATCTAAACAAGCAACAAGCCGTAAGAAACAATTAGAGAAAATTGAATTAGATGACATTCAACCTTCTTCACGCCGTTATCCATTTGTTAAATTTACACCTGAACGTGAAATTGGTAATGATTTATTATTCGTTGAGAATGTATCTAAAACAATTGATGGTGAAAAAGTACTTGATAACATTTCATTTACTATGGATCCTAATGATAAAGCTGTTTTAGTTGGTGATAGTGAAATTGCTAAAACAACACTATTGAAAATTTTAGCTGGTGAAATGGAGCCGGATGAAGGAACTGTTAAATGGGGTGTAACGACTTCACAAACATACTTTCCTAAAGACAACTCAGCTTATTTTGATGGCGTAGATATGACGTTAGTCGATTGGTTGCGTCAATATGCTCCTGAAGATGAGCAAACAGAAACATTCTTACGCGGTTTCTTAGGTCGTATGCTATTCAGCGGCGAAGAAGTTAAGAAGAAAGCAAGTGTTTTATCAGGGGGCGAAAAAGTACGTTGTATGTTGAGTAAAATGATGTTATCAAGTGCTAATGTACTTTTGATGGATGAACCTACTAACCACTTGGACTTAGAAAGTATTACAGCAGTGAATGATGGATTGAAATCATTTAAAGGTTCAATTATTTTCACATCTCACGACTTTGAATTTATAAATACAATTGCAAATCGTGTGATTGATCTTAATCCAAAAGGTGCTGTTTCTAAAGAAATCAGTTATGAAGAATACCTTAAAGAAACTGGTGTTTTAAACTAATAAATTCTTATTAAAAAGGTTGGGATAGAATTCCAACCTTTTTTCTATGTTTTAATAAATTAATTTAGGTTATAATGTTTTTAGCAAGGTAATGATGAATGCGATTTGTATATACGCCCTACTTTTTGTAGTATTTACACATATTTAGTAAATAGGATTCAGAATTGAGGTTTTTTTCAGTAAATTTCTAAAAATCTTATATTTCTGGTTTACATCTTATATTGAACTATGTATAATGTGAGACATACTAATTGAATAACTATTTTGATGAGGCGCATCAATCATAAGTATTTGTCGTTTTAACTGTCTGCTTACAGTCGGCAAAGAAAGGGTGAGATGCCGAAGTAATCATAAAGGCGAGTTATGGTTATTGGACTTTCAGGTTAAGAGCTAAAAGTCTGTCATTATTACCAAATAATGGAGTGCATCACTTGTATATAAAACTATGAGCAAGTTCGCATTCCGAACTTGCTTTTTTATATATGTGATTCTCCCCTATTTTCGAGGAGGACATTTAAGAAATGAAGAGAAGTGTTTTAAAGTTCGGCGGTTCGTCGGTCAGTGATTTTACGAAAATTAGAAATATTGCTGAAATGCTGAAAAATAGAATAGAGAATGATGAACAATTAATTGTAGTTGTCAGTGCTATGGGGAAAACAACTGACCAACTCATGGAAAATGTAGCTGCATTAACTGCAGAGCCAAAACAACAAGAACTTGCTTTATTACTTACAACTGGCGAGCAGCAAACAGTTTCTTATCTGTCGATGATTTTAAACGACATCGGAGTAAATGCGAAAGCAATGACAGGTCATCAAGCCGGCATTAAAACAGTAGGACATCATTTAAAAAGCAGAATTGCTGAAATCAACCCTGAAACATTTGATAAAGCTTTTGAGAAAAATGACGTTTTAGTAGTAGCAGGATTCCAAGGTATTAATGATGAGTTTGAAATTACAACATTAGGACGCGGAGGATCCGATACAACTGCTGTTGCTTTAGCAGCTGCCAACAATACACCTTGTGAAATATATACCGATGTGGATGGTGTTTATGCTACAGATCCACGTATATATAAAGATGCAAAACGACTCAGTGTTGTTTCTTATGAAGAAATGATGGAAATGAGTGCGTTAGGTGCAGGAGTGTTAGAAACACGAAGTGTAGAGTTAGCAAATAACTATAACATCCCATTATATTTAGGGAGAACATTATCAAATGTGAAAGGAACATGGATTATGTCACAAACAGAAATTTTAGAGAAGAAAGCAGTAACCGGCGTTGCATTAGATACACATATGATGCATGTCACAATTAGTTATCCTCTTTCAGATAATCAATTATTGACCGAATTATTCACAGAATTAGAAGAAGGACAAGTAAATGTTGATATGATTTCTCAAATCGTCAATCTAGATGGTTTGCAACTTTCTTTCTCTATTAAAGATACTGACTTAACACAAATTAAAGGTATTTTAGAAAAATTGTCAGAAAGTTACAAAGCTTTAGATTATAAATTGAATGATGAATACGCAAAAATATCTCTAATCGGTTCAGGAATGAGAGATATGTCCGGCGTAGCTTCAAAGGCATTTATAAGTTTGATTAATGCAGGCGTTCCGTTTTATCAAACAACGACATCAGAAATCAGTATTTCTTATGTTATTGATGCTAAAAATGGCGAACGTGCTGTTGAAAAATTGTATCAAATTTTTGATATTTAAATTTATCCGTTCTTTAGCAACTAAGAAAGTACAGAGGATGGGAATCTTTTCCACCTTTAAATAATAAAATGGAGTGAAATTAAAATGACAAAATTAGCAATTGTAGGCGCGACAGGTTTAGTAGGAAGAAAAATGTTGGAAACAGTAGATCGTAAAAATATTCCATTTGATGAGCTTGTATTATTTTCATCACCGAGATCTGCAGGTACCAAAGTTGAATTCCAAGGAAAAACATACTCAGTTCAAGAATTGACTGATGAAGCAGCAAGTGAACATTTTGATTATGTATTAATGAGTGCTGGCGGTGGAACAAGTGAACACTTCTCCCCTATTTTTGAAGAAGCAGGCGCAATTGTAATTGATAATTCCAGCCAATGGAGAATGCATGATGATATTGATCTAGTTGTTCCTGAAGTGAATGAACCAAAATTTACACGTGGTATTATCGCTAACCCTAACTGTTCAACAATTCAATCAGTAGTTCCATTAAAACCATTAGAAGATACATTTGGTTTAAAACGTGTAGCTTATACGACTTATCAAGCTGTATCTGGTTCTGGTGTAGCAGGTAGAGAAGATTTATTAAATGGTGAAAAAGGTGAAGCACCTAAAGCTTACCCTCACCCAATTTATAATAATGTCCTTCCTCATATTGATGTTTTCTTAGAAAATGGATATACAAAAGAAGAACAAAAAATGATTGATGAAACACGTAAAATTTTAAACTTACCTGAACTAAAAGTGACTGCTACATGTGTACGTGTTCCAGTTCAAGATAGTCACAGCGTTGAAATGGATGTAACTTTAGATAAACCTGCTACTGTTAAAGAAATTCAAGATTTATTTGAAAAAGACGACCGTGTCGTTCTTGTGGACAATCCTGAAAATAATGAATATCCTTTAGCGATTAATTCAACAGGTAAAGATGAAGTGTTTGTTGGACGTATCCGTAAAGATGATTCATTAGATAACACATTCCATATTTGGGTAACTTCAGACAACCTATTAAAAGGTGCTGCTTTGAATACCGTTCAAATTTTAGAACAAGTTTTATCATTGAAAGGAGTTTCTTAATTATGAGTCGTTTATTTGAAGGCGTTGGAGTAGCTTTAACTACCCCATTCACTAATAATGAAATTGATTACGAGGCACTTGAAAAACATGTTGATTACTTATTAAATAATAATATTCAATCAATTGTTGTAAATGGTACAACTGCTGAAAATCCTACATTATCTGATGAAGAAAAAGATGAAGTTTTAAAAGCTGTTGTAAAACAAGTTGATGGACGTGTTCCTGTTATTGCAGGCACAGGTACAAACGCTACTAAAAAATCATTAGAAGCTTCATTACGAGCAAAAGAAATCGGTGCGGATGCAATCATGCTTATTACACCGTATTATAATAAAACGAGCCAACGCGGTTTGGTTGCACATTTCACTACAATTGCTGATGCAGTTGGTTTACCTGTTGTTCTATATAACGTACCTTCTCGTACTAATATGACAATTGATGTAGATACAATGGTTGAATTAGCTAAAAATCCATTTATCGTAGCAATCAAAGATGCAACAAATGATTTTGATTACCATAATAAATTGAAAGAACGTCTGGATTTATCAGATTTCTCATTATACAGCGGTAATGATGACAATGTTGTCCGCTATTTTGCTGAAGGCGGAAACGGTGTAATTTCAGTTGTAGCGAATGCAATTCCTGGAGATTTCCAAGCGCTATATGAAAAATCAAAACGTGGCGAAGCAATTGATAAAGACTTTGAACCAATCAGCAGATTATTGAATGCATTATCAGTAGATGTAAACCCAATCCCTATTAAAGCACTTACTGCTGTTGAAGGGTTTGGAAATTACGAAGTCCGCTTGCCATTAGTCACATTAGAATCATCTGATCGTAAACAATTAGAAGAAGCATATGCAAAATATAAAGCAGGTGAATTATAATGAAGATTTTGTTAATAGGATATGGTGCAATGAATCAACGTGTCGCACGTCTCGCTGAAGAACAAGGACATGAGATTACAGGTATTATTGTACCCGATAAAAATAATAACTATCCTTATCCAACTTTTGAACATATCAGTGATGCTGAAGGAGCAGATGTAGCAATTGATTTTTCAAACCCAGAATTATTATTGCCCCTTCTTGATGAAGATTTTGAGTTGCCGCTTGTAGTTGCAACTACAGGAGAAAAAGAAAAAATCACTGAAAAACTTGAAGAATTAAGTCAAAAAATGCCTGTTTTCTTCAGTGCTAATATGAGTTATGGTATTCATGTTTTGACAAAATTATTAGAAGTAGCAGTTCCACTGTTAGAAGGCTATGATATTGAATTAATTGAAGCACATCATAATAAGAAGGTAGATGCACCAAGCGGCACCCTTGTTAAATTGTATGATGTAATTAAAGAATTAAAGGATAATGTGAATCCTGTATATGATAGACATGAAAAAAATGAAAAAAGACAACCAGATGACATTGGAATCAGTGCAATTCGCGGCGGCACTATTGTAGGTGAACATGATGTTTTATTTGCAGGTGTTGATGAAACGATTGAGCTGACACATCGTGCGCAATCCAAAGATATTTTTGCTAATGGTGCTTTAAAAGCTGCAGAACGATTGGTTACAAAACCTAAAGGGTATTATACATTTGATAACATTAATAATTAAAAACAGAGGAGATGGAATTTAAATGGTTAAAGATTTTTCAGCAGAGGAAATTATTCAATATATTAGTGATGCAAAGAAATCAACACCACTTAAAGTGTATGTAAATGGTGTATTAGGACAAGTTACTTTCCCTGACAGTTTCAAAGTTTTCGGAAGTGAAAATTCAAAAGTTATTTTCTGTGAAGCTTCTGATTGGGAAGATTTCTATAATGATAATAAAAATTATATTGAAGAAGTAGAAATTGAGATGGATCGTCGTAACTCAGCGATTCCTTTAAAAGACTTACGTAATACTAATGCACGTATCGAACCAGGTGCATTTATTAGAGAACATGCTGTAATTGAAGACGGTGCTGTCGTGATGATGGGTGCAACTATCAATATCGGTGCTGTCGTTGGAGAAGGCACAATGATTGATATGAATGCTACATTAGGCGGTCGTGCTACTACTGGTAAAAATGTTCATGTAGGTGCAGGTGCAGTTTTAGCTGGTGTAATCGAACCACCAAGTGCTTCCCCTGTTGTCATTGAAGACAATGTTTTAATCGGTGCTAATGCAGTTATTCTTGAAGGTGTCAGAGTTGGTGAAGGCGCAATTGTTGCAGCAGGCGCAATTGTAACTCAAGATGTACCTGCGGGTGCTGTAGTTGCAGGAACACCTGCGAAAGTAATTAAACAAACTTCTGAAGTTGAAGACTCTAAACGTGAAATTGTTTCAGCATTACGTAAGTTGAATGACTAAGTGATTCATCACACTTAATACAATTTTATGAGTAATTAAAAAGGCGTATCGTGTGCGTTGTTTAGAGCAGCACATACGCCTTTTATACATATCTTAGTGAATAAAGGAAGGATATTATGACTCAAAGTGAATTAGAATTTGTAGTTGAACATCGTCGTCATTTACATCAAAATCCCGAATTAAGCTTTCAAGAGTTTGAAACCACAGCACATATTGTAGATTTTTTGGAAACATTAGGAGTTTCTTATAATCGTCCGTTAGAGACAGGTGCGATTGCCTATTTAGAAGGAAATAGTGAGCATACGATTGCTTATAGAGCTGATATCGATGCTTTACCTATACATGAAGAAAATGAAATTGAATTTAAAAGCAGTAAAGATAATGTCATGCATGCTTGTGGTCATGATGGTCATACAACTGCCCTGCTTTTGTTTGTTAAGCGCTGTAAGTTATTGGCTGATAAAGGCGAGCTGCCTCATAATGTTGTTTTTATTTTCCAACCTGCCGAAGAAACTGGCGGTGGTGCGAATCATCTTATAAAAGCTGGGGCATTTGACCAATTTCCAATTGAGGCAGTTTTCGGAATTCATGTGATGCCTTTTAATGATGAAGGCACAGTTACCATACTCAATGAGGAAATCACTGCAAGTGCTACTGAATATAGATTCTTCCTTGAAGGTCAATCTAGTCACGTAGCTAATAAAGAACAAGGTCTTTCTTGCGGTGAAGGTTTACAACATGTATTGAATCAAGTAAGTACGATTCAGCAATATCACCTTAATGGCTTGCAGCATAATATTGTGCATATAGGACGATTTGAAGCTGGAGAAGCAATTAATACTGTACCTAGTCATGGCTATTTAGAAGGTACAATTCGCACTTATGATACTGAAGATTTACAAGTTGTAAAAGATCAAATGACTAAAATCGCTCAAAGTGTACAATTATTGTTTGGTGTTAATTGTGAAGTGAAATTTGAAGAAGGTTACCCTCCTACTTATAATGATCCGAAATTACATGATCAAGTTGTAAATGCATTACATGAAGCGGATTTCAAAGTTGTGGAATTGGATAAACCATATTTATTTGGTGAAGACTTCAGTTTCTATAGTCAAATTGCGCCAAGTTATTTTGCGTTTGTAGGCATTCGAAATGAAGAAAAAGATTGGGTACATGGTTTACATACACCAAAACTCAATTTTGATGAAAGCCAACTTATTCATATAGCAGATTATTATGAGAATTTATTGTTCCAGTATGGTCAGGAGGGTTAAACATGACAGCAGTTTGGTCAGTTGATAGAAAGAAATTTATTGATAATGCAAAACAAGTAAAAGCAAATCAAAATTTAATGGCGGTTGTAAAAAACAATGCTTATAATTATGGATTGGAGTTTTCTGTAAAAGCATTCCAAGAAGCCGGTATCAATACGTTTAGCACAACTTCGTTGAAAGAAGCGGTCAGAATTAGAAAAATAGCACCAGAAGCAACAATTTTTCTAATGAATGCGGTGTATGATTTTGAGACAGTACGAGAAAATGAAATTCATATGACTCTCCCCTCTTTGGCTTATTATTATGAACATAAGGAAGATTTAGAAGGTGTTCATGTTCATTTAGAATTTGAGAATCTTTTACATCGTTCAGGGTTAAGAAGTTTAGATGAATTTAAAGAAGTACTCAAAGATCATGAACAAAACAAAAGTGATAAAAAAATGATAATCTCAGGTATTTGGACACATTTTGGTTATGCTGATGAATTCGATGTACCTGAATATGAGATTGAAAAAGAAGCATGGTTGAATATTGTTCATTCACTTTTAGAAGAAGGATATAAATTTGAGTTGATTCATGCACAAAACAGCGCTGCTTTTTATCGTGAAAATCAACAACTTTTACCTGAGCATACACATGGACGTGTAGGTATTGCTTTATATGGTTCTCGTCCATACAGCAAATTATCAGAAAAACAAATTCAACAATCACTTACTGTTAAAGGAAATGTTATACAAGTGAGAGATGTTCAAAAAGGTGAATATTGCGGATATAGTTTTGCTTATGAGGTTGAACAAAACCATACCAAACTTGCTGTAGTTGATGTTGGATATGGAGATGGTGTATTACGAACACGTGCAAAACATGAAGCGACTATCAATGGTAAACGCTACCCTATTAAAGCGTTGATGATGAGTCATATGTTTGTAGCAGTAGATGATTCTGTTACTGCAGAAGATGAAGTCATACTATATAATGAAGATATGCGTATAGATGAATATACGTTCAAAGGGGTCGGCGCGAATTCAGAGCAGCTAAGTGCGCTAAACCATGATTCTTTGATAAAGGAGATACGATAAAATGGTTGTAGAATATAAAAATGGCGAACTGACTATGGGCGGTACAAGTTTAAAAATGATTGCTCAAAGTTTTGGAACGCCTACTATTGTTTATGATGAAGATCAAATCCGCAATCAAATGCGACGCTATAAAGAAGCATTTGACAAAAGTGGTATTGATTATAATATTTCTTATGCGTCAAAAGCATTTACATGTATTCAAATGGTGAAATTAGTACAAGAAGAAGGACTAGATTTAGATGTTGTTTCTGAAGGAGAGCTTTATACAGCTTTAGAAGCAGGTTACGATTCATCTCATATTCATTTTCATGGGAATAATAAAACAAAGCATGAAATTCAATATGCCTTAGAAAATAAAATTGGATACTTTGTTATTGATTCATTAGAAGAAATTGAATTAATTAATAAATATGCTTCTGATGTTGTAGATGTTGTTTTACGTGTTAATCCAGGCGTTGAAGCACATACTCATGAGTTTATCCAAACTGGTCAAGAAGATAGTAAATTCGGTCTTTCTATTAAACATGGTCTTGCAGATAAAGCCATTCAAAATATTAATTCGAGCAAACGTTTAAATTTAAAAGGTATTCACTTCCATATTGGTTCACAAATTGAGGGTACAGATGCAATGATTGAAACTTCTAATATTGTGATTCAATGGTTGAAAGGTTTAAATTTAGAAGTTGATTTGTTAAATATTGGCGGAGGCTTTGGTATTCACTATGTTGAAGGAGATGTAAGTTTCCCAATTGAAACAGGTATAAAGGAAATTACATATGCCTTAAAAGATGTTGCTAAAAACAATGACTACCCTCTTCCAACAATTGGTATTGAACCAGGCCGTTCTATTGTAGGAGAAGCAGGTGTTACTCTTTATGAAGTAGGTACAATTAAAGAAATACCTGGCGTCAATAAGTATGTATCAATTGATGGAGGAATGAGCGATCATATCCGTACTGCATTATATGGAGCTAAGTACGATGCGTTGCTTGTAAATCGTGAGGAGCCTGCAAATGATACAGTAACAATCTCTGGTAAGTTATGTGAATCAGGTGATATTATTGCTCGTGATGTAAAACTACCTGAATCAGTTCACCGTGGGGATTACTTGGCTATTTTATCTACAGGCGCATATCATTATTCTATGGCATCAAATTATAATCAAATGCAGAAACCATCAGTATTCTTTATCAAAGATGGAAAAGCAAGAGAAGTTATAAAACGTCAATCATTACGTCAATTAATCATAAATGATACTAAATAATGAATAGTTAAACTGAGATAGCAGGTTTTAACACTGCTATCTCAGTTTTTTATTTATTGATGGTATCAACAATATAAAAAAGATAAAAATAAAAAAACACTTTACACTGAGTAAAGTGTTTTAAGAAATAATCAATAAAAGTAATCTATTAATTATAGTTTAACAACGTTTGCAGCTTGAGGACCGCGGTCGCCTTCAACTACTTCAAATTCTACTGCTTGACCTTCTTCTAATGATTTGTAACCTTCTTGGTTAATTGCTGAGAAGTGTACGAATACGTCGTTTTCTCCTTCAACTTCGATAAAACCGAATCCTTTTTCAGCGTTGAACCATTTAACTGTACCTTGTTTCATAATTTGTGAAACCTCCAAGACTAAAATTCAATATGCGTTATTCGCATATTACAAAAAATACTTAAAAATTCAGATTCTGTTTATCGCAAGTATTGTGCAGATCTTTCTTTGTTAAAAATCACTTCTCGACTGTATTATGTATGAGCTACAGGTGGATAATTAACTGTCATTGACTCAACAATTTATAAATCGTACGATACCACCCTTGCTGAAAATGCAAAAGTAATGCTATCAGTATGTTTCTATATATGTTTGAGCTAAATATTCTTTGCAATATGGAATAATACTATTGCTTAAGACCAATTATAGTCTATTCGCCTTACCAATGCAATACAAATGGTAAAAATTAATTAGTCAATAATTGGTAGGTCGTAATAAACTTCTTCGTTACATAAAACGATGAAACTATAAAATATTTGCATGTCTTCATCGCAATCTACACAAAATCTCATATCACAATTATTGTAAAAAGCGTAAATGTTATATTTTCCTTTTACAAAATTGTCATACTTTAATTTGGACCAGCAAATTAATTGTTTATATTTTTCTAACATATCTTCATAAGAAGAAAATTGATATTGTTCTGTGATTAAATCTCTCCAATCATCAAATAGCCACCAACCTTCATAATCCGCTCTGATTTTATTTACTGTCCACATGACTAAATCCCCTTCCAGTCAAAAAACTTTTCTACTTAATTTTAACTTTCGCAAAAATATTTTCAAGCAATGTGAACTGAACAATGAAAGTTATAGTGTTGTAGTAAATATTAGGATTTTCCCTTAAAACTTCGTATAATATAAAAAAGAGGTGATCTTATGCAACGTAGAAAAATTCAAGTGTTTGGACAAGTTCAGGGTGTTGGATTTAGATATTTCACTGAACGTCTTGCACAAAAATATAACATTGTAGGAACAGTACAAAATGTTGAGCAATATGTAGAAATATTTGCACAAGGTGAAGATAATGATTTAGAACAATTCACTCAAGCTGTCATTGAAGGAGCTTCTCCTGCTTCAAAAGTAACTGATTATAAAATAGAACAACTAGAGACAGATCCATCTTTAAAAAGATTTAGAACTATTTAAAAAGGAAGATGTAAATTGAGATATTACATTTCTCGAATTTATGGAACACTTTTAGGTGTTCCAGCTGCAATTGTCGCTTGGGTCACAAGTTTATATGCATTCGATATATCATTTATATATGATTTCGGTATTGGCATAGCAGCATTTTTTGCGCTATATGTACCGACTCAATTACTAACATCTAAACAATATTTAAAAGAAATCGGTTTAACGCGCAGAGATTTTAGATTTGTACGTCATCAATTAGGAAATGCACAAATGAAAATTCGTAAATTACTGCGTTCTTTCATAAATGTTCGTTCAATTAAAGATTTTAAACAGGTAAATGAAATTCATCGTTTAGCACGAACTATATACTTTACAGTGAAACAGCAGCCGCAAAAATTTTTTATTGTAGATAGCTTTTTTTATTCTCATTTAGATAATGCGCTGAACTTGATTGAAAGTTACACTCGACTTTCAAGAATGCCTGGAAAATCAAAAGAAGAAAAGCAAAAGTTAGAACAAACACGCATTACTTTAGATGAAGTAAAACGTACACTGGTTGCTGATTTAAAAAGATTGAACGAAGACGATTACAATCGTCTAGATGTTGAAATGGAAATGAATAGAATAGAACAAAATCGTAAATAATTACGAAAGGAGAAACCTAAATGTCAAATGAGAAAGATATACCGAATCATCCGCAGCTAGAAAACGACATCGGTACAGATCGAACTTTAGTAGAAGCTAATAAGGAATTTACACCAGAACAACAACAGAAAATCCATGATTTAGCGAATCAGATCGAGCCGTTGAATTATGATTCATTGATGAAATTCGGTTCTAATGCACAGTCAAGTATGTCTCAATTCTCTCATAAGATGTTGAGTGAAGTTAAATCTAAAGACACTGGCCCTATTGGTGATACTTTAAATCAATTAATGCTTAAATTAAAAGAAGTTCAACCAGATGATTTCAAAGAAGGCAAAGACTCCTTCATTAAAAAAATCTTTAAACGTGCTAAAGCATCAGCTAATGAAATTTTTTCAAGAATGCAATCTGTCGGTTCACAAGTAGACCGTATTTCTATAGAATTAACGAATCACAAAGATGCTTTAAATAGAGATATTCAATTATTGAATGGATTGTATGATCAAAATAAAGATTACTTTGATGAGTTGAATTTATATATTGCTGCTGCACAAGAAAAGAAACAAGCTATTTTAGAAAAAGAATTGCCAGAAAAACGACAAAAAGCCTATGAATCTGGAAATCAAATGGATATTCAGGAAGTGGCAGACTTAGAGCAATTTGCAGATAGATTAGATAAACGCATTTATGATTTGCAGTTATCTCGCCAAATTTCTTTACAGACTGCCCCGCAAATTCGCATGATTCAAAATGTGAACCAAACTTTAGCTGAAAAAATTCAAAGTTCGATACTAACAAGTATTCCGTTATGGAAAAACCAAATGGCAATTGCTTTAACATTAATGAGACAAAGACAAGCAATGTCAGCACAACGTGCGGTCACAGATACAACTAATGACTTGCTTACAGCTAATTCTGGACTTTTAAAACAAAATGCGGTGGATACAGCAGTAGAAAATGAACGTGGTATTGTTGATATTGAAACGTTAAAATCAACACATGAGAATATCATCGAAACAGTTGAGCAAACATTGCAAATTCAAGCTGAAGGCCGTGAAAAACGTCAACAAGCAGAAAAAGAATTGCAACACCTTGAAAGTGACATGAAAGAACGTTTGCTAACAATGAAAGATAATAGAATTCAATAAGCAATCATAATTACGATTATCCCTATAATTAAGGATGATCGTTTTTTTATAGAGATAATCATAATTCTGTTTGTACATAAACACACTGGGTATTTATAACAGAACGGAAGATAAAGGAGCACGACGATATGAATCAACATTTTCATAGAGGTATTTTGTTTTATCATCAAGCGGCAGGACAAGGTAATTTATATAAATCTTTAGGTCAAGTTACTGAAAGTCTAACTCAAATGTGTGATGATTTAACTTTAAAATTAAGTGAAGAAGGAGGAGATATCGCTAAATTTTGTGACGATTTAACACAGAATCAAAATGGAGTCAGTTATGATGTATTCTTTGTATTAGGTGGAGATGGCACGGTAAATGAATTAGTAAACGGTGTAGCACGTAATAATTTAGAAATACCGATTGGAATAATACCTGGCGGCACTTTTAATGATTTCACTAAAACACTTAACCTCTCTCCTAGAACAGCTGCAGCAGCCAATGAATTATTAAATTCCAAAATTAAGTCATTTGATGTATTAAAAGTAAACGATACTTATGCACTGAATTTTGCAGGAATTGGAATGATGGTTCAAAACTCAGAAAATGTAGATGCAAATAAAAAAAGGATTTTAGGGAAATTCAGCTATGTTTTTACTACACTGAAAGTAATCGCCAACCCAAAAATTTATCAGTATACGATAAAAGCGAATAATGAGGAATACTCTGGTGAAACATCAATGATATTAATTGCTAACGGCAATTATGTTGGAGGAAGCAAGATTCCATTAGAAGATTTATCCCCTAGTGATGGTGAAATGAATATCTTCGTTTTTAAAAATCATAATATGAGTCTGATAAAGGACTTTTTCCAAGTAAAAGATAGTTTGAGATGGAATGATATTACAGAAAATATCAGATTGATTACAACGGATGAAATGAAGTTAGAAACCCGCCCTTCTACTAAAATTGATATCGATGGCGAAATCATGTTTGATACACCAGTTGATATAAAACTGCTGAAAGATAAAGTGAAATTACTCTATATTGATGTTAATGAATAAATAAAAGCTGGCCTTCGTCAAGAAAGCCAGCTTTTTTAAGTGATATAATTATTCTTTTTCGTAAACGATTGGTTTTTGATTTTTAAAACCAAGACTAATTAAATAGCCGATAATTAAAGCTGCAATCGCCATTGGGAACCACTCTAGGCTATGTTCAACTAAAGGTAAGTTTTTCCATACGCTTAATTGAATCCATCCATTTGCAACTGCTACACTGATGATTGAAACAATCGTTACAACCCCGATAGTAAATTGTTGTACGATAGGTTTCATTGGGACAAAACGTGCCATTAAAATTAATAACACTGTCGTAATACCAATTGGATATAAAATACTTAATACTGGAACTGATAATGAAATAACTTGGTTCAATCCCATATTTGCAAGTACCAAACTAATTAAAGTAAATACGACAACATAAGTTTTGTAAGAAATCTTAGGAATAATACTGTGGAAATATTGACTTACTGCAACTACAAGTCCGCAAGCTGTAGTTAAACAAGCAAGTGCAACAATGATTCCTAATAAATACTTACCGAATTCACCGTAGCCTGTGCTTGCAATCGTTGTTAAAAGATACGTACCGATGTTTTGATCAGCATCAGTCAATTCTTTTAATTTTGCAGCTGAAACTACCATATGATTTCCGATATATCCTAATGAAATATAGATGAACATTAAGCCAGCAGCGGCAATAACACCAGCCATTGCTGTTTGTTTGAAAATTTGGTTCGCATGTGTAATACCAGTGGATTTAACTGCATTTACTACAATCATAGAAAAGGCAATCGCTGCGATAGCATCCATCGTCAAGTAACCATTTGTGAAACCTTGTCCAAAACCAGCAAAGTTTGAAGTGTAGGCTTCTGATCCTGGACTTGACGGATTGCCGCCGAAATCTACAAAACCTTTGATAATCATAGCTACGATAGTAATTAATAATACAGGTGTTAATAATGAACCGATACGATCAACCATTTTACCAGGACTTAAACATAAGTAAAGTACAACTGCAAAATAGATGACTGTAAAGATAAATAATCCGATAGGACTATGGCTATGTGTAATCGGTGTGATTGTCATTTCAAACGAAGTTGAAGCTGTACGCGGGATTGCGAACAACGGTCCGATTGTTAAGTAAATCGCTACTAAGAAAATCACTGAAAAAACAGGCGAAACTTTATTAAAAGATCCGATATATCCTTCTTTGTCTAAGGCCCCTACTACCACACCCAATAAAGGCAATCCGATTCCTGTTATAACAAATGCTAGAATTGCTGGCCAGAAATAATGACCGCTATCTAACCCTAAATTAGGTGGGAAAATTAGGTTTCCGGCACCAAAGAAAATAGCAAACAAGGTAAACCCGATAATCCATGTGTTTTTATTCATTTTTATGTGCTCCTTCTATTACAATAAAGTCTTAAATAATATTGTTTAATTTTAGCATACAGGTTTTCAGAAATCTATATAAACTTTCTGAAAATTTAAAAATCGGACAAGATAATGTTTAACTACGCTTGATTTTGTACATTTTTATTAAAAGCTGTATGCTAATTAACTTATAAGAAAATGTAAAACACAGATAATGAATGATTGTAAGAATTCTCGTTTATCATTCTTATCTGTGTATAGAATCATATCACAATTAAATATTGTATCATTTATACAGATTTCAGCAACAATTTTTTTAGAAGTGGTGATAACTGGCTTGGCAGATTTTCTACACCTTCTACAAATAATGAATATTGACCATAAATATTATGGATTGTTGTTTCTATATCTTCAGTAATAGGTTCTTGGCTTAAAAATACGTTAAAGACTTCTAAGCCATACTTTCTAGCTTCTTCTACAGCTTCGTATGTGTCAATAATGCCATCTTGATCATAATTATAAGCAGATGGTTCGCCATCTGAAAAGATAATTAAGAAACGCTGGTGATGAGGTCGTTGCAATAGTCTTTCACTCGCAACACGTATCGCTACCCCATCACGATTATCATCTTGTGGTTTTAGAGCCATAATACGCGGACTATCTTTTGAAATTGTTGAATAATCATAATCAATAATTTCGTCTATAATATTAGGTTGTTTTTCATCATCTGCTTTAAAGGCATCTTCATTGAATGCCAATATTTCATGTTTAACATTTAATGCTTTTAATGTTTCATGGAAGAGTACAACACCTTTAATTGTTTCTTCCATTTTATCGAACATACTTGCGGATGCATCAATGAGTAAAGTGAATGTGGCATCAAATGAACGACTTAAATCTTGTTTTTTATAAAACATTTTATATTGGTCGTCAATAAACCAATTAATTAAGTCTCGTTGCAGTCTTCCTTTAGTTAAATTATGACGCGCATCAATTTGTTCTCTATCAATAGTCTTTTGGATAATTTGTGTTAAATCCTTAATTTCAATTTGTACTTCTTTGTGCACTTCGTGATATTCTGTAATATACTCTGGTAAAATTTCAGGTACATTCCATTTAATCTCAACATTTTCATTTATACCGCGTAAAGTAAATGGTTGGCTTCCTCCTGTTTGGCCGCCTTCTTGATTATCAATCGTATCATTAGATCCTTTACCTTTTTTGGTCATCATATCTGTCATATCGTCTGATGCATCGCCTTCACGCGCAGTATCATTATCGCTTACAGCTTCACTATTTTCACCTTCATGTAATTCCATTTCCAAATATGCGCCGCCTTGAGATTTAGAATCCTCAGCTTTTGTTTCAGCTTCTGCAGTTTCTATGTCATTATCTTCAGATGAACTATCATTTCCATCCACATTACTTGCATCTGTTCGTTTCAAATCTTCAAAAGTTTGTTCTTGCAACTCTTTATAAACTTTACAAGGGATGTGATAATACTCATTTAACATATCTTCATCTAGTAATTCATCTAGCTGATAGCAAATTCTTTCTGCTAAATATTTATTGTCCTCAGAAGTATGATTCATAAAGAAATTAGGTAAATACAGATACATGTTTTGAATAATTGGATCTAAATCAGAACGAATTGATGGTACATCATAAAAATCCTCTGTTAAAAAAGATTTTTCCAAATATAAGAAAATTAAATCTGTATAGGTAGTTTTAGTACGATATACATTAATTTGAGATTCTGTATAGTTGAGACGAATGTGTTTTCTCATCTCAATTGCTTCTTTCATACTTGGACGTATCCGTTTAATTGCATTTAATACACGCATATCTTCCAGTAACTTAAAAATTTGTTGAAAGAAACTTTGATGTACGAATTCCGTATTATCGAGCACTTCATTCACAATAAATTCATCCATGAGTTGGTATCCGTAAGTTGCAAGCAGAACGTCTGTTTTCAAACCTGTAATCTCAATTTGACTTGGTCGATGTGTCCAAAACACACTCGCGATGAGTTCGTTATTGATAGGATCATAGTAAGGAAATTTCTGGATTTTTACATGAGTTTGATTATTTTTCAGCAGTAATCGAGCTAAGTCTTGCAACATCATTACTTTTTTAGCATCTAAGATTTCATCATTAAACTTGATAAATCGATTGCTCATAATCATCCCTCACTAGAAATTTAATTCGATTGCATTTATTATAGCTTGTTGTTCGCGTTCATCTTCTAATTTATCTATAATTGCACGTTTAACTGCACGTTCAATCGGCATTACAGTAGACAAGTCACTTAAGTCGATAAGTGCACGAATACTTGCAGCTTCTTCTGATATTTGTCCTTGTTTAGACATTGTACGTAAGTCTTCATTAAACGCAATAATTTTGGAAATTAGTTGTTCATCGTCTAATAGGCTTTGTTCTTTGATAACACGTTTTAAAATTTCGCCATCAATATAATCCACTTGGATAACGACAAAACGGTTTTTTAAAGCTTCATTCATTGGAAGTGTCCCAACATAACCTTCGTTGATTGCAGCAATGACATTAAATCCTGGTTTTGCTTTGATGACTTCTCCTGTATACGGATTCGTTAAACTACGGCGATAGTCTAGTACACCATTTAATATTGGTAATGTTTCGGGTTTCGCCATATTGATTTCATCAATATATAAAATATGGCCTTCTTTCATTGCTTGAATTACAGGACCATCGATGAATACAATTTCTTGATTGCCATCAGCATTAGTTTGAATTGTCTTAAACCCTAATAAGCTTTCAGCATCTAAATCTACAGAACAGTTTACTTGGTGCATTGGAATGTTGACTTTTTCACTTAAGGTTTCAGCTAATTTAGTTTTACCAGAACCTGTAGGGCCTTTTAGTAAAATGTTTTTATTCAATCGCATCATTGAATAAGCATCGCCGAATACTGACTGATCTGAGTTAATGTATTGGTGTTGTTCCATTATTCATTCTCCTTTATGAATACTAAAAAATAGACCGGGGCCCTGAAATAAGCCCTAGTCTTTATATTTTATATAATTATTATTTTGAAATTATACTTCTTTAAAGTAATCTTTGTAATAACCGCCGACTTTTCCTGAATTATCAATGATTTGATAGTATTCTTCAGTCTCATTGATGACATCATATTGTTTTCCAACTGTCAGCATATCAGAAACAGTAAATTTCTTTGCATCTGTGTGAATAACTTCTACTTTCTTAATAGGTTCTTTGTCTTTCCATGTTTCGTGTAACATCATATCAAACATTCCTTTCTTCGGTAATTCTATGCTTTTTCATGTGTAAAGATAAATGATAAACCACTGTTTTCTGTGATTCTAAGTGATTCTGAATCATTTTGTTTTAGTGTTTGGTATGGAATACCAATAGATTCTAATTGTTGCAGCGCTTTGCGGTATTGTTCTTTAGAATCAATACTGATTTCAATCTGATCAACTGCTCCATATTCAGGAAGTGGTATATTTTCTGCAGCTTCAAAGATGTGTAATTCCCCACCTAATCCACCTTCACCTAAACGGAAAACCTGAACTTTAAAGTCGGCATCAGTTGTAGGTGCATATTCAGCAAAATGTTCTAGACCGAAAACTTGAGATAAAATTGAAGTCGTTAGTAATAATTCATTTACTTGTATAATGACAGGTCCTAAACCTTGTACTTGATGAAGCGGATTAACAGCACTGTTTTCTGACGGCATTCCCAATGGGACGCCACTATTATGTTCATTAGAGTAAATATCAATAAACTGGCCATTGTCATCTTTGAACTCAAAATGTTTATGGTTATTCATTTCGATTATCTCACCATGTTCGATGTCATGAGATTCTAAAATTTCTTG
This sequence comes from Staphylococcus carnosus, assembly GCF_900458435.1. NCBI lineage: Bacteria > Bacillati > Bacillota > Bacilli > Caryophanales > Staphylococcaceae > Staphylococcus > Staphylococcus carnosus. Next base: position 1,492,422 of record NZ_UHCT01000001.1, on the reverse strand, counting down.
ATATTCTACTAAACCAGAATCAGTTGGTGTTCTCAAGCCAATACTGAGCACTTGGTTTGTTTCAGCCGTATAATTCGGTACTTCAATAAAATGGATACGTGTACCTGGACTTAAATCAGCATCTCCAAAACGAACTGCATTTTTTGAACTTTGTTCTTCATAATTTAAACCTAATATATTATGAAATAAATTGATAGTTTCTGATAAATTTTGCGTACCAACCGTAACACTTCGTAATCCTGCCATAATACCCCACACCTTCTTATATGTTTTCCTAATCATTATAACTTATTTGAGTTAATTTTTATATGATGAGATGATTATTTGAATAGAACCTTCGAATTAAAGGTATAATAGTAATATAATAGATTAAAGTAGACATAGAGTATTGCTCTAAATAAAGGAGATGAGTATTATGGTAAACTTTATGATACTCTTTGCGATTACAGTTTTAGTTGCTGCATATTCCGGTATTATGTTTTTCACAGGTAAAATTAAGGAAAATGCTAGACTAAAAAAATCACATTATGGTGTACTGTGTGTTGTTTTTATAATTTTAGCAGTCATCGAATTAATCGTTTATAACGTTATGTGACAAAATATTAAAACAGCGACAATTGTTTTGTCGCTGTTTTTGTATTTTAAAAATTGAAATGTTGTATCTTTCTAATCGGAAATCACATTACACCCTTCTTGATTTAAGTTCAGTATTTAAACTGCTAAACTTTCTTTCAACAACTTTCTTCATTTACGTAATAATATTTTGTTTAATACTTTTTGACTGCACTCAGTTTTAATTAAAAAAATGCGACAGCTATAAAAGCCGTCGCATTAATGTTTATAACATCTATTAAGTTTAAGATTAAGATTCTAATAGTAAATCTTCTGGATTTTCAATAAGATCTTTAATTGTTTTCAAGAATCCAACTGCTTCTTTGCCGTCGATAATTCTGTGGTCATAGCTTAATGCTAAGTACATCATTGGACGGTTTTCAATAGTGTCTTTATCGATAGCGATTGGACGAGTGATGATTGAATGCATTCCTAAAATAGCAGCTTGGCTTCCGTTAATGATTGGAGTAGACATCATTGAACCGAAAATACCACCATTTGTAATTGTGAATGAACCATTCATTAAATCACCAAGTGATAATTTATTATCACGTGCTTTAACAGCTAAGTCTGCGATTGAGCTTTCAATTTCAGCAAAGTTTTTCTTATCACAGTCACGTACGAACGGTACAATTAATCCATTATCAGTAGATACAGCAATACCAATATCATAGAATTGTTTAGTAACCATTTCGTCTCCATCAATTTCAGCATTAACTGCAGGGTATTTTTTCAATGCTGCAACTGCTGCTTTAGTGAAGAATGACATGAAACCTAATTTTGTTCCATCGTGGTCTTTGATGAATTGTTCTTTTTTACGTTTACGTAAATTCATAACATTTGCCATATCTACTTCATTGAATGTTGTAAGCATTGCAGTGTTATTAGATACTTCTAATAATTTTTTAGCTGCTGTTTGCTTACGACGTGACATTTTTTCACGTACAACTGGTTTTGAAGGTTCTTGATTTTGTTTTTTAGCAGGTGCTTCTGATTTAGCAGCTTGGCTACCTTGGTTTGATTGTCCGCCTTGTTGCTTGCGATCAATATCATTTTTACGAACAACATCAGAGTTTTTAGCTTCAACTTCGCTTAAATCAATACCTTTTTCACGTGCATATTTGCGTGCTGAAGGTGTTGCATTTACGCGTTGATCGCTATTTGAACTGCTTTCTTCTTTAGAAGAAGTTTCAGATGCTGCTGGTTGTGATTTTTCTTCTGATTTTGAAGTATCTTCTTTAGAAGAAGTGTCTTCTTTTTTATCTTCAGAAGATGATTGTGATGGGCTTCCGCTGCCTTCCCCAACTGTTGCAATTGCTTGCCCAACTTCTACTGTATCTCCAGCTTCTGCTAATAATTCTTGAATCATACCTGCTTCTTCAGAAACGACCTCAACATTTACTTTGTCAGTTTCTAATTCAACAACTGCTTCACCTTTATCTACTGAGTCACCTGGATTTTTTAACCACTCAGCAATTGTACCTTCCGTAATAGATTCTGCTAACTCTGGAACTATAATCTCAGACATACTATTTCCCCCTAATTTTTATTAAGACTCTCTTCAATAATAGAATTTTGAACAAGTTTATGATTTTCGCCGTCACCTTCAGCTGGTGCAGAACGTTTAATACGACCACTGTATTGTAACTCGTATTTATCGCTTGCTAAGTCACTTAAGTATGGATATACAAATGACCAAGCACCTTGGTTTTGCGGTTCTTCTTGAACCCAAGCAATTGTTTCAAGGTTAGGAAGTGAATTGATGACTTCACGAACCTCTTCAACAGGGAACGGATATAATCTTTCTACTGCTACAAGTAAAATAGATTCATCTGGTTCTTTTTGCAAGCGTTCTTTTAAGTCGATAAACATTTTACCAGAAGCCAAAATAAGTTTTTTAATTTTTTTCTCATCATGTGCTTCAGGCAAGATTGGTTTGAAGTAACCTTCTGTAAATTTATCGATTGTGTCTGCAACAGTCTTATTTCTCAATAAGCTTTTTGGTGACATTACTACTAACGGACGCATAGCATCAGTGTCTAAGCTTGCTGCTTGTGCACGTAACAAATGATAGTAATTGGCACTGCTTGATAAGTTAACAACTGTAGAGTTGTTTTCAGCAGAAAGTTGTAAGAAACGTTCTAGACGTGCTGATGAATGTTCAGGTCCTTGTCCTTCATAAGAATGAGGTAGGAATAGTGTTAATCCTGAACGTTCTCCCCATTTGGCATAACTGCTGAATAAGAAGTTGTCGAACATCATTTGTGCCATATTTGCGAAGTCACCATATTGTGCTTCCCAAATATTCATAGTACCCTTGTTCTCTACATTATAACCATATTCAAAACCTACTACTGCAGCTTCAGATAATGGTGAGTTGTGTACATCAAATGAAGCTTTTTGGTTCGGAACATTTTGCAATGGAACATATTCGTCACCGTTGTCTGGATTATGCAATACTGCGTGTCTGTGGCTGAATGTACCACGTTCACTATCTTGACCTGTTAAACGGATTGGTGTGCCATTTTGCATGATTGTAGCAAATGCTAATTGTTCAGCTTGTGCCCAATCTACTAAGCCGTCTTCTTTTTCAAATGGCTCTCTACGTTTTTCAAGAACTTTGTTTAGTTTTTTCAATACTTCAAAGCCAGTTGGATAAGTTAATAAAGCATCGTTAATTGTTTTAAGATCATCATAAGATACATTATTTTTATCTGGTTGAAGTGGTTCTTCAACACTTTCAGGTTTAGACATATCTTTTGTTGTTGTTTTGTCATTTTTATCAATTTTATCATGCGAATTACGCAATTCTTTTTGAACATCGTCCAGTGTTTGTTCCATTTCTTCTTTAGAAATAACACCTTCATCTACAAGTTGTTCACCATAAATTTTGTCAACAGTAGGATGTTTGCGAATCGCATGGTAAGGAAGCGGGTTAGTAATTGACGGTTCATCCATTTCATTATGACCATAACGACGGTACCCTACTAAGTCGATAACAACATCTTTATTGAATTCTTTTCTGAAATCCATTGCAATATCAATTGCTTCGATAGTTGCTTCAACATTGTCAGCATTCACATGCATGATTGGAATATCATAACCTTTTGCAACGTCAGTAGAGTACGTTGTAGAACGTCCGTCTCTAGCTTCAGTTGTAAAACCGATTCGGTTATTCGTGATAATGTGCAATGAGCCCCCAGTTGAATATCCATCTAAGTTACCTAAATTCATTGCTTCAAAGTTGATACCTTGTCCTGGATATGCTGCATCACCATGGATTAAAATCGGCATAGATTTTGAGAAATCAGTTTGAACTTTTCCGCCTTCATGAGTGTCATCTTGAACAGATCTTGTTTTACCTAATACAACAGGTGCTACAATTTCTAAGTGACTTGGGTTGTTTGCGAGTGAAATTCGTTGTTCTGTACCATAAGTATCAGTTGTTTTGATACCGCCCAAATGGTATTTAACATCACTTGTCCAAGCATTACCAGATGTCAATTCTAGACTTCCATCTTCAGGTAAAAATTTCATTGGATCTGTGTGCATAAATTCAGAAATCATCATTTCATATGGTTTTTCTAAAACGTGAGTTAACACATTTAAACGGCCACGGTGAGCCATACCAATTTGAATGTTTTTGATTTCTTCTTTTGCTGCGCGTCTTAATGTTTCTTGCAACATTGGTACAAGTGTATCTACACCTTCAATAGAGAAACGTTTTGCCCCTACGAAGTTTTTATGAAGATACTTTTCAAATCCTTCTACATGTGCCAATGTTTTGAAAAGATTAATTTTTTGGTTTTTGTTTAAATCTGCTTTATATGGCGTTTCAATACGTCGTTTGAGCCATGTACGCTCCGTATTATTATTGATATGTGTGTATTCAAAAGCAATTGGTCCTTTATAACGTTTCTCCATACGTTTAATTGCTTCATATGCGTTGTCATAAATATCAGAAAAATGATCTGATACTATTCCTGGAGAAATTTTTTCTAAATCATCTTTAGAAAGATTAAAATCTTCAATTGTCAATTTTGGAACGTGCTTACGTTCTGGTCGATTGACCGGATAAATATCTGACTGCAAGTGCCCATACTGTCTGATATTATCAACTAAACGCATAACTTGTTTAATTGTACTATCGCTAGAACTTGATGCAGGACTCGCAGCCACCTCTCTGTTGTCATTATTGATTGTACTAAATAAAATTTGTAAATCTTCAGAGACTGAAGTTGGATCTTGTAGATATTGATCATATAAATCTATGATAACCCCTAAGTTAGCTCCGAAATTTACAGGTGCTTCACTTACCTGTTTGTCTTTCGTCATATTACTCCCTCCACAATATATTGAAACGCTTACAAATAAATAATATCATTAAATCTTCACAAATTAAAGAGAGAATAACTAAATGACACATAGAAAAAGAGCCGTAATGACGGCTCTTTATAAACATTTATAAACTATAATTTCAAAGTAAACAAATTGAGTATAATTATTATTAAGGTAATAAGTTGCACGTTTACTAGATGTTGAAAGTAATACTAAAAGTTGTGTAAGAATTCACTTCACTTTTGACTTGGATTGAGCCATTATATAAACTAACTATTTTGCTAGCAATTGATAACCCTAACCCATTTCCACCTTGTTTTCTTGAACGTGATTTATCAACACGATAAAATCGATCGAAAATAAAATCTAATTCATCTTTAGGTATTCCAGAACCATGGTCTGTAATTTCTATGGTTGCTTGACGATTTTTCAAAGTAGTGGAAATATCAATTTTTTTATCACGTATATCATATTTAATAGCATTATCTAAGAAAATTAATAATACTTGCTCTAATTGATAACGATTAATATCTAAGATTATCGGTTTATTGGATGGATTGAATGTAAAAGTATAATCAGGATGTAATTGTTTAAGTGATTTAATCCGTGAATTTATTTCATTATTTACATTGACTGGTTCTACATCTTTAGCATCTTTATAAGTAGATTCTTTAGTCAGCATTAATAGTTCTTCTACAAGCTTGGTAATACGATTCATTTCTTCAATCGTTATATTTAAGGATTCTTCTAAAATTTCAGGGTCTTTTTTACCCCATCGTTTTATTAGATTTAAATGACCTTGTATAATTTGTAAAGGTGTTCGCAACTCATGAGATGCATCTTCTACAAATTGTGTTTGCTGATTAAAGAGTTCTTCGATTTGTAACATCATATCATTAAATGTATCAATCAAATCATTAGTTTCTTCATAATTAGTAGGTAATTCTAATTTCTCTTGGAAACCATCTCTTCTGATTTTCCGCATTTTATTGGCCATTATAACAATCGGCTTAGCAATCTGTGCTGAAAATATATAGCTGATTGTTGATGTCACAATAATTGCTATAACACCAAATAGTACTGATAATATAACAAGTGAATGCATAACGCTATCATAACTTGCAAGAGAATGAATAATTACAGAATATCCTTGGAATTTATCAGTATCTATCGGATGTGAAACAATTAAAAAATTAGCGTTTTTTAAATGAACTACATAAACACTATGATACTTTGAGGGTTTTATTTGTTTTGTATCATTTATATATTCACTCATCGTTGAAGTATCGGCTATTTTTTTACCTTCTTCATCAAATAACATCACTTTTTGGAAGTTTCCTAATGAAGCATTTAAATCAAGCGGCGTAACATTTTCCAATGATTTTGTTGCTAATAAAGAAGATACATTATCAGCGCTTTTTTCTGCATCATTAATTTCATTATCTCGTAACGTAATACTTAAAAAATAAATGATGACAAGACTAAAGATAAATATAATAAGAAAAGTAATACTCGTTGTGACAAGCATCCATTGTGTTTTTAATTTACGTTGTTTCATTGTCTTATCACATATCCAACACCGCGAACAGTTTCAATTACTTTCTCTTTATTAAAAGGTTTTAATTTATTACGCAAGTATCGAATATACACATCGACAACATTTGTTTCGACCTCGCTATCATAACCCCACACATGATTTAATATTTGTTCTCGCTGCATAACATGATTAAGGTTTTCTGTTAGCAATTGTAATAAATCATATTCAGTTTTTGTCAGTTCAAGTTCTTGTCCGTCGATTGTAACGCGAAAAGCCGCTTTATCAATCTCAATACCTTTGATTGTAATTGTATCTTTGGCAGGCTGTCTTCTCAGTGTAGCACGAATTCTTGCCAATAATTCTTCAATATCGAACGGCTTTACAATATAATCATCAGCACCGTAGTCTAAACCAGCCACTTTATCATATGTATCACCTTTAGCAGTAATAATGATAATAGGTGTTGATTTAACTTCACGAATTTTTCGGCAAATTTCTAAACCATCCATATGAGGAAGCATTAAATCTAATAAATATAAATCATACTCTTTAGAAAGTGCGGTCTTTAATCCTTCTGCTCCATCATTTTCAATATCGACTTCATAATTTTCATGTATCAATTCTAATTCTATAAAACGTGCAAGATTTTGTTCATCTTCTACGATTAAAATTTTTGTCATGGTCAGCACCTCAAAATAAATTTTATCATAAACTTAAGATCAAGTATTTAAAATAAACAGTTAGCAATTAAAGATACTCATTTTTGTGTAAATAACTTACAGAAAAGAAAAATTCAAAAAAGTTACTTTTCTAATTGACAATCATTATCAATAATGTATAATAGTACTTGAAAATGATTATCAATACCAAATGAGACATCCCCCCACAATTTCGTTCTTATAGTATTGGTCATTTTCATATCCCCTTTTATATATGCCCGTAAATACTGACGTTATGGTTATACATAACGTGACATACTTACCGATTTTGCTAGTAAATGCAAAATCGGTTTTTTTGATTAAGAAAAAAGCATTCATGATGTTTTCTCATTTGAGAATTTATCATGAATGCTTTCTTATATTCTAATTAAAAACGGATAGGTTTTAATTTACCTTTGAAAAACACAGAAACTGTCAAGATACAGATTAGTCCAGCAGTAATTCCGCCCATAATATCAGTTGGATAATGTACACCTAAATAGATACGGGATAAACAAATCATTGCAATCATGAAAATACAAAACGCTGTCATCATGACTCTTGGAGTTCCATGCAAATAGCGAGATGCAATAAAGATAATACTTCCGAAAAACGAAGTAGAGCCCATTGCATGACCGCTTGGGAAACTATATCCGCCGATTTCAACTAAGCGTAATTTTGATGGGCGTTCACGATCAAAAGTATTTTTCATAATTGGATTTGAAATACTAGAAACTGCCATCACAATTGCAAAGAATAATGCATCGATTTTCATTTTACGTAATAACAAATAACTGACAACACATAGTGAAAGACAAATCATTGAAAATACTTCTCCAACCCAAGTTGCTCCCATAAAAATACTTGTTGTGATTACGCTATATGATGCATAAATTAAATCATAGACTTCGGTATCAATCCAGTTGCCGATTCTACTTTGATGGAAAGCAGCAATGACACTGAATATTAAAGTGAATACCAAAATTAATGAAATTCTTTTAATTCGGCTCAATTAGCTTTCCCTCGTTTCCTTTTGATTAGTATCTTTCAGAATTTTATCAAGTAAATCTTCTTTGGTAAATAATTGGTGATATTCATGCATTTGTTTTTCAATATCACTTCTATTAGATTCGATTTTATGCAGCGATTCTATAAAATTAGTTGTATTCGCTTGATCTTCAGGTAATGTTTCAGCGTAACCTTTATTTTGGAAGTTCTTAGCATTGTCAATTTGGTCTCCGCGTGACTGATCTAGGCCTAATGGGATAAGCAGCATAGGGATATTTAATGTTAAGAATTCATAAATTGCATTCGCACCTGCTCTGCTGACAACTGTGTCAGTGATTGCTAATAAATCTGTCAATTCATCAGTTACGAATTCAAATTGTTTATATCCTTCGCGTTGTATTGTTTCGTCTAATAAACCTCTGCCTGTTAAATGAATGATTTGATACTCTTTTAATAAAGTATCCAAGTTTTGACGTATTAATTCATTAATTTTTTTACTGCCTAAACTGCCACCCATTACTAATAGCACTTTTTTATCATCATTAAACCCAGTAAGTTGGAAGCCGTTTGTACGATTTCCTTCTTTTAAGTCATCGCGTACAGTAGCCCCAACAAAATCCGCCTTTTCCTTTGGCAAATATTTTAAAGTGTCTTCAAATGTTGTGTAAATCTTTTTAGCGAATTTCAATGAAATTTTATTCGCTAAACCTGGTGTTATATCTGATTCATGAATTACAACAGGAATATTTAATGAACGTGCTGCAATTACTACAGGCACAGATACAAATCCGCCTTTTGAAAAAAGAAGATCTGGTTTCTGTTTTTTTAATACTTTACGTGCATCTAAAACACCTTTTAATACTTTAAATACATCTTTAATATTTTCTACAGAAATGTATCTACGCAACTTGCCGCTTGAAATTGGAAAGTATTGAATTCCTGGAAGTTGCGATTCAATCATCTCTCTTTCAATTCCATTTTTAGAACCTACATAGAAAGCTTCGTATCCTCTTTCTTGGGCAATCGGAATCAAACTTAAGTTGACTGAAACATGTCCGACTGTGCCACCACCAGTAAATGCAATTTTCGTCATTTTTTATACCTCTATTCTTCTTCTAAAATTCTATAATATGCATAAAAAGGTTCTTCTTTATCAAAAGGATGATAATCTAAATCAGCTTCGCCTACTTTTTTAAAACCGAATTTCTCAAAAAGATTTTGTGCGCGACGATTCACTGCATACGTATCAGTCAAAAGAACATGAATATCATGATCTAATGCACGTTTTACAGCGAAATCAAAAAGTGCGGTTGCTGCTCCTTTATATTCCGGAGAACCTGCTAATCTATGAATTACGTAACCGCCTTTTCTATCAATAGGCCATTCAAGTTCATCATACCATTTCGACTGATTTTGGTCGATAACTATATAGCCGTATATGTTACTTTCTTCTTCTAGCACAAACAAAGATTGACTTTCAATATCCTCTTCAAAATGCTCTATCAAAGGGTAATTTTCATCCCATTGAGGGTTGTTATCTTGTTGCATAATTTTCTTAGCATCTTCTGTTAAATCTGAAATCGATTTTAAATCATTATGTGTAGCTGTACGTATCATACGGTTTGCCTCTTTATTTTAATTTTTTCAATAAAGTTTTAAGAACCTCATCATCTTTACTAGATTTATCAACTAACTTTTCAGTGAATTTGTGATTCGTTTCTTTATCAAAAGTACCATTTACTTCAAGCTGATTATCTTTTTGGAAAGATTCAATTGCTGATTTTAAAGTACCATCAAAATCATTATTTTCCTCTCCAGTATCATAACCTAAAGCTTTTAAACCAATTTTAATTGATTTAACATTTTTATTGTTGTCACCTTCTTTTAAAATCTTATCATCGGGAATCATGCTTAATGATTGATATTTAGGTGCAGCAATTTTAACGTCAGGTTGAATGCCTTTACCATGTATATAGTGACCTTTTGGAGTCAACCATTTCATTTCAGTATATTTAAGTAAAGATCCGTCTTTGTATTCTTTAGTAGTTTGTACGATACCTTTACCGAATGTTTTTTCACCATAAATTTTAGCTTTACCATAATCTTTCATTGCCCCAGTGAATACCTCAGAAGCACTCGCAGATCCTTCATTAACTAAAATAGAAACTTGCATATCTTTAGCTTCTTTTAAAGCATCACTTGGTGCACGCACTACTTCTGTTTCATTACCCTTTTGTAATTTTACTACAGGTTTATTTTTATCAATAAAGATATTCGACATTTTTACAGCTTCGTTTAATAAGCCGCCAGGATTATTTCTCAGATCGAGAACAATTTTTTTCACACCTTCACTATGTGCTTTTTTAATACCTGTTTTTAATTCAGCTGCTGTATTGTCTTGGAATTTATTTATGGTGAAAATACCTACATTCCCTTCTTTTTTATATTCAACACTTTTAACATGTATTTTATCTCGCTTGATTTTAAGTGTATGTTCTTGATGTGCACGTTCAATAGTCAGAGTTACAGTTGTACCTTCTTTACCGCGAACCATTTTAACTACATCTGTAAGTGATTTTCCTTTAATAGATTTTCCATTAACTTTCTTCACAATATCTTTTGGTTTTAAACCGGCTTTTTCTGCAGGAGAACCCTTCATAGGACTTGTTACACTAATTTGATGATTACGTTGTTGCATTTCTGCACCAATTCCTACAAAATCACCTGAAACATCTTCGTTGAATGATTTTGTTTCGTCTTTCGTCATATATTGAGAGTATGGATCTTTTAATTCTTTAACCATTCCATCAATAGCAGCTTCTGATAATTTATCTTGATTTTGATGTTTGTAATAATCATTTGCTAAAGTACCGTACGCAGATTCTACTTTTTTGAAAGATTTTCGTTGATCTGCATCTAATCCGCTCATTTTATGTGATATAGCAATTGTTGATAATACTGTTAAAATAACAGTTATTAAAATAATAGCTATTAACAAAATGATAAATTTCCAACGCTTAATTTTGAATATTTTCGGAGAGTTATGTAAGTCTTTTTGTTCTTGGTTTTGAGACTGTTCATTATTTTGATTTTGAACCAACTTTAAGTCTCCTTTCTAGAAATATGTTCTTTTACGCTCCAATTCAGTAAATGAAACGATAATTAATTTTACCAAATACATAGTAATCATCAAGAAATATTATCTTAAGCACAATAAAAAGGATTGATGCACGAACATCAATCCTTTTTAAACGTATTAAAATTTTAACCACTCTTGATATTCTTCGTATAAGTCGTCAAAGACGGACATTGGTTCACTTATAGATGCTTCGGTTTCAATGTAATCTGATAATGAATGGAAATCAGATTCATGTTTAGGAAAAGATAAATCATCAAAAATTTGCTCAGCCAGCTTTCCTTTTGCATCTGGGCGTCCTCTTACTGTTAAAGCAAATTGATAAAAAGAATAATCTTTCATTATGACATCGTCACATCAATAACTTTAGTTTCATTTCTTTCTAAATGATCATTTTTTTGAATATCAATATTTTCTGTTTGATCAGTATTAGTAATAATGACTGGAGAAATAATTGATTTTGCATTTTGATTAATAAAATCCAAGTCAAATTCTACTAGCGGGTCACCCACATTTACAGTGTCGCCGCTTTCAACCAATACTTTAAAACCTTCTCCGTTTAATTGAACTGTATCTAAACCAATATGAAGTAATAATTCTAATCCATTATCAGCTTTAAGACCTAAAGCATGGCTAGTAGGAAAAACGTTATCTACTTTACCATCGATTGGTGAAACTACGACACCTTCAGTCGGTTCAATACCAAATCCTTCGCCCATCATTTTTTGTGAGAATACAGGGTCTGGAATATCTTCTATATCTACAAATTTACCAGTAATCGGAGCATAAATTTCAATATGCTTGTCTGCTTGGTTTTCTTTACCGAATAATTTTTTAAACATAACTATTTCTCTCCTTGATCCTTGAAATGCGGAATTAAATCGCCGTATCCAAGTTCTTCTAATTTATCATAAGGAATAAACTGGACAGCAGCGGAATTAATACAATATCTTAAACCGCCAGTTTCAGCTGGACCGTCATTAAATACATGTCCTAAATGGCTATTACTGTCTTCTGAGCGTACTTCAGTTCTTACCATGCCGAATGATTTGTCGACAAGTTCTACCACTTCGTCATCACTCAACGCTTTCGAAAAACTTGGCCAACCACAATCAGATTCAAATTTTTCTTCTGAAGTGAATAATGGCTTGCCTGATAATTTATCAACATAAATTCCCTTTTCAAAATGATTCCAATATTCATTTTGGAAAGGAGGTTCAGTTCCATTTTCTTGAGTTACAAGATATTCAAGATCATTTAATTCATCTTTATTCTTTTTAAGCATCTTGATTCCCCCAATGTTTTTCTATAAAGTCTTTACGTCCAGAACCTTTTTGGTATTGTTCATAGTGCATAGGATTCTTTTTATAATAATCTTGGTGATAACCTTCAGCAGGGTAGAAGTTTTTATAAGGTTTAACTGGAGTAATAACTGGTTTATTAAATATCATTTGTTCGTTCAATTCTTGAATTTTAGCTAAAGCAGCTTTCTTTTGATCTTCATCATGATAAAAAATGACTGGTTCGTAACTTTCACCACGATCAAAAAATTGTCCTTTGTCGTCAGTAGGATCGAAAGTTTTAAAATAAACGTCCAAAATGTTTTCAAATGAAGTGACTTCTGGGTCATATTCTATTTGTACTGCTTCTACATGACCTGTTGTATTTGAACAAACTTCTTCATAAGTTGGATTTTCTACATGACCACCGCTATATCCAGAGACCACACTTTTGATACCTGGATAAGAAGTGAATGGTTTTACCATACACCAGAAACAGCCACCGGCTAATGTTGCATATGCCAAAAAAATTACCTCCATTCGAGTTCTAGTTATTCCCTAAGTTACCACGATTATTTAGATTTTTCTATTAGTTTGCTTTTAACAAAGCGTATGGTTGCTTGTTAAGAACGTAAAAAAGTAAGACCAATCGCACCTTTACCTGTATGTGTCGAAATTACAGGTGTTGTAAAACTCAATTCATATTCAGGCAAACCATCTTCATTAATAAATTGGTCTTTTGATTTTTCAACAAAATCTAATGCATTAGCATGGGCAATTCCTATTTTTTTAAGAGAATGATTTTCTAAAAAGTTGACTAAATCTTTTTTTATGAACTGCAAACTTGCTTTTTGTGTTCGTGGATTAGACATCAAATTAATTCGACCATCCTCCAAAGTACCCGTAGGTTTTAATCGCATAATATTACCAATCATACCTTTGGCTCTACCGATTCGTCCGCCTTTTATCAATTGTGTTAGTTGTCCGATAACAACATATACTTTAATATTGCTTTGCAAGTGTTTAACTTTTTCGACAATTTCTTCTGTTGAATGTCCCTCACTTATCCATTTCACTATATGCTCAAGTTGAAAGCCAAGTCCGTATGAAATAGATTTAGAATCAATAACAGTTACTTTTGAATCTGTCATTTGGCTAGCTTGGTATGCAGTTTGATAAGTTCCGCTTAATCCCGAAGTCATATGGATACTAATAATTTCAGAACCATCTTTTCCTAACTCGTCATACATTTCGATAAACTTGCCAATAGGAGGTTGACTTGTTTTTATGTCAATGTCATCTTCAATTAGTTGAATTACTTCCTCAGATGAAACATCTACTTGATCGATATATGATTTTCCATCTATTGTTAGATTCAAAGGAATTACATGTATATCATGTTCCTTTAAAAATTCTTGAGGTAAATCTGATGTGGAATCTGTAACAATTTTTTTACTCATTTGAAAACCCTCCTATTGCTTCTTACGAACTAAATGCAGAAAAGTATGTGGAATTGTGTTTTTGTCATCTAACTCCCCTTTAACTGCAGATTCTACTTCCCAATTTTCAAAAGTGTAAGGTGGGAAGAATGTATCACCTTGAAACTTATCTTCTATAACAGTAATGTACATATCATCCACTTTATCTATAAATTCTTCAAATAAAGTTTGTCCTCCAAAAATAAAGACGTGTCCTGGCAAATCATAAATTTCATTTAAATCGTGAATAACATCCACGCCTTCAGGATGAAAAGCAGAATTGCTTGTTAATACGACATTTCTGCGATTAGGAAGCGGCTTCCCAATAGATTCATAGGTTTTTCGACCCATAACAAGTGTATTGCCAGTAGATAATTTTTTAACGTGCTTCAAATCATTAGGCAAATGCCAAGGTAATTGATTATCTTTTCCAATGACCCTGTTTTGATCATGTGCAACAAGGATTGATAAAGTCATTAAAAAATCCCCTTTCGTTTTTTCTGTTCGTTGATTAATTTAATTATACTGCGATAGGTGCTTTAATACCTGGATGCGATTGATAATTTACGATTTCCAAATCTTCATATTGAATTTCAAAAATGGATTTATCAGTATTGATTTTTAATTGCGGTGGAGCATAACTATCTCTTGAGAGTTGTTTTTCAATAGCATCTATATGGTTTGAATAAATATGAGCGTCTCCGAATGTATGTACAAATTCTCCCACTTCTAAACCACATTCTTTAGCAACTAAATGCGTTAACAAACTATAACTTGCAATATTAAAAGGAACTCCTAAGAAAATATCCGCACTTCTCTGATAAAGTTGGCAACTTAACTTGCCATCTTGTACATAAAATTGAAACATTGTATGACATGGTGGGAGAGCCATTGTGTCAATTTCCGATGGGTTCCAAGCGGATACAATATGTCTGCGTGAAGTAGGATGCTTTTTAATTTGCTCAATAACAGTAGCAAGTTGATCATAATGCTTTCCATCTGCACCTACCCAATCACGCCATTGTTTGCCATAAACATTACCTAAGTCACCATGTTTTTCAGCGAATGCATCGTCATTTAAAATTTTCTTTTTAAACTTATCCATTTCTTCTTGATAACGTTCATTAAACTCAAGGTCTTGCAAAGCACGGTGACCAAAATTGGTCATATCAGGACCAGTATAATCTTCTGATTGAATATATTTTTCAAATGCCCACTCATTCCAGATATTATTATTATATTGAAGTAAGTATTTGATATTAGTATCACCTTTTATGAACCAAACGAGTTCAGTAGCTAATAATTTAAACGAAACTTTTTTTGTAGTAAGTAATGGAAATCCTTCAGATAAATCAAACCGTAATTGGTGGCCGAACTTTGAAATTGTACCTGTATGTGTACGATCGTCACGTTCATTTCCGATTTCAAGAATCTCTTTGCACAAATCGTGGTATGCTTTGTCAAATTTATTCATATTGGCATCCTCCTTTTTATGTATATCTTTATAGAAAAAGGGACAAATGATGTTCTGTAAGTCATTTGTCCCTTTCCATTACATGGTATTAATATGATAACTTAGCAATTTTCGTCAAACATATCTTTAATATCCATGCAGATATCTTGAATATCTCTACCTTCTATATACTCACGTGGCATAAAGTGTTTAAGTTCAGTACCTTTGAATAAAGCGTATGAAGGGCTGGATGGAACTTGTTGAATAAATTCTCTCATCGCTTGTGTAGCTTCTTTATCTTGACCTGCAAATACAGTAACCTTATGATCAGGTTTTTTGTCATTTTGTTCAGCTACTGCAACAGCTGCAGGACGTGCTAAACCAGCAGCACATCCGCAAGTAGAATTAATGACTACGAATGTTGTTTCGTCTTTTCCAACATTTTTCATATAATCATTTACAGAATCTGCTGATTCTAAACTTTCAAAATCGTTTTGAGTTAATTCACTTCTCATGCCTTGTGCTAACTCTTTCATATATGCTTCATATGCATTCATGCATAACAACTCCTTGTAATTATTATAATTTATTTTACATGAATTTTGTATATTTGTAATGCAACTGAATTTCCAATACTACAATTATTTATTACGGTTTGCAATTTGTTTCCAAACAGAGCCTAATGCTTCATCACCATTTTCAATTCTTGAAATAGCCATTTGAATTTGCAATTTCACTTCGTAAGCATCATCATTTTCATGAGCTTTTAAAGCAGGTAATTGTGCTTCTCCGCCTTCATCAAAAATAAACATTGCAGCACGCCAACGCACGATTTTTTGCGGATCATCCAATGCTTTTTCCATTTCTGGCAGCGCATCTTTATATCCTAAATCACTTAACCCATCTCCAGCTGTACGTCTTACCCCAGGGTTTTTATCATTCAATCCTTGATAAAGATATGGTAATACAGATTCATCATCAACCATACTAGCTAACACAACTGCTTCACGTCTGATAGGTACTTTCGGATGATTCAATGCAGCTTCTAAAAGCGGATAATCATCTTTTGTCGGTGTTGGAAATGATTTCAACATTCTAAGTTGTGCTTTCCAATCCTCAGCTTGATTAAACTCATCAAGCGTCACATGTTTATATTGCGTTGAAGGTACAACAATTTCTGTTTGTAATGCTTCTTTTAGTAATTCATCTAGTTTTTCAGTTGGATAAAGTGCAATGATTTCTTCTTCAACTTCAGACATCACTTCATCAATATCACCATAGCGTGTGCCTAAGTCTTCCCATTTACGCATGAAAACAACATTATCATCATCTTTTTGTGCATCTAACATTGTATCTACAAATTTAGCAGGTAGTTGTTTTCGTTCTTCTTTTTCAGTAGTGGATAATTTAATTTGATAAGGTATCCCTTTAAAAACTAATACTTCTGCTTTGATTTCACCATAATGTTCATCTGGTACTGGTTCATCTGTTTTTCCAGCTCCTGCATCTTCATTTAAAACAGCAGTGATTTTTGGAAGCACTTCTTCCCAATCTGCTTTTGGTGTTTTATCTATCGCAAGGAAATCAATAACATAAAATATTGATTTTACACCTTCTAAATCTAATAAATGATTAATAAATTCTGGCTGTCCTTCTTTAACTGCTGTGTAAGTGGAGGATTGATTGTCCTCTCTTTGTTTATTTAATACTACTTTCATAGTATTAGGACTTGGTGTCGGTTCTATACGAACGATCTCCATCGATATTCCCTCCATTTATTGTAATTCGTTGCCAAATTGCTTGATTTGTTTTCCGACTGAACATTCATATATGCAAAAATGATGTGCGTATGTTTTGCCATGTTCTTTTCGATTATATAGTTTTAATTCACAATTTTTGCAGTAAGTGTTCAATAATTCATCAATAGAATCAAGCGCCTTTTTTTCTGATTTAGTAAAAATAATCGTCACTCCCTTATTTATTGATACTTTTACGATTATAGTTTCTAGACGATTAATTTTAGTGTCATTATATCACGAGAGCGTAATGAGTTCATCTATTGAAACTATCATTAACGAAATAGCCATTGCATTAAGTAAACAAATTTAATAGAATATATAAGTTGAGTTTGCGGTTTCTAAACACCCGCATTATCAAAATTTAGGAGGAATAATATGTTTTTTAATGAAATAATGGGAATTGTTGCATTCCTAGTAACCTTTACTTTAATGGTGACAATGTTTAGATTGTTCGGTAAACAAGGTTTAATAGCATGGGTAGCTATGGGGACAATTATAGCCAATATCCAAGTTATAAAAACAGTAGATATATTTGCTATTTCAGCGACTTTAGGTAATGTGATGTTCGCATCTATATACTTAGCAACTGATATTTTAAATGATATTTATGGTAGAAAAGTAGCAAAAAGAGCTGTTTGGATGGGATTCACATCGTCATTAGTAATGATTATATTAATGCAATTATCATTGCACTTTATCCCAGCTCCTGAAGATATGTCTCAAAAAGCTTTGAGCACAATTTTTAATATTGTACCACGAATTGCTTTAGGTTCAATTATTGCATATATAATAGGTCAGCATATTGATGTGTTTATCTTTAATGCAATCAAGAAAGTATTTAAATCAGATCGAACTTTTATTTTAAGAGCTTATGGAAGTACAATTTTGAGTTCGATTATTGATACAGCATTGTTTGTTTGTATTGCTTTTATTGGCTTACTGCCTGGTAATGCAGTTTTTGAAATATTCATTACAACTTATCTATTGAAACTTGTAGCTACTATCTTTAATGTACCTTTTGGGTATCTTGCAAAATCAATGTATAGAAGCGGTAAAATCCAAGCAAAAGATGAAGGATATTAATAAGAGGGTATTGAAAAATGTAGTGAAATATTGAGGTGATGAAAATGGCTAAGATATTTTTTGATGCTGCTGTAAAAGGCAATCCTGGTCCTGCATCAATTGCAGTCGTAATTGTTGAGGAATCAAATCATCAAATATATACGAAAGATATTTCACCAACAGATAATCATTCTGCTGAGTGGGAAGCATTTATTTTTGCATTAGAGTGTGCTGAACAACAGGAAGTTGATACTGCCCTAGTTTCAACAGATTCAAAACTTGTTGTAGATAGTCTGGAAAAAGGTTTTACAAAAAATGAAAAGTTTAAATCTTATCTAATGGAAGCAGCCAAAAAAATGAAGGTATTTGATTTGTGTTTGATTAATTGGATACCGCGAGCACAAAATAAAGAAGCAAATCACCATGCCCAACAAGCATTATATCAACAATTAAAATAAACAGGATTGAACAAAATGTCTATTACATTTTGTTCAATCCTGTTTTTATTTTAGAATGGCATGAATTCTCTATTGATAAATTTACTTGAAACTTTTAGATCATGATCATCGCATATTTGCATGGCATTGATATAATCCACTTGATATTGCATTTTATTAAATAATGCTTCTATATCCAATGGCACCTCAGTATGAATAGCGGCAAGTTGTTTAGATAATTTTAAATCATCCATATGACTAATGATTTTCTTTTGTTGTCCAGGTGTTAATTCGTCAATATGATTAATTACATTTTCAACAGATTGATATTGTTGAATCAATTTTAATGCAGTTTTTTCACCGATTCCTTTAACACCAGGATAGCCATCAGCACTATCTCCCATAAAAGCTTTAATATCTATAAGTTGAAGCGGATTTAAATTATATTCCGCTTGATAACGCTCTAAATCATAACGATTATAGATATTAAATCCTTTTTTGGTTAACCAAACTTGAACGTTTGGATTGATGCATTGCAAAATATCTTTATCTCCAGTAACTATATATATTTTATTCTCTTTTGATAAATTGTTGCTTAAAGTGCCTATTACATCATCTGCTTCATAGTTTTGCACACCTATATTTATAAAACCTAATGCTTCTGACATTTGTTTAACTAAATCAAATTGTGGCTTAAGTTCATCTGGTGGTGCTGGACGATGTTGTTTGTAGGCTGTAAACACTTCGTTTCTGAAAGTTTGTTGACCCATATCCCAACATACAGCAATATGAGTAGGATTAATATCTTCGATAGCAGAAAAAATATGTCTAATAAATCCTTGCACACCGTTTGTAGGTGTACCTTCCCTATTTCTCATATATTGGTTATGGATACTTGTAGCATAGAAATGGCGAAATAAAAGCGCCATTCCATCTACAAGCAATACTCTATTACTCATGTAAATATCCTCTTTCTAAATTATAAAATTGATTTTAGTTCTGCATGAGCTGAATCAATTTGCTTAATTAATGATGTATCTAATTTAACTTTAAGCAATTCGTCAGCTTGTTGATGTATTTCATCTGAAATAGCATTAATTTGTTTTTCAGCAGTTTGGCCCATCAGCTTCACTTGTTGTTCTAATTGTTGACGTAAAAGGTTGATATCATCTTGCAGTAATTCTACTGTATTCATCGTAACGTCTTCTTGAATTTCTTTTTGAGCTTTAGGCTGTAATAAACGTTTTTTAGATAATTTTTTTGGAAGTGATTGATACATTTGCTCGAAATCTATGTGTAATGTATCGATTTCATCTTTATTCATATCGATATTAAAGTGAGGATGTATCAAAATATGCAACTGATTTAATTGTTTTACCACTGGAGCAAGCTGTTCTTCCAATTGTTGATTAAAGAACTTTTTAATTCGCTCAGCAATTAATGTCTGTTCCATATAAAGTCTTGCATGAATTTGTTCCAAATAAGTTTTTACTGCGATTCGCTTCTCATCTTCAAAATCTTTATTTTTAGTCATTTGTGCATTAAATACAGTTCTGACTTCATCAAAAAGTTGAAGTTTTAAACGTTCATTTAAATGATAAATCTGATCTTCGACTTCGTTATAAGCATGTTGTTTAGAAGTCGATAAAGTTGTTTCTGGGATTGCACCTTTTTTATTAATTTCTTGTATTTTATTCTGACGTTTTTCCATTTCTTGGCGATTATTTTGAAAATCCTCAGACATTTCAGCAAAGGAATTACAGATTTGTTCTAATTGTGATTTCATTTGATGTTGTAATACAACTTTAGATTCAACAGAAGCAAAATAATCTAAGCTTTCTTTAAGTTTATCAATGCCTTCATCGCCTTCTTTTAATGAACGTCTGCTAGAAACAGAATAAATATCTGCAGGCATGTTCACTTGTTCTAAAGCATCTGATACATAATCTTCAACAGCTTCTAAATCACTTTGAGATTCAGCTAAATCAACAGCGTTGATAATCATTTTGAATGTTTGATTTTCATTTAATTGATTCATTTCTTTCATATATTCAATAAATGCTTTGTCATTGTCCGTAAACGAATGATTGAAGTAGCTGACGTATAAAATTAAGTCAGAAGAAGTTAAAATCTTTTCTGTTTCGTTAGAATGTCTTTGGTTATTTGAATATAAACCTAAAGAATCCACGATAATTTTATTTTTAAGCCAATCAATAGGCAATTTTAAATGAACGGTTTCTACAAATGCTGCATAAGCATCTTCAGCACTCCATTTTTTAACTTCATCTTGATTAATATCGTGAGTAAGACCATCTTTTAACATATCTTGGTATAAATCTAATTGTGATTTAACTGCATTTACAAAAGCTAATTGTTCCTTTTTTAACGAATTTTTTAAAGCAGTTGTATCAGTATCTTTAAAATCATTTAAATTATCAAAGTGAAACTGTTGTGTTTCTACAAGTTGATTTAATTCAGCTAATAATTGCTCTTCTTTTTTTAAGGTAATCGCAATTGAATCCCCATAAGAAAGTTCTGTTGTAGCAGCTGTTGTCGGATTTGGTGAACTAACAAGATAATTATCACCTAATAACGCGTTTATTAAACTGCTTTTACCAGCACTGAATGTACCAAAAACTCCTATTTTCACAATTTGTTGATCCATTCTTTCAATTGCTGCATTCAAATCGTCTTTTGTTTGTTGGAAAAGTGGCACGGGTTCAATAATATCAATACCTTGTTTGATAACAGATAGATCAATATTCTCTTCTTCATCGTTCTGAATTTTTTTGCTTGTTTTTCCTTTTCGCTCAGGTTGTTCTAATTCTTCTTTTGTATATTTAATTTCAGTACGATCAATTAATTTATCTAGAGAGTCATCTAAGTGAATATAATAATGTTGATAGTTATGTGTTTCGAGAGATTCTTGTAATTCTCGTAACTTGATATATTTTTCATATTCACTATAATCAGCAGATTCATCTTCTTCTTCAATGTTTTGAGATTCAGCATATTTTACAGCATCTTTTAAGAGCGGGTCAGAATCTTTCTTTACATAATTATGGATTGCTTTGACTACGTCATCACAGAAATTTAAAACATATTGATTGCTAATACTCATTTGCTCTTGATACAAATCAGAAATTAAAGTTTCTGGAATCTCATAATGTTGATTTAAAATAGCATTACTAACAGATGAACGATTTATAAATCGAGTTAAAAAGGACATATCTTCACGCATTGGCTGTCTCACTTGTTGATTGACGAGATCCTGTAATTCAGTCATTACGTCTTCTAAACGCGCTTGACGTTCTTCTTCAGTTTTTTTCTTTTTATTAAAGAGACCGCCGACTTTAAAAGTTTTTACCCTGCTTTCTAAATATACTCTGATTTTTTCTCGCATTTCATGAGGCATAAGATAAGCATTATCTAGAATTTTTTTACGTTGATATTTAAGGTAGTTTAATAATTTTTCAGGGTCATTCAGTAATTGTGCTTCTTCACTTACTGATTGGTTTTGTTGGAAATTGAGATATGCCTGATCGAATTGTGCTTCCTCTATATCTAAGATACTTAAAATATCTTGCATTTCAGATTGTATATATGAAAGTTGATCATCAGTAATAAATTCTGTAATACGTTTAATATAATCTTCCATTGATTCTCGATGATTATCTTGATATACCAAGAAGTCTGATAGTTCATCAATTTGGTTTTCTGGATAATCAAACTTAGATACATAGAAAGTTCTTAGTATATCCAAGTCCCATTCATTAATGGCATTATCAATATTTTGTTTGAATTCTGCAAATGATAATTCGTCGTCATTATGCTTGTCAATTTGATTAATTACAAATACAACAGGAATTCCTGCATGATTAAGTCGTTTCATAAATTGGAAGTTCATTGCAGATTGAACATGATTATAATCAACTGTATAGAATACGATATTACTTGTGAACATGAATTGTTCTGTAGAAGCTTGGTGCAATGATACGTTTGAGTCAACTCCAGGAGTATCTTGTAGAGTAAATCCTTTATTAAATTTATTTGAGTCGAATTTTATTTCTACAGATTCAACATCCCCGTTTTGTCTGTTTAATTGTTTGACCTCTTCATAATCACTAAGTTTTGTATATTTTTGACCCTCTAAGTTCGCAATAATTTCACTTTCGTCTGATACTGATACAATCGCTGTATTACTTGTTGTCGGCACTGGAGAACTCGGTAAAATTTCTTGTTCTAATAATAAATTGATCAGTGTAGACTTTCCGGCTGAAAAGTGACCTACAAAAGTCAAAGTGAATTGATTTAAATATACTTTCTTGATGACTTGATTAATAATATGTACTAAATCTTCGTGGTTAGATTTTTCCACTTCTTTTTTTAATTTATATAAAATATCTAATTGGTTCGTACTAGACATATATGTTGTTCCCCTTTTTTAATAACGTTGTGTTAATTGTATAACAAAAGTGTCAGACTCTAAAGGATAATATTCTTTCTTAAACAAAATCAAAAAGACACTTAATTTCCCATCATCAAAACTGATGAGATTTAAGTGTCTTTAAATGCATTATGTTGCAGGATTTTTATCTTTTTTCATTTGAACATATTGGGAGATACAATAGACTATAATACCTGCCCAGATGAAAATAAATGTAATCAGCTGATTAATATCAAAGGCTTCTTTATAAACAAAAATTCCCAGGATAAACATTAAAGTAGGTCCGACATATTGGATGAATCCCATTAAAGATAGAGGTATTCTGCGAGCACCTGCAGAAAAACTGATAAGTGGGATTGCAGTAATAGCACCTGAGAACAATAACCAGAAAGTAGGCATATTGAAGCCGACTGTGGTTTGATGTGTTGTCCATAGATAAATGATATAAATTAAAGCAGCTGGTGTTGTTACAATACATTCATACGTAATACTGCTAAGTGCATCAATTGGTACAATTTTCTTCAATAATCCATAAAAACCAAATGATAATGCGAGCATAATTGAAACGATAGGAAACTCTCCTATTTTAATGGTCATATATAATACACCGATAACAGCAAAAATAATAGCTAACCATTCCATTTTAGTAAAACGTTCTTTTAAGAATATCATAGCCAAAATAATGCTGACCAATGGATTAATATAATAGCCAAGGCTGGATTGTAAAACATGATTATTGTTTACAGCCCAAATAAAAGTACCCCAATTTATCGTTATAATGTATCCAGCAGCAGTCAAAGCAATAAGTTGTTTCATAGTCAGCAGCTTTATGTTGTTGATAAACTGCGTATATTTACCCATTGCATAAATTAAAACAACCATGAAAATCATAGATAAGATAATTCTGTATGCAAGTATTTCAAATGGACCTATATCGTTGAGTAACGACCAGTAAATAGGAAGAGTGCCCCATAAAATGTATGCTATTAAGGAATACAATATTCCGCGTTTAAATTCTTGGTTCAATAGTAGTCCTCCTATTCAGTTGTATTTATTTTTTGTTTGCCCAGTATTGGTAATACGTACATTCAATGTAACCATTGAATAATTTTCTACGTTTTGTTGCTTTACGTTGTGTTAAGAATTCAAATTCTTTATTACTTGTTAAAATGTATTCTGATAAGTTTGGGTGTTCTTTCATTAATTTACCTAAATAACGATACATTTCTTCGACTTCATCACGATCGCCGATACGTTCACCATATGGCGGATTTCCTATTAGTGCGATAGGTTTGTCTGTATGGATATCTAACGTGTTGACATCTTTCACTTCAAAATGGATGACTTCACCTAATCCAACTTCCTCTGCATTTCGTTTTGCGATTTCAACCATTTCAGGATCGATATCATATGCATATACTTCTACTTCTTTATCATAATCAGCTTGTTGGTCTGCTTCATCACGTAAAGTGTCGTAAAGTCCTTCTGGCATAATATCCCAAGTTTCAGAAACAAATGAGCGATTAAATCCAGGTGCAATATTTTGTGCAATTAAGCAAGCTTCAATCGCTATAGTACCTGAACCGCAGAAAGGATCGATTAATGGTGTATTTCCATTCCAATTCGCTAGACGAATTAAAGCTGCTGCAAGAGTTTCTTTAATAGGTGCTTCACCTTGAGCAAGGCGATAACCACGTTTATTCAATCCTGATCCAGAAGTATCAATCGTCAATAATACTTGATCTTTGTGAATTGCAACTTCAACAGGATATTTAGGCCCAGTTTCATCTAACCAACCTTTATGTGAATAAGCTTCTTTTAAACGTTCTACAATTGCTTTTTTAACAATTGCCTGAACATCAGGAACACTATGCAACGTAGATTTAACACTGCGACCTTGAACAGGGAAATTGCCGTCTACAGGGATAATTGATTCCCAAGGAATATTTTTTGTTTGTTCAAATAATTCTTCAAAAGTAGTTGCTTTGAAGCGTCCCATTACTAATCGTACTCTATCTGATGTGCGTAACCAAAGATTACTTTTCGCAATGGCTGTTTCGTCACCTTCAAAGAATATTCTACCGTTTTCGACTTCAGTATCGTAACCAAGTTCATTGACTTCTTTGGAAACTACTGATTCAAGCCCCATAGGACATACAGCTAATAATTGATACATACGCATTTTCCCTTCCTTCTCTATGATAATTACTTTTCAATTGTAGCAGAGTTTTCGCATTTTATGTGGAATGTTTCTGCTTTTTCAAAGCAAATTAAAAAAGCTCTCCTTCGCGGGAGAGCTAAACTAGTAATGATATCTCTGTAAGCCATGTTCTGTACCTTAGTACTCTTCACGTGCACTAGTATGCACTGGTACGCCGGTGGTAACCATCTGTCTGAAATACCGATTATGTACGGTGATTTCCTCGTTTATACGTTGAATTCCGCTAAACAAGTGCTCCTACCAAATTTGGATTGCTCACTCGAGGGGTTTACCGCGTTCCACCTTTTATATTTCTATAAAAGCTACGTCACTGTGGCACTTTCAAGCTATTCTAACCATATTCAAAGAACTTAGGTTATTTCACTGCCGTCATATTGCCTTGACTTATTGTTTCATCAAGCACGAACACTACAATCAATCTCAGATTGTGTGAGCATGGACTTTCCTCTATATCGCTATAGCGATTACCCGAAATATCACTTTAAAATTATAACACGGTTAATCTAGCATGGTAAAGGCAATCTTAAATAGATAAAGTATTCAGATTTTGATTACTTGTCTTTTCAAGTTATTATTTGCCAAATACTGCTTTTTCTAAATTAGAAATGCGTTTTAAAACGTCTACATTATTCGTACTCGCATTTGATGAGAAATTCTTGTTTTCTTGTGGTCTAGAAGTTGCAACGCGTAAACGCAATTCTTCAAGTTCTTTTTTTAATTTGTGATTTTCTTCATTTAATTTAACGACTTCACTATCTAAATCTGCCATTTTTTGATAGTCTGCAATGATGTCATCTAGGAATGCATCTACCTCTTCCCTTCTATAGCCACGGGCAAGAGTTTTTTCGAAATCTTTTTCATAAATATCTTTTGCTGATAACTTTAAAGATACATCTGCCATTTTTTCTCCACCTCATTCGAAACTTTCTTCTTCTGACCACTGCAAGTCATTGATGAAAACGTTAATTTCATCAAATGTTACAATATCACAAGTATAATTTGTTTGTTCTGCAAAATCAACTAACATCCGCTTAAAGTACTTAGGACTCGCTTCTTGTTCTTCATCATATAACAAAACTGTCATGTCCGTATGATCCAACATAAATTGATCAGTTTGTTTAAATTGAAAAGGCCCTTCATATGGCGCGTGGTGAACAGATTCAGTAAAATCTGCTTTTTCAATAATTTTTTGGTACTGAATTTGGTTTTGTTCATTCCACCGTTCAATATGATTTTCAAAGGGCGCAATAACGCCTAATTTTAAATCCGGATATTCCTCTTTTAGTGAAATAACTACTTCAGCTGTCCACATTTCAATGCCCAATTGCCCTTGTATTAATACCCATTCCAATCCTTCTTCAATCAAAGACTTAAGTTTATTTTCGATAAATGCTTTTAAATATTTGATTTCTGGCGCATTTTCTTTAAAAATATTAAGCTCATATGATTTATATCCTGTTACATAAGCAGTTTTAACCATATTTTGTTTCACTTTCCTTTATATAATTCAAATCATATTTCACACTTTTAAGTTTATCCATGAAAATTTTTCTGCTTGTACTAGAATAGTGGCATTCAACAGATAAAGTTTCAAGGTTTTGTATCAGGATTTGGTATTTCATTTTATTCATATAAGGAAGAGAAACGACATGTTCTTCTTTGCTATTCAGTTTATCAATTAGCGTATCAATTTCCTTAGTAAAAGGTACAACATCGTTATGAAATGAATATTGAACGCCCTCGCGTGCTTTTTGATATCGTTCTTTCATCATTTGTGTATATCGGATCAATTGTTGAATGATATTATACATCATTTTTACCTCCTGCTACTTTAATTTATCATAATGAATATGATCCGTCATTTAGGATAACCCTTGTTATAATGGACTTTAGTTTGTGTATTAAGCTAAATAACGTTAAAATTAATGACATATACATAAATGATTAGATAAGTTAAGAAACTTCAAATAACTTATTTTATTCTTAGTATATAAATATGTTCACGGAGTTTGCATAAACCTGTCAGTTGTGTATAATGATTACGGTTTTACAAACCTATTGTGTGGTGAAAATAATGAATTATCCAAATGGTAAACCATTTAATAGAAATAAGACTAAAGTTGGACGCACAAATGACCATAAGTCGAGTAAAATCAAATATGGTGGTCGCGGTATGACTTTGGAAAAGGAAATAGAATTATCAAATGATTACTACCTTTCGATAGGAAAAGCTGTTATTCATAAGAAACCGACACCAGTCCAAATCGTGGACGTTTCTTATCCAAAACGCAGTAAAGCAGTCATCAAAGAAGCATATTTCCGAACACCTTCTACAACTGATTATAATGGCATTTATAATGGCTATTATATTGATTTCGAAGCAAAAGAAACTAAAAACAAAACTTCTTTTCCTTTGCAAAATATACATGAACATCAAGTCATGCATATGAAAGCAGTGCACGAACAAAAAGGCATCGCTTTTCTTCTTATACGTTTTAAAACTTTGGATGAAGTGTATCTATTACCATATGTGCCATTTGAGTATTTTTGGAAAAGATATCAGCAAGAAATAAAGAAATCAATTACAGTTGAAGAAATTAGAAAAAATGGTTACCATATTCCTTATCAGTATCAACCACGTTTGAATTATCTCAAAGCCGTTAATAAGTTGATATTAGATGAAAGTGAGGACCGCGTATGACGGAAAGAAAAGGGACTTCCAATTCTAAGAATGGAAAGTCCGGTAAAAAACAGAATAAGAGTGTTAAAAGGACAATCATCAAGATTATTGGCTTTATACTTATTGCCTTTATCGTTTTAGCGTTGATTGGGGTCCTTTTGTTTGCATATTATGCATGGAAAGCACCTGCTTTTACAGATGCGAAATTGCAAGACCCTATCCCTGCTAAGATATATGATAAGAACGGTGACTTGGTTAAAACGCTTGATAATGGTCAGAGACGAGCGCATGTAGACTTGAAAGATGTTCCAACGCATATGAAAGATGCAGTATTAGCGACTGAAGATAATCGTTTTTACAAACATGGCGCATTAGACTACAAACGTTTATTTGGGGCTGTAGGTAAAAACATTACCGGTGGTTTCGGTTCACAAGGTGCATCTACTTTAACGCAACAAGTTGTTAAACGCTCATTCTTAACAGACCAAAAATCAATCGGTCGTAAAGCACAAGAAGCGTACTTATCATATCGCCTTGAGCAAGAGTATAGTAAAGATGATATCTTCCAGATTTATTTGAACAAAATTTACTATTCTGATGGTGTTTATGGTGTTAAGGCAGCAGCAAAATACTACTTCGATAAAGACTTGAAAGATTTAACTTTACCTGAAGAAGCGTATTTAGCTGGTTTACCTCAAGTACCAAACTTGTATAACGTATATGATCATCCTAAAGAAGCGGAATCTCGTAAAGATACAGTTTTATACTTAATGCACTATCATCATAGAATTTCTGAAGCTGAAATGAAAAAAGCTCAAGATACTCCTATCGAGAAAAACCTTGTGAAGCGTAATGCTGAGCAACGTGCGATTAAGGCTGATGACAAAGATCCGGAAATGGATTCTTATGTTAACTTTGTTAAAACTGAATTGATGGCTCATCCTAAATATAAAGATAAAAATTTAGGTGATGTCTTGAACAGTGGTGTTAAAATTTACACTAATATGGATTCTAGCGTTCAAAAATCATTGCAAGACCATATCAATAATGGCAACTACTATAAAAATGATGACCAACAAGTTGGTTCTACAATTGTAGATAGTAAAACTGGTGGTCTGGTTGCTATTTCAGGCGGCAGAAACTTTAAAGATGTAGTCGATAGAAACTTAGCAACAGATGCTCACCCTACTGGCTCATCATTAAAACCATTCTTAGCATATGGACCTGCAATTGAAAATATGCAATGGGCAACAAATCATGCTCTACAAGATGAATCTGAATATATGGTAGACGGAACAACATTCCGAAACTACGATACAAAGAGTCATGGTACTGTAACACTATATGATGCATTGAGACAAAGTTTCAATATTCCAGCGCTAAAAGCATGGCAACAGACTAAACAAGATGCTGGCGATGATGCACCTAAGAACTTTGCTAAGAAAGTCGGACTTAATTATCAAAGTGAAATTGGTCCATCAGAAGTACTCGGTGGTTCAGCTTCTGAATTCTCACCTACTGATTTAGCATCTGCATTCGCAGCTTTAGCTAACGGCGGTGAATATAACCAAGCTCATGCAATAACTAAAGTAGTTGATCAAGACGGAGCGACAACTGAGTTTGACTGGAAACATCATAGAGCTATGCATGATTACACAGCTTACATGCTTTCAGAAGTCTTAAAAGGTACATTTGAAGCTTGGGGTTCTGCTTATGGACACGGCGTTTCAGGTGTTAATCTAGCAGCAAAAACTGGTACAGGTACTTACGGTAGTGAAACATATCAACAATACAACTTACCTGATGATGCAGCCAAAGATGTTTGGATTAATGGTTTCACACCTAAATATTCAATGTCAGTTTGGATGGGCTTCAATAAAGTAAAACAATATGGTGAAAATTCATTTGTTGGTCATAGTGAACAAGAATATCCACAATATTTACTTGAAGATGTAATGTCAGACATTAGTCCTCGTGACGGTGCAGACTTCAAAAAACCTTCTTCTGTAGATGGTTCAAGCAAAGAAGATTTATCTGTAGCTGGACACCCAGACAACGATACTACTAATAGAAAAGTTAATAGTAACGGTACTGTAAATGGTGGCAGCAGCAGTAGTAACAGTGGTTCAAATAATAGTTCTGGACAAAGCAATCAACAAGGTAATAACAGCCAAGGCAATAATAATCAACAAGGTAATAATAGCCAAGGCAATAATAATCAACAAAGCGGAAATGCATTAACTAAATTCTTTAACCTTAATGCAATTTTCAATGATAAAGCATCATAATAAAAAAGTGCAGTCGCTAGAATTAATTTTCTAGCACTGCACTTTTTATTGTTTTTTATGAGCTTGTCGCGTTTTATAAGCAGCATTCATTTTAATTAGTTCAGAAGCTAAGGTTTTCATCTGTCGATATCCCATGAAATGATGACAACGCTCATTAATATATTCAAAACGTTCTTTAAAATTTATCGGTACAATCGGATAACTGTCGATGTTATCAAAATCAATATTAGATATATTATTGATTTCGCAAAAATAACTTTGCAGTAAATTAAAATATGCATCAAGCTGACTTTTTCCTTCTTGTGAAGTCAGCTTTTTATTTTTTGAGAGTTGATCAAGGTATTCCTCTCGTTTTTCAAAGTCTGATTTTGCAATCATTTTAAACAACTCCTATGATTTTTCAGCTTCTTTTTTTATTTTTTGTTTATATCTCTTTTGCCCTTCTCTGCATTCGTCGAATAAAGGACAAATATCACATTTAGGTGCTCTTGCTAAACAATGATAACGCCCGAAGAAAATGAGTTGATGATGACTTTTAGTCCATCTATCCTTCGGTATTATAGAACAAAGTCTGCTTTCGACTTCTTTTACACTATCTTTCCAACGACAAATACCTAACCTTTTAGATACTCTTTCTACATGTGTGTCAACAGCTAAAGCAGGTTCTCCAAAGGCAACGCTCATAACGACATTTGCTGTTTTTCTTCCTACACCCGCTAAACTTTCTAAGTCAGCTCGATCATGAGGCACTTTACCATCAAATTTATCAATCAATGAATGGCAAAGTTTTTTTATATTTTTAGCCTTATTTCGATATAAACCAATTGAACGAATATCTTGTTCGAGTTCTTCGAGACTCACATTGATATAATCTTGAGGTGTTTTATATTTTTTAAATAAGTTAGTTGTTACTTTATTTACTAGTACATCCGTACATTGCGCTGATAATAAAACAGCAATTGTAAGTTCGAATGGGTTATTATGTTTTAATTCGCACTCAGCATCTGGAAACATATCAGCAATTACATCAATCATACTTAATGCTTTCTTTTTGCTTAACATTTATGAGTCCTCCTCATTTAACCAGTCGAATTTAGGTATATTTTTTACAGTATGCTTCATTTGTGGCGTATGATATTGTTGGCTGATTTTTTTGGAATCATCGACTGTTTTGACATTATTCTTTTTCCAATTCAATAATATTCGATCGATGTATTTGAAATTAATTTTCTCTTGACTTAATGCTTCATTCACTGCAGCTTGTATAACAGATATGTCATGATTATCAACATCTATCCATTGATTCAACGTATCAATTTCTATTGGCGAAAGCGGGCGACCAAAGGATTGTTCTATAAATTGAAAAAGATCCTTAAAAGTCTCTTCATCAGATTGTTCTTTGTGTCTTAATGACTCTTTTTCTAGTACATTTTTAAAAGAATTATAAAATCCATCTAGATCCATAAATTCTGCAAAACGACCTTCTTCATCTTTTTGCACAGTTAAATTAAATAAATCAAGCTGTATCAAGCGTTGAATAACTCCAGTCACTTCTCTTTCTTTCATTGTTGTTCCTTGGCATAAATATTGAATTGAGGGTTGTTTATTGGAATGTTCATTTTCATAGATAAGTTTCATTAAAATAACTAAATCAGTTTCTGTGAGTCCAAGTTCAGCATAATGATCTAGTAATTCTCTTCTAAAAACCATCGGACGTTTTCTTAAAAAATCAATATCCAAATCTATCTCCCCTTTCTATTTGAAAAGGCCCAGTCGAATGAATGGAAGAAGAATCATTTGACTGGACCATTATATATTTTCTATTGGTTATTTATTATTATGGGTATAATCGGTTCAATAGACGTGGGAATGGTGCTGTTTCTCTAACATGTTCAACACCAGAAATCCATGCGACAGTTCGCTCTAATCCTAAACCAAATCCGCTATGCGGTACAGATCCATAACGACGTAAATCTAAATAATAGTTATAACTTTCGCGATCTAATTGATGTTCCTCAATACGTTCTTCTAATAATTCTAAATCATTAATACGTTCTGAACCACCAATAATTTCACCATAACCTTCAGGTGCGATTAAATCTGCACATAATACAGTTTCCTCATTTTCAGGGTTTGGCTGCATATAGAATGGTTTGATTTTAGTTGGGTAATTAGTGATGAAAACAGGTAAATCATAATGATTTGCAATTGCTGTTTCGTGTGATGCACCAAAATCTTCGCCCCACTCAATGTCATCGAATCCTTGTTCTTTCAAATACTCGATAGCATCATCGTAAGTTATACGTGGGAATGGTGTTTTTACTTTTTCTAATTTAGAAGTGTCTCTATCTAAAATTTTCAATTCAAGTTCACAATTTTTAAGTACTGATTGTACTACATGTGTAACATATTGCTCTTGAACTTCTAAGCTGTCAGCATGTTCATAAAATGCCATTTCGCCTTCAATCATCCAGAATTCGATTAAGTGACGGCGTGTTTTAGATTTTTCAGCACGGAAAGTTGGACCGAATGAAAATACTTTTCCATAAGCCATTGCCGCAGCTTCAAGATATAATTGACCACTTTGAGATAAGAAAGCATCTTCATCAAAGTATTTAGTATGGAATAGTTCACTTGTACCTTCAGGTGCACTTGCTGTTAAAATTGGTGGGTCAATTTTAACGAAACCAGTTTCATGGAAAAATTCGTATGTTGCACGAATGATTTCGTTACGAATTTTCATTACTGCATGTTGTTTTTTTGAACGTAACCATAAATGACGGTGGTCCATTAAGAATTCAGTACCGTGATTTTTAGGTGTAATTGGATAATCATGTGCTTCTTGAATAACATCAATAGACTTCACTTGCATTTCATAACCTAAATCTGAACGATTATCTTCAGTAATTGTACCTGTTACGTAAAGTGAAGATTCTTGAGTAATATTTTTTGCAGTAGCGAAAGTATCTTCATCTACTTCTGATTTTACAACGACACCTTGCATAAATCCTGTGCCATCACGAAGTTGTAAGAATGCAATCTTACCGCTTGAACGTTTATTATGCAGCCAAGCACCTATTGTTACTTCTTGGCCAATATGGTTCTTAGCATCTTTAATTGTTGTCTTCATAACCAAACTCCTATACTTCATTTGTATTATTTTTAGTTCTTGAAAAGAACCTTATATAAATCAAATTGTTAATATTATCGATTTTTTACGTTTTAATTAATTTAAACCCGACTTTATTTTATCAAAATTAGCGTTCTACTTCTAGTTGATAATTTTACTACGCTTTTAATTTTTTCAATATTTTTCCAAATCGTTGAATATTGCCGTTCACCTTTTTAAATGACTCTAATGCTTGTGTGAAAAAGTGTTGATAGTTACTTTTAATTAGTCGATCATCAAAAGAAACAATAATCCCTCTATCATTTTCATTTCTGATTAAGCGGCCGAGACCCTGACGGAAACGAATAACGGCATCTGGCAAGACATAATCTTTAAAAGTTGAAACGAATTCAGAATCCATCAACCAATATTTTGTGTTGTTTTGATTCATAAATGGAAGTTTAGCAATCATTACACATTTAATACCGTCGCCTTGAAAGTCAAATCCTTCAAAGAATGTGCCAGTTCCCAATAATATTGATTTATCAAAACTATTGAATTGTTGAGCGATTTTGTAATTTTGATTATTATTTTGTTGCGATAAAATAATATAATCTTCAAAATCAGGTAATTCATTCAGCAATTCTTGCACATGATACATCATTTTATAACTCGTAAACAAAACTAAGCATTTAGACTGTGTCACATTTACGTATTCTGTAATATAACTTACTATCGCATGCTCATATTTTTCTACATCTTTATAATGATATGGAGCGACATCATCAGGAATAAAAATAGTTGCCTTGTTTTCATTTTGTACTACATCATCAATAATAAATGTATTAAAATGTTCGTCCTCTTTAAACCAATTTTTAAAGGATTCAAAAGAACGATTAAAGGTTAATGTACCTGAAATAAAAGTAAGTGATTTAAATTTATCAAGTATTTGCTGAGTTAGTATGTCTCTAACTTTATAATCTTTGACATAAATAGTAATCGTTGATTTTTGTTCCATATTTTTAATTGATAAGAAACAAGTATGATTATCTTTTATGCTTTGCTCAATTGCACGAAAATGATCATTCAAATATAAAAGATGCTTACGTACTGATTTTATAGTTTTATGACTCATGCCATTGAAATATTCTAATGTTAAATTAAGCTTATGAATGATATCGTGTATATCTTTTAAAATTGGCGCAGTATCGAAATTATTTACAAAATGTATTTTATGATTATCATCATCATGTATATCTGATTCATGAATAATATCAAATATTGTTGTGAATAGATTTTCATTCAACTCATGGATATCATTGATTGCTGATTTCAATCCGAAAACATCAATTGGAGGAATATCTAATTGTTCTAAGATTCTTTTTTGTTCCAAATTATCGACTGCTTTTAATAATTTTTCGTTTTCTGTTTTACCGATAAGCCCTAACTGATACTTGATATCGGAGTAACTTAATTCATTTGTTACTTGATCTAATGCATAATCAGGTAATCGATGCGCTTCGTCAACAATATAATCTTCAAACAATTGGTAAATACTGTTCTCTTGTGATGCATGTATTAGATGAGCATGATTGGTAATGCCAATTTGAATATTTTGGGCATTTCTTTTTAAGAAATTATAATAGTGAATATCGTTACGGACAGGAACATAAGTCTCTGATTTTTGTTCCAAATACATTTTTTGTCCGCCTTTAAGATTCAACTCTTGAATATCCCCTGTTTCCGTTTGAGTAATCCAAACAAGTAATTCCATTTTTAATAATGATACATCATAATTTTGAGTTTCATCTTTTAAAATTTGACTGATTAAGCCTAAGGAAATATAATCCCTTCTACTTTTGATAATTGCAGCATTGATACGATAACCTAAAACTTGCTCAAGTGTCGGTATATCATGTTCTAATAGTTGGTTCTGTAATAATTTAGTGTTAGTAGAAATCATGACATGCTGTTTTGTTTCAATGTTATACATTAAAGCAGCAATCAGATAGGCTAAGGATTTACCTGATCCTAAAGGTGCTTCAATTAAAGCTTTTTCACTATGCATCAATTGATCCAATATTGTTTCAGCTAAGTAAAGTTGTTGTGGACGGAAAGTATAGCCTAATGCATCAATGACTTGATTATAAAAGTCTTCAGTTGTGCCTTCAAAATCAATTTGAGGTGACTTAAAATCAACTTGCTTCTTATAAATAATTTGTTCAAATTTTTCATATTTGTTATCTAATGGCTCTGTACCTCTTTGACGGACCATTTCGAAAATAACATCGTGTAACTGATATTTTAAATTTTTGCTTAAATAAAAAAGTTGTTTGAGTGTGTCTGTTGGTAATGTATATAAAACATTAAAAGCTTTAATCATTAACTTAGCTGTCGTTGCTGCATCTTCATCAGCACGATGAGCATTTTCCAGTGGTATATCATGATATTCTGCTAACTCACTCAGCTGATAACTTTTATCTGTAGGAAAAGCAATTTTAAATAATTCGACCGTATCAATGACTTTCCTTGGTTGATAAGTTATATTACTTTTTTTAAAAGCTTTTTTTAAAAAGGTTAAATCAAAGGCAACATTGTGAGCAACAAACACACTGTCTTTCATTAATTCGTATATTTCCTCAGCCACTTCATTAAAATAAGGTGCCTGTGTCAACATTTGGTCTTCTATAGAAGTGAGTGCTTGTATAAAAGGTGGTATTTCTAGGTCAGTCTTTATTAAAGAATGATAAGAACCAACAATCTCAAAACCTTTCACAAATGTGATACCAATTTGAATAATGTCATCATAATCTTTTTGGTTACCCGTTGTTTCTAAATCTACCACGGCATAAGTTGTTTGACCCACATTATCGCCTCCTTTCTATAAATCTATATCTGCACTCATCAAACGATGCTTTTCACCTTGTTCATCTTCAACATGTAAAAATCCGTCTTTATCTATATCTACTGCTTTACCCGGAAATTGTTTGTCGTTTTCTGTGAATTTTAATTTTCTGTTCCAAATATTTGAGTGTTCAATATACTCTTCGCGTATGGACTCAAACGGAACTGTTAAAAATTGCATATAACGATTTTTAATATTTTCTAATAAGAGTTTCAAAAATTCATAACGGTTTATCTTTTCATCTGAATGATTGAATATACTCGTAGCACGATGCGCAATCTCATTAGGAAATTCACTTGCTTCTTGGTTCATATTAATACCTATTCCACAAATTACAGCTTCAATACCATCACTATTTGCAGACATTTCTGTAAGGAAACCACACACTTTTTTATCGCCTATATAAATATCATTAGGCCATTTTACGGCGACTTCATCTTTAGAAAATTCTTGAATCGTTTCTCTGATTGCAAGTGCCATAAATAAATTGAAAGTCGTGATCATTGAAAACGGAACATTTGGTCGGAATACTGCACTCATCCAAAGCCCTTTGCCTTTAGCAGAGTCCCATGGTCTATTAAAGCGTCCGCGCCCTTTTGTTTGTTCATTACTCAATATAAGAAGGCTATCTTGATTTCCAACAAGTTTTTGTTTAGCCGCAAGTTGCGTTGAATCAATAGTTGGAAATACAAAAGTCTCTTTAAAGAATCCTTGTGCATCCACTATTTTTTCAACAATTCCCTGATACCAAATATCAGCCAATTGTTTAAGTTGGTGACCTTTATGGTTTACAGAATTAATTTCACAACCTTCTACTTTTAACTGGTCAATAATTTTTTTAACTGAAGTTCTAGAAATATTTAATTGTTCAGCAATTGTTTGCCCTGATACAAATTCTGGTTGATTGTCATATAATATTTGTACGACATCTTGACTATATTTCGACATGTGTTTTCACCCAATTTATGATTTCACTTTTTTGATTTGGAATTTCTTGATTGATAATGGCACATTCAATATTACGAAGTACATCTTTTAACCAAGGTCCTCCCTTTTGATTTAAGGACTCTAAAATATCTTTGCCATTAACCATCATATCACTACGCTGACGTATGATTAAATTTTGATTGATTTCATCTATTGATTCGATGTTAAAGATAAGTGGATGTCCGAGTTCAATCTGATTAGCTGCTAATGTATCTTTCATATCCAGTATATAAGAAAGTGTTGAGATACCATAGTCATAAACAAATACCTTTAATGCTTTCTTAGTTTTAATATCAGGAAGTTTATTAAAAAGCGTTATATATTTTTGGATTTTTTTCTTACTGTCATTACTGATTTTCAGCATGGATAAAGAAATGTTTGAAGATTGTTTGAATGACATTATTGCAATTAACAACTCTAATTTAATAGGATCTTTTATTTCGATAGCACTTGTATTAAATGACTTGAAAAATGGCACATATTTAAAGAATTGTAATTCATTAAGTAAAGGATATACAATTGATGCATCAGTTCCTTCTAATAACTTACGTAGTTCAATAATGATTCGTTCAATTGATAAATATTCAGTGTCCGCAATTTTTTCTTGCATAGCTTTATAGGTATCAGAATCAATCTCAAAGCGTAATTGTGATTTGAAACGCAAACCGCGTAAAATACGCAAAGCATCTTCATTAAAACGTTCATAAGGATTACCAACGGTTTTTATCAATTTATTTTGTATATCAGAATAGCCGTTAAAATAATCTTTGATATTAAATTGATTATCCATAGCTATCGCGTTAATTGTGAAATCACGTCGTTCAACATCTTTGTATAAGTCTCTGACAAAAATAACTTCGCTAGGTCTGCGATGATCTTCATACTCACCTTCAGCCCTAAAAGTTGTTACTTCATAATTTTCATGGTTATATACGACGTTGATTGTGCCATGTTCTTTACCAATTGGAATAGTATTAGTAAAAATACCTTCTATTTCATCTGGAGATGCACTTGTTGTAATATCAATATCATGTATTGGTCTATCCATTAAATAGTCACGGACAGCCCCTCCTACATAATAAGCTTCATAACCGTTATCTTGAATTTCTTGCAAGATTGGAGCGGCTTGTAAAAATAAGTCTTTATTCATAATTAATCCTCTAGCATTTGTTTATAGTAATATTCATATTGATCAGCAATTAAATCTGAATTAAAACGTTCTGAAATATCCTGCAACATATTTTCACGCATTTTTTGATATAAATTTTCATCCGTCAATAACTGAATAGCATACTGGCTCGCTTGTTCACTATCACCAACATCAACGACAAATCCAGTTTCTTCATGTTTAATGACTTCTTTTATACCACCTGCTGTTGAACCAATAGGTACAACTCCAGTCTTCATTGCTTCAAGCAATGTCAATCCAAAACTTTCTTTTTCACTGAGAAGCAAAACTAAATCTGACATTTGATAAAATTGATTCACAAATTCTTGCTTACCTAAAAACATGACGGCATCAAGAATTCCTAAATCTTTAGCAAGTTTTTTCATTTCCATTAATTCAGGTCCATCACCTAAAAGTAGCAATTTAGATGGAATTTGATCATGTACTTTTTTAAAAGTTTCTAGGATTGTATCAATACGCTTAACTTGTCTGAAATTAGAGACATGTATTAAAACTTTTTCATTCGGGTCAATCCCATACATTTCTTTCAATTTATCATTTCTTTTAGTCGGGAAATCTATCTCGCGTACAAAATTATAAATGGGTTCGATTTCTTTTTTTGTACCAATAATTTTTTTAGTCTGTTCTGCTAATGATTGACTAACACTTGTTACAACATCACTATTTTCTATTCCGAATTTTATAGCATCTTTTAAAGAATGATCATATCCAAGGACAGTTATGTCAGTACCATGTAATGTGGTCATAATTTTAACGTCTTTTCCAGACATTTGACGTCCCAAAATCCCGCATATTGCATGTGGTACAGCATAATGCATATGTAAGATATCTAAATCATATTCTTTTATAACTGAAGCTATTTTGGTACTAAGGCTGATATCATAAGGTGGATATTGAAATACAGCATATTGGTTAACCTCAACTTGATGAAACGTAATATTTGGAAGTGGTTTACGGATACGAAACGGCAAGTTTGAAGTGATGAAGTGTACATCGTGGCCACGTTCAGCGAGAATTATCCCAAGTTCAGTAGCAATAATGCCTGAACCTCCCATAGATGGATAACATGTAATTCCTATTTTCATTTTTGTAATAACTCTCCTTTATATACCATTACTTGCGTTCAAAACGATTTTTATCACGTGTATTGAATTTATCCATTGTTTCATTGAAACTTTCTGTCATATCAATATCGAGTGAATTTGCGATACATAACAACACAAATAAATTATCGCCTAACTCAGCTTTAATGGTATTTTCTTCTTCTGTATCTTTTTTTTTCTTTTCACCGTAGACATGATTGATTTCTCTAGCTAATTCGCCAACTTCTTCTGTTAAACGTGCTAAGTTAGCTAAAGGTGAAAAATATCCTGCTTTAAATTGACCGATGTATTGATCAACTTCTTTTTGCATTTCTTCCATTGTTTTCATTTCAATCATCTCCTAATTCTATTATTTATAGTATATCTCATATTTTTTAGTTATGCATTTTTAGCGGATTTTAGACAATAAAAAACCTTGCCGAATAGTCGACAAGGTTCAATTATATTAACTATTTTAATTATCGCTAGAACGAGCGATTAAGATAAATCTTAATAATTCTGCTACAGCTACTGCTGTTGAAGCAACATAAGTCATTGCAGCTGCAGTTAAGACTTTGCGCGCATGTTTATACTCTTTATCGTTTACGATATGCAATTCTTCAATATTTCGCATTGCGCGTTTACTTGCATCGAATTCAACGGGCAATGTAATAATCGAGAATAAAACAGCAAATGCCATTAAGAAAATACCAATCCATAATGCTGTAGAACCGATTGCCATCTGCATAGATGTCAAAACGATACCAGCCATGATTAATAAATATGATAAATTACTGCCGATATTTGCTAATGGGAATAAAGCATTTCTGAAACGCAAGAAGAAATAACCTTGCTGATGTTGAATTGCATGTCCCACTTCGTGTGCTGCTACAGCAGTACCAGCAACACTTGGACGACTGTAGTTCGCAGGAGATAAACGAATTACTTTTTTAGATGGATCATAATGGTCTGACAAGAAACCTTCGCCTTCTAAAACTTCTACATCATTTATACCATTGGCGCGCAAAATTTCTTCAGCCACTTCTCGTCCTGTTTTGCCGCTTGTAGAACGAACTTGTGAATATTTTTCATAAGTTGATTTAACTTTGTGTTGTGCCCAAAGCGGTAAAATCATTAATATAGCAAAATAAATAATAAGACTAATGAAAGACAAAATTCTCACTCCTTTATAACATTATTTTACTGAGAACGTAAAGATTGGTCAAACAATTTGTGTTGAGTCCATTTCCCCAAGTAGAAGTATAATAATACACTAATGCTGCTTAAAATAAAAGCAATATAGGCTACTAATTCTAGATGAGAATCAATAAATGGATAAAAAGGAAACTGCATGAAAACGTAATCTATTAAATCATTATGAAAAATCCACAGTATTGATACGATTCCGCCAAGCAAACTAATTTTAAATCTTGGATAAAATATAATAGCTTCTGCTGCCATAATACCATGTGAAATCAGTAACATCATCCCGTTAATTGAAATTTCATCATATTGATAAAATAGTATAAGATTCATGACTACAGCCCAGACACCATATTTAATGAGTGTCATAAATGCGAGCGCTTCTATAATAGAACTATTTTTCCCGAATAATAATAAAATCAAAGCAATACATAAAAATAAAGAAGCTGTAGGACTATTAGGTATGAAAATTTGGAAATACCATGGTGCTGTTTTTAATTGACTACCATACCAAATATAACCATAAATAGTTCCTAATATATTACAAACTAATGCAAACAAAAGAAATGGACGAGAATAAATCGCCCATCTCCACCAATTTGTTAATGTCATAATTTCAATCCTTTGTTGGAAAATTGATTGATCTTGCTTTTAGTGTATTTAATAAATGCGACAATCTATAAAAATATTCAGAGTCATGTATCTGTAAGCTGATATCAATCGTATTTTGCAACCTATTAATCAATGATAATTCAGCCTGCGGTGTCATAGTAACAGCATATAAATCATGAAGATGCAGAGAATAATCAGGTGAAAGCAATAATTGTGATAATAGGATTTCATCTAACCTGACATCTCTTTTAGTCAAATTGATTTTAATATCGAACTTAGGTCTTTCGTAAGCGATATGTCTGAATATCTCATTTGTATTCCTGTAATCAATTTGATTGTCATAATATTGGATAGCAGTTTTCTCAGTGTCAGCAACTGAAATTTCAAGTGTATTATGGTTTGGTAT
Source organism: Staphylococcus carnosus (assembly GCF_900458435.1). Taxonomy (NCBI): domain Bacteria; kingdom Bacillati; phylum Bacillota; class Bacilli; order Caryophanales; family Staphylococcaceae; genus Staphylococcus; species Staphylococcus carnosus. The sequence continues at coordinate 1,450,455 of NZ_UHCT01000001.1, read as the reverse complement.
AGATTGATCTACAAAATAGATATCATCTAATCGTTCAACATCAGATTTTATTAAATTAAGTAACCATACGCTAATCCTAGATTTGAATTTGTATTGAAATAATAAGTATTCAATAAAGTTCTTTTTCATTAAATTGAGACTTTCTTTATCAATCATATTTGCTTCACCAACATCTTAATAGAGTTGAAGGCGTTCTGCTTCTTGTTGCCATTCTTCGTTATTTGGATCTAATTCTAGTAATTTTGGCAACAACGCTTTTGCTTGTTCAATTTGTCCAGTTTCAATCAAGAAGAAATAATAGTCGCCAAGAAAATCAGGGTTATTTTCATAAGTTGGTTTTGCCATATCGAAGAAATGCTGTGCTTCTTTATCTCTTTCTTCTGCCCCTAATGCATATGCTAAGTTCCACATAAATCTTGGATCTAAATCGTCTTCATCAGCAAATTGCATCAATGAAATAATACCTTCATTGTTTTCTTGAGTGCGGTATAAACTACTTAATTCGATTAAAGGTTCTTGATAAGAACTATCTAATTCAAGCGCTTTTAATAACAGCTCGATGCCATCTTGTTGATCACCATGGTCGATTTCAATTTTACCGGTAGATAACATCAGCTCTTTATAAAATTGGTTTAAACGTAAGCCTTCTTTACCTACTTCAATTGCGGATTTATAATCTTTTTGCTGTAAGTAAAGTTGTTGAATATAATAATAACCTTGCATGAAGTCTGGATCTTTATCCATTAATGTACTCATTATTTTAATAGCTTCTTGCAGTAACTCATTTTTTTCGTAAGCTAAAGCTTTTTTCATGTAATCTTCTGATGTTATATCTTGTTCTGAAATCTCTTCATAAAGTTTAACCGCATCATCATAGTTACCGCTCTGCAAGGCACTATCTGCCATACGTGCATATAAATTTACGCCATTAACCATGTATTCTCCAGTTTCAAGTACAGTTTCGTACTCTGCTGAAGCACGTAAATATTGACCATCAAAATACATTAATTCAGCTAAAGCAAAATGCAAGACAGGGTCATTCGGTTCCAGTTCAATTGCTTCTTCAATTTTATCAATCGCTACTTCTAACATATTGATTTGTTGATATAAATCAGCTTCCAGCATTAATCTTTCAGTAGATAAGTCAGCTTGGCTCAGATATTCTAAAGCTTCATCTGTTTTATCTTCAGCAATTAAGCCTTCAATAAAGTAACTTAATAGTTCTGTTTCATCAGGAAATTTATTATATAATGCTCTGAATACTTCTAAACCTTGAGGTGTTAATCCATAATTATATAATGTTTCTCCTAATAAAAATAAAGTATCATCATCTGAAGTTGTAATCGCTTTTTCAACTCGACTATCCAGATTATCTATTTTTTGCAGGTGAATATCATCGATTAATTTATTTGTGTCTTCCATAATATTATCCTTTCTGTGAAATCGATTTTAATAAAGGCAAGAATTCAGGGAAAGAAGTATTAACTGAATCAAAATTTCTGATTGCTAAAGTTTCATCGCTTAATAAAGATGCAATAGCAAGTGTCATGCCAATACGATGGTCTGTATACGAACTTACTGAGGCAGCGTGTTCGAATTTTGATGGGTGAATAATAAAACCGTCATCGGTCGGATGTACTTCAAAACCTAGCAAACCTAATTCATCTGATGTTGTTTCAATCCGATTTGTTTCTTTGAATTTCAACTCTTCAGCATCTTTAATGACACTTGATCCATTTGCTTGTGTACATAAAAGTGCGACTATTGGTATTTCATCTATTGCACGTGTAATGAGTTCTCCTGATAACTCTGCTGGTTGTAAATCAGGGGTATACTGAATTCTAATGGATGCAGTAGGTTCTGAAGTATTTGTTTGGTTAATAATTTCTATATTCCCCTTCATTTCTTTTACGATATCAATAATACCCGAACGTGTCGAGTTCATACCTACATTATGGATGGTAATATCACTGCCCGGAGTAATCAACGCAGCAACTATAAAGAATGCTGCTGAAGAAATATCTCCAGGTACTGTGAAATCTTTAACTTTAATAGATGTGATTGCATCTGGAATTGTTTGAATTACGTTTCCATTGATTTTTAATGGGATGTTGTAATGTTCAAACATTGTTTCAGTGTGATTTCTGGTAATACCGATTTCAGTTATTGTAGAAGCGGTCTTAGAAAATAGACTTGCAAATAAAATAGCACTTTTTACTTGTGCACTTGCGACTGGCATTTTGTAATCAATACCCTGGATGTCAGATGGGTTTATTACAAGTGGTGTATAATTATTTTCTATTCCTGTTATAGAAGCACCCATTTCTTTTAACGGATCTATGACACGATTCATTGGACGTTTTCCAATAGATTCATCACCAGAAAGTACAGACTGGATGCCTATTCCGCTTAATAAGCCGGCCATTATTCTTGTAGTTGTACCGGAATTGCCTGTATATAATGATTGATGCGGTGTTTTGAAGTTTTGATACCCTGGTGAATCAACAAACACTTTATCATCTTTAATATCAAAATTTACACCTAACAATTCAAAAATTTTCATGGTTCTTAAGCAATCTTCGGCTAGAAGCGGTTTTGTGATTACAGATTGTCCTTGAGCTAAAGAGCTTAGCATAATTGCACGGTGAGTCATTGATTTATCCCCTGGAACTTCAAATTCTCCTTTTAAAGGGCCGCGTAGGTTAATTGTTTCAGTCTTAGTCATTAATTTCACTCACTTTAGGTAATTTTGTAACGTCGCAAAAGATTTCTCGAGTACTTCGTTATTTACATGAATAACTTTTGGTTTTCCTATTTCTTTTAATAATACCATCTGAATACCGGATTTATCATTTTTCTTGTCTTTTGACATTAATGCTAATAATGGTTCAAAGTTAGTATCTAAAACTTTTTCTAAAGGGTAATCTAAATTTTTAAAGTAATTGATATAATGCATGATGTCGAATTGTGTATTTAGTAATTCATTTGCTACTATGAATTGATATAAAATGCCAATCATAACAGCGTGACCATGAGGAATTTTTTGATTATATTCTATCGCATGTCCAAATGTATGACCTAAATTTAAAAATTTACGTTTTCCTTGTTCATGTTCGTCTTCTATTACTATATTTAATTTTGTTTGAATACCTTTAAGTAAAAATTTATCTAAACTTACAAGAGATTCTAATGCTTTTTTATCAGGAAAAGCAGTTTCAATTTCTAATTGAGCCTCTTCACCGTTTAAAAGCGCATGCTTATATACTTCAGCATAACCACTAGAAATTTCTGTATAAGGTAATGTGTTTAAAAAGTCTAAATCATATAAAACAGCTGTTGGTCGATAAAATGCACCCACTAAATTTTTCCCTTGTGGCGTATTAATCCCTACTTTTCCACCAACACTAGAATCGTGAGCTAAAATTGTTGTAGGGACTTGAATAAAGTCTACACCTCTTAAAATAGTAGCAGCGACAAAGCCTGCGAAATCTCCAATAACGCCACCACCAATTGCAATGATACAAGTATTTCTTGTAATACTTTGTTCTAAAAGTTCTTCAATAATATGTTGATACACTGCAAAAGTTTTAGTTGTTTCATTTCCTTCTACTTTTAAAATATGAGTAAACTGTTCTGAACTTGTAGAAGATAGTGCTTGCTGAATTTTTTCCGGAAGTGCAAATTCTACATTTTTATCAACAATAAATACAACGTCTCTATACGGTTTGAGCAATTCTGTTAATTCTGTAATCGCATTGTTTTTAATTATAATTGGATAATTATTACTTTTATAAGTTGTCATTAATTCCATTTGAAATCACCTTTTTTAGAATTCAATATTGCGTAATCGTCTCTCGTCAACTTGTTGTTGCAGTTGTTCCATGTAATTAGATTGAAATTCTTCTAATAATGTTTTTGTAATTTCAAAAGCAACAGCATGTTCACATACAATGCTAGCAGCAGGTACTGCACAACTATCTGACCGTTCTATAGTTGCTTTGAAAGGTTCTTTTGTTTCAATATCGACAGAAGCTAAAGGTTTATAAAGTGTTGGTATAGGTTTCATTACACCATTTACAACTATAGGCATTCCGTTACTCATACCACCTTCTAATCCTCCTAGATGATTTGAAGCGCGAGTGTAACCTTCTTCATCATTGTAAAGAATAGGATCTTGTATTTGGCTTCCTGGTTTTTCAGCTGCTTTGAATCCTTCGCCAAAACTTACGCCTTTAAAAGCGTTAATCCCTACTACGCCTTGAGCAATTCTACCATCGAGTTTGCGATCATAGTGTACATAACTTCCGATTCCAACAGGCATATTTTTCACAATAACTTGTACAACACCGCCTAAAGAGTCGCCGTCTTTTTTAGCTTGATCAATTTTAGCACGTATTTCTTGTGCTATGTCTTCATTTACAACACGTACATCATTACTATCTTCATGCTTTTTAATAGTATCTAAGTCATAATCAGTATCATCTTTGATGCCGCCGATTTCAACAACACGACTTAATACATTTATGCCTAATTGTTTTAGCAAAATTTTACATACAGCTCCGACAGCTACACGTGCAGCTGTTTCACGTGCTGATGATCGTTCTAAAACATTCCTTAAATCACGATGGTTATATTTAATACCGCCTATTAAATCAGCATGACCAGGTCGCGGTTTAGAGATGGTACGTTTCATTTGTTCTTGTTCTTCTTCAGAAATCGGTGCAACTCCCATGATGTTTCTCCAATGCGTGAAATCATCATTCGTTACTACAATCGTAACTGGACTACCAAGCGTATAGCCATTTCTAACGCCGGATACAATTTCGACTCCATCTTTTTCAATTTTCATCCTTCTGCCACGTCCATACCCACCTTGACGTTTAAACATTTCCTCATTAATATCTTCCGCAGTTATTTTCAAGTTAGCAGGAACACCTTCTATAATAACGGTTAACTGAGGTCCGTGGGATTCTCCCGATGTTAAAAATCTCATTACGCTTTCACTCCATTCGATATTTTAGGTTACTAATATTAAATATACCCCTTATCATATCATAGGTTAAAAGCAGTAAGTAAAAAAATCGATACAAAAGATAAAGAATTTAGAATCTTTTGATAACTTTATGGAAGTTAAGTGAAAAAATAAACCAGATTGAAATAAAAAATTTCAATCTGGTTTATTTGGATAAAATGAATTTTTAAATGTATGCTTTATATTAATTTTCGTATAACCATTCTTCGTCGTTTGCAGTGTAAACACTAAGTTCATTAGGTTCGAACCAAAGGCTGATTTCTCTTTTAGCAGATTCAACTGAATCTGATCCATGAATCACATTTCGACCTACAGTAAGTCCTAAATCACCTCTGATTGTGCCTGGTGCTGCTTCAGTTGGATTTGTTTTACCAATCATATTTCTTGTCACTTCTACAACGTTTTCCCCTTCTACTACCATAGCAAATACTGGTGCTGAAGTAATAAATGAAACTAAACCTTCGTAGAATGGCTTATCAGCATGTTCACCATAATGTGTTTCTGCTTTTTCTTTGGAAACAGTCATAAATTTCCCGCCAACAAGTTTTAATCCTTTTTTCTCTAAACGAGTGATGATTTCACCAACTAATTTGCGTTGTACGCCGTCTGGTTTAATCATTAGAAAAGTTCTTTCCATTTCTCAAATCCTCCTGAATAATTGTGTATTTTGATGCGTTAAATTAAATACAATATAATTTTAACAGTTTAGTGAAACGCTTTCAATAATTATTTTCTTAATTTATCAAGCGTTACGTGATTCCATACGTTTAATTAATTTTTTAAACCATGAAGAAGCTGGACTGATTTCCAGTTCATCCAAAATTTTTATAGCTTTATTAAGATATTGTTTACTTATTTCTTTTGACTGCATTATGCTGTCTGAAGATTTTATATAGTTAACACAATACTCAAAGTCTTCTTTTGGACTATCAGGACTTAATGATTCAATAATAGCTTTGAACTGAGGGTTTTTTCGCGCTTCCAACAGTACTGGTAATGTTAGATGACCATTCATTAAATCACTACCGACAGGTTTGCCAAGCTGCTTTTCTGTACTTGTAAAATCGAGAACATCATCTACAATTTGGAAACTCATACCAATATAATGACCTATACGTTTGAGTTTATTTGCAGTTTTTAAATCGGCATTTGCAGATAATGCACCAAGTTCAGTAGCAAGTTGTATCAATAAAGCAGTTTTACGATTAATTCTACGCAAATAATTAGTAATGGTTTGATTACTATTGAATTGATCTTGGAATTGGAACAATTCACCTCTGCAAACATCAACAATAGCGTTCGATAAAATTATATGTATTCTTTTATCTTGGATTGAGGAAATATTATTAAGCGCGAGAGCTAATAAATAATTCCCTGTTAAAATTGCAGTCTCTTGATCCCATTTTTTACTGATTGTGAGACGACCTCTTCTTTTATCACTTCGGTCAATGACATCATCATGTACTAATGTAGCCATATGAATAAGTTCCAAAGAAACAGCTATTTTATAGGTATCTTCATTACGAGGGTTCACGCCATATTCACTACTTAAAACAACGAATGATGGACGAACTCTTTTGCCGCCGGATGATAATAAATGTAAAGAAGCTTCTTCTAAAATAGGATTACTGCTTTTTATTGTGTTTTTCAATTCTTTTTCAATTTTCTTGATTTCTCTATTAATGTTCAACTTATCCACATTAATCACCTTTTGCTGTTTCTTTTTCCTTATACCCTAAATGCATTGCTGCTACCCCACCAGTAAAACTTTTGACTTCAACATTTTTAAAGCCGGCAAGTTGGAAGAGTGCTTTTAATTCATCGCGATCCGGAAAGTTGAAAGCAGATTGTTGTAACCACTCATATTCCTCTTTAGATTTAGCAAATAATTTACCGAAAATCGGCATCACGAATTTAAAGTAAAGTTGATAACCTTGTTTGAAAACAGGAATTGTTGGTTGGCTAGTTTCTAAACATACCGCCATTCCACCTGGTTTAAGTACGCGGTTCATTTCTTTTAACGCAATCACATAATCTGGGATGTTACGCAATCCGAAACCGATTGTAACATAATCAAACTCATTATCATCGAATGGTAAATCCATTGCGTCTCCTTGTACAAGCTGAATGTTAGACATGTTTTTAGTTTTTTCTTCCCCAACTTTCAACATGTTTTCACTGAAATCTAAACCGATTACTTCACCAGAAGGTCCCACAGCTTTACTTAATGCAATTGTCCAATCGGCTGTACCGCAACATACGTCTAATGCTTTACTGCCTTTTTTAACCTGCATTGATTTCATCACACGTTTACGCCAAACTTTATGCTGTTCAAAACTGATGATGTTATTTAATTTATCGTAATTTGTAGATATATTTTGAAATACTTTATGGACTTTCTCTTTTTCTGCTTTATTTTTAGCCATTTTAATTACCTCTACTTTGTTTAATGTTACTATCCATTTCTTCAAATATTTGATTGAGTTCTGTTTCTGAATATGATTTTAAATAAGCTGGATGATGTTCTGCAGCATATGATATCAAACTTTCTGTCATATCTCTCATATCAGATTGCGGTTTGAAATTTTGAATAGTAATCATTGGAAATATAGTTTCGATATAAAGAATTGCATCTTTGATTTTTTCTTTATCAAGTTGTTTATAATGCAAAGAAGTTTTATATTCATTAACCTTTATGATCGCACTGCTCATTGCATCTAGATAGTCTGAATCATTAATCTCAGCAGTAAGTGTATAATAATGCGCACTAATTAAATCACCAATCAATATTGCATTCTTAGACAAATTATTGCCAGAAATAGAATCGAGATGACTCATAGATGTATCTATCGCGAGGCATGCCAATTTCGCTTGAATCGGAATGTTTTGTTCATCAAGTACATGAGCCAATTGATGGTTATAATGAATTGGTTCATGACTATGTATGCCATTAAGTTTTTGTTGTATTTGGTTTTTTAATGTACTTAATGTTGAATCCATGTCTGCACCTCACGTTATTAATCAATAATTATCTTAACATTATATAAACAAAAATAAAATCACTTTTGTTCATCTGACGGTTTTATTCTGGTTTTTTGAGGTTTTTAATCAAAGTAATTCTAAATAAGAAGTGATTATTATGTATATGTATTTTCCTATAATTTTAAAGATAAAAAGAAAAGCCCCGATGAGGGCTTTTCTTTTAAGTATTTATTCCATTATTTAACTGCATCTTTCAATGCTTTACCAGCTTTGAATGCTGGAACTTTACTAGCTGGAATATCAATTTCTTTACCAGTTTGCGGGTTGCGACCTTTACGGGCAGCGCGTTCGCGTACTTCGAAGTTACCGAAACCAATCAATTGTACTTTTTCACCTTTTGATAATGAAGATTGAATTGATTCGAATACAGCATCAACTGCTAAACCAGCTTCTTTTTTTGTTAATTCAGCTTGTTCTGCTACAGCGTTAATTAAGTCTGTTTTGTTCATTATGAGTCACCTCCCCAAGGGTTTGGTAATGATATTGTTATATCATTATGCTATGACTTTAACACAAGTACTGTGGCTATCGCAATCATTTACAAGCGCAAAACCGCGATTTATAAGGTTTTTTACCAGTCTTTGTGTAATTATACTATAAAAGGAAGATAATATAGTATTTATTCCGACTTTTTATCTCTTCCCATTAGTAATTTTAAACTTTCATCCAATGGTACTTGTTTAAATAGGACGCCATAAAGTGCTGAAGTAATAGGCATATCAATATTTCTTTGTTTTGCTAAATGATATACAGATTCAGTTGTATAAAAGCCTTCAGCCACCATATTCATTTCAGAAAGTGCTTCATCTACTGTTTTTCCTTGGCCGATTTTATATCCAAGTGTATAGTTTCTCGAATGAGTAGACGTACATGTTACGATTAAATCTCCAATGCCGCCTAATCCTAAAAATGTCATTGGATCGGCACCTAATTCTTCACCTAAACGACTTATTTCTGCAAGTCCTCTAGTCATTAAAGCGGCTTTAGCATTGTCTCCAAAGCCCATACCAGCGACAATACCGCTCGCTACAGCAATGATATTTTTTAACGCACCGCCGAGTTCTACACCCACTAAATCATCATTAGTATAAACACGTAAATAATCATTCATAAAAAGATCTTGAATGAGTTTGCTGACTTTAGGATCTGGAGAAGAAGCAGCTACGGTAGTTGGTTGTTGAATTACTACTTCTTCAGCATGACTCGGTCCTGATAAGACTCCGATTCCTCCATTATGTTCAGGTGAAAGTGAATCCTCAATCATTTCAGAAACACGTTTAAAAGTAGCATTTTCAATACCTTTAGCAACATGAATGAATACTTTTTTAGAATCTAGTTGTGAATCTATATTTTTAATGACTTCTCTTATAGCTTTTGTAGGTAAAGCAATTAAATAAGTATCTGAAAAGTTAATAGCCTCGTTTAAATTAGATGTTGCTGTAATAGACTTATCTAATTGTGCCCCATTTAAATAACGGGAGTTGCTGTGGTATTGATTCACTTCATCAATACTTTGCTTATTTTTACCCCACATTAAGACATCGTGACCGTTTTGTGCAAGCACATTGGCAAGTGCAGTACCAAAACTGCCCATACCAAATACGGCAACTTTACTCATAAAATCATCCTCTCAAAATTTTGAATCACTAATTTCGTTTTCTTGGAATAATGCGAATCGGTGTTCCTTCAAATCCGAATGCATCTCTAATTTGGTTTTCTAAATAACGTTTATATGAGAAATGCATCAGTTCTGCATCATTTACAAAAACTACAAACGTTGGTGGTTCAACAGCAACTTGTGTTGCATAAAAGACTTTAAGTCTTCTGCCCTTATCTGTAGGTGTTGGATTCATTGAAATTGCATCAGTAATGACTTCGTTAAGTGTAGAGCTTTGAACTCGTTTTTTATGATTCTCGCTAGCTTCTTTAATAAGTGGGAATAAAGTGCGTAAACGTTGTTTTTCTTTAGCCGATACAAATGCAATCGGAGCATAATCTAAGAATTGGAATTCTTGACGAATTTTATCCTCGAATTTTTTCATTGTTTTACTATCTTTATCCAATGTATCCCATTTGTTTACTACAATTACAACTGCTTTACCTTCTTCATGTGCATACCCAGCAACACGTTTATCTTGCTCTATAATGCCTTCTTCTGCATCAAGTACAACTAATACTACATTAGATCTTTCTATTGCTTTTAGTGCACGTAGAACTGAATATTTTTCCGTAGATTCATATACTTTCCCTTTTTTTCTCATTCCGGCAGTATCAATTAAGACATAGTCTTGATCTTCATATGAATACTCAGTGTCAATCGCATCACGTGTCGTACCTGCGATATTAGACACGATAACACGGTCTTCTCCTAAAATAGCATTTACTAGACTCGATTTTCCGACATTCGGTCGACCAATAAGTGATAATTTGATTGTATCTTCATCATAATCATCGTCTTCTTCGTCTTTAAAGTTATTCGCTACTTCATCTAGTAAATCACCTAATCCCAATCCATGAGAACCTGAAATTGGGAACGGTTCACCGAATCCTAATGCATAAAAATCGTAAATATCTGTGCGCATTTCGGGATTATCAACTTTATTAACAGCTAAAACAACAGGTTTATTTGTTTTATATAGCATTTGGGCAATCATTTCATCAGTTTGTGTTAATCCTTCTCTTTGATTAACCATAAAAATTATAACATCAGCTTCATCAATAGCAATTTCAGCTTGAGCTCTGATCTGTGTTTGGAATGGTGCATCAGTTAGTTCGATACCGCCAGTATCAATAACATTAAAATCATGTGTCAGCCATTCACCACTAGAATAAATACGGTCTCTTGTTACACCAGGTGTATCTTCAACAATTGAGACACGCTCGCCGACGATTCTATTGAAAATTGTTGATTTCCCCACATTAGGACGACCAACAATTGCTACAACAGGTTTAGTCATAAGCTAACTTCCTCTCTTTAATATATCTAATTAATTTTATCACATGCGCTATTTAAAGCAAAAGAATAATTGAAATCAAAAAAGCCAAGGCTGAGACGTGCACAATAAATATACACTGTCTACAGTCTTGGCATGATTTAATAAGTCAAATCTTAAAATTTAAGATTTTTTAATTTGTCTCCAAATACTTCACCTAAAGTAGGATTGTCATCGTCATCGTTATTTTCAATATAATCACGAGATTCATCATCATCAATTTGCAATACTTCTTCTTCAGGTAATGCAGCTTTGATTGATAATGAAATACGTTCGCTTTCTTCATCGATGCTTAAAACTTTAACAGTGACTTCTTGATTTGGTTCAAGTACTTCACTTGGAGTGCCGATATGTTTGCGGCTGATTTCTGAAATGTGAACGAGTCCTTGCACACCAGCTGCAATTTCGACGAATGCACCGAAATCAGTTAAACGTACAACACGTCCTTCGATAATTGAATCAGCATGAATTTGACCTTTAATACTTTCGAAAGGACTAGGTAAAGTATCTTTAATAGAAAGTGAAATACGTTCTGAATCTTGTTCAACAGATTTCACTTTTACATTGACTTTATCACCTACTGATACAACGTCTTCTGGTTTATCAACATGTTCATGTGAAAGTTCAGATACATGAACTAAACCGTCAACACCGCCGATATCAACAAAAGCACCAAAGTTTGTTAAACGAGCAATTGTACCTTCAATTACATCTCCTTCTGATAGAGATGATAATAATTCAGCTTTTTTAGCTTCATTTCTTTCTTGTTCAACTGCTTTTCGGCTTAGGATGACGCGATTATTTGCTGGATCAAGTTCTTCAACTCGCAATTCTAGTACTTGTCCATCAAAGCTTGAAAAGTCTTCAATGAAATCAGTAGAAATTAATGAAGCTGGAACGAAACCTCTTTGTCCTACATCAACAACCAAGCCGCCTTTAACGACTTCAGTTACTTTTGCTTCTATAATTTCATTGTTATCTTGTTTCTCTTGTAAATATTCATAAGACTTCTCTTGTTCTAATTGACGAATTGAAAGGATATAAGCTCCTGATTCATTTTCTTCGTCAACTTCCACTTTAGTCACATACGCTTCTACTGCGTCCCCTTCTTTCACAACTTCATTAGGGCTGTCAATATGATGCGTTGACAATTGACTAATTGGAACGATACCGCTAAATTTGCCACCGTCGACATCCACAATCACTTGTTTATCTTCGACTTTTTGGACTTGTCCAGAGATTTTATCTCCTTCTTTGATTTCATTAATCATTGATTCATTGAATTCTTCAGTCATCTTGTATGCCTCCTTGTACACTACATAATTATAACATCTTACAAACTGACAGAATTGTCAAGAAATTTAACTCTATTCATTTTTATGGTAAAAATTTCTTGAACCTCTGTGGTAATAAATATATTTGGATGATGTACCCGTGTACATTTATTCTCTTTACTTATATACCACAAATATTCAGTTTTAATAATAATTATACCGATTTAATGAAAAAAATATTTAGGCCTCTACTTTGTCAATCAAATCAGAGATAATATCGGTTACTTGTTCGATAGATTTTCCTGTTGTATTGACTGTTATAGCATCATCCGCTTTTCGAAGCGGAGATATCTCTCTATTCATATCATAATGATCTCGTGCTTCGATTTCTTTTTTTAATTCATTTAGAGAGGAAGGAATTCCATTTTCTTCATTCTCTTTTTGTCTTCGTTCAGCACGTTCTTCTACAGAAGCTATCATATAAATTTTTAATTCTGCATCAGGTAACACTACAGTACCAATATCTCTTCCATCCATCACAATTCCTTTTTCTGCAGCCAATTGCTGTTGGACTTTTACAGCAAAAGTTCTGACAGGCTCCTTAGAAGCAACATATGAAACGTTCTGTGTAACTTCATTTGAACGAAGGTAATCAGTGATATCTTCCCCATTTAAAAGTACGCGTTGACCTTTATCCTCATCATATACAAGCTTTAAAGAAACATCTTCAATTAAAGCTTGAAAATCATCATTCTTATCTTCTTGTAAATATTTATATGTGATGGCACGATACATAGCGCCTGTATCAACATAAATCATTGAATGACTTTCGGCAACTCTGCGTGCAATTGTACTTTTCCCTGCGGCTGCTGGGCCATCAATTGCTATATTAATTAAATTCATATTTAGAAAACCTTCCTTGTCGTTTTATCCTATATATTTTATCATAAATATGTATATAAAATATAGGAGCGTTGTTTATGAAAAAAATCTTAGTTATCCACACTGGTGGGACAATAAGCATGTCTGAAGATGAAACGAATAAAGTAATTGAAAATGAACAAAATCCGATCTCAAAGCATCAAGATGTAATCAGTCGATATGCCGATGTAACTGAGATTAATCCAATTAACTTGCCCTCTCCCCACATAACAATTGCAGATGTTGTAAAACTACGGGATATCATAGAAAAAGCAAGTGAAAATAACGAATATGATGGTTTTGTAATTACTCATGGTACTGATACATTGGAAGAAACGGCCTATCTATTAGATTTAACAACAAAAACAGAGAAACCTGTTGTAATTACTGGTGCAATGCGTTCATCAAATGAAATTGGTTCTGATGGATTATATAATTTTATTTCAGCACTTCGCGTTGCTGCTGATAATGATTCATCTGATAAAGGTGTAATGGTTGTCTTTAATGATGAAATACATACAGCAAGAAATGTTACTAAAACCCATACTTCAAATACTAATACTTTTCAAAGTCCAAATCACGGACCTTTAGGTGTATTAACTAAAACAAGCGTACAATTTCATCACCGTCCTTACGGCCATGAAATTGTACATCAAGTGGATTCAGAGTTATATGTACCAATAGTTAAAGCATATATGGATATGAAAAGTGATGTGCTCAAATTCTATAGTGAACAAAACGTAGATGGCATTGTAATTGAAGCGTTAGGTCAAGGAAACTTGCCTCCAAGAGCACTTGAAGGATTGATGTCATGTTTAAATAAAGGGATACCTGTAATACTTGTTTCACGTTCATTTAATGGCATTGTTGGCCCTATCTACGCTTACGAGGGCGGCGGTTACAATTTAGAACAACGTGGAGTTATCTTCTCAAACGGATTAAATGGTCAAAAAGCGAGATTGAAATTATTGGTCGCTATAAGTAATCATTTGAATAAAAATCAATTAAAGTCCTATTTTGATGCGCAGGTTTAAAAAAGCAGTTACCAGATGAAATGAATTGTCTGGTAACTGCTTTTTGGTTTATTAATTATGATTCTAAAGGCGTTTGTTTTTTGGTAATAATATTTTGAGCAATAATACCGCCATGGAATTTTCCGTTTTCAATAAATATTGTATTTGCATCATTACCTGCAGCAATAACACCTGCAATATAGCAATTTTCTACATTTGTTTCATATGTTTCTTTATCATAAACAGGTGCAGTGCCATATTCATTAGTTTTGATATCAATTCCTATATTTTGTAAGAATTCATAATCTGGATGATATCCAATCATCGCAAATACATAGTCATTAGGAATTGTGTAGGTTTCGCCATCTTGAGTATAAGTAACACTTTCTTCATCGATTTTGGTAACCTCAGCGTTAAAGTGCATATCAATTTTTTCATGTCTTACTAGAGATTCAAAATTTGGTAGAATCCAAGGTTTGATTGCCGAAGAGTAATCTGAACCTCTATATAAAACTGTGACATTTGCGCCAGCCTTTTCTAATTCAAGCGCTGCATCAACTGCAGAGTTTTTTCCTCCGATTATGACAACATTTTGATCGAAATATGGGTGTGCTTCTTTAAAGTAATGGAATACTTTTGGCAATTTAGCACCTTCTACTTCTAAATCATTGTGTTGTCCATAATAGCCAGTAGCTACTGTAAGGAATCTACATTGATAAGTATCTTTCGTTGTTGTAATTGTAAATCTTTTACCAATTTTTTTAACTGTGAGGACCTCTTCAAACGCGTGTATATCAAGCTGATGATATTTAACAACTTCTCTATAATAGACTAACGCTTGATTTCTATGGGGTTTATATTCTTCAACTATAAAAGGTACATCCCCGATACTTAATTTGTCACTAGAAGAGAAAAAAGTTTGATGTGTTGGATAATTATAAATAGCTTCAACCACATTTCCTTTCTCAATTACTAGTGTTTCAATTCCTTTTTTCTTTTGTTCGATTGCAGCACTAAGTCCGCATGGACCTCCGCCGATAATAATACTTTCAACTGTTTGCATCGTATTGTCCTCCTTCACTCACCCCTAATATTATATCAGTCATATTTAAATTTGAAAGAGTTTTACCTGATTTAAAAGTAAGAGATGTTACAAAAAGAAAACTCTGCAATGAAATGTAGTTTTCATTGCAGAGTATCTAAATATTATTGAGGAATCACAAGTTGTTGGCCATTTGAAATATTATTACTGTTTAAACCGTTTGCACGTTTGATTTTATCCACATTTGCTTGTGTGCCTTCTCCGTAGTAACGGATTGCGATACGATAAAGATTTTCTTTACCATAAACAGTATGTGTTTGACCGCCTTGTTGTGCTTGTGTATTTTGGTTTTGATTTTGGTTATTTTGATTATATTGATCATTTTGTTGATTTTGTACGCCTTGTTGATCTTGATTGTAACCATTTTGATTATTTGCATTATCTGAATTATTAGCATCATTTTGATTTGCTGAATCATTCGAATCTGCATTTTCATTATTATTATCATTGTTTGCAGTATCATCAGATTGCGCATTGTTATCTTGAGAATTTTTTGCATTATCTTTAGACTTGCTGTCTTTATCTTTGCTTGCAGATGATTTATCTTTTGCATCATCTTTATTTTTATTTGTTTTAGAGTGATCTGCTGTTTTATTATCGCTGTCGTCTTTATGGTCGCCTTGGTTTGTTAAAGCCATGCCACCGAAAATAGCAATAGCAGCAATGATTAGTAAACCTAATAACAATGGTAATAATTTTTTTAAGCCGCCTGACTTTTTAGGTTCCTGGCCGTTGCCGTCACCATGGTCGCCACCATTTCCTGAACCGTTACCGCCATTACCGCCGCTACTACCTGAGGCATTTGCAGAAGATGCACTAGCAGCTCCAGCAGCACCTGCTGCGGTACCCGCAGCTGCAGCTTTTCCGGATTTATTTTCACTATTTTTATCTTCGCTTTCATTTTTATCATTCTTTTTATTATTTTCTTTTTTAGAATGATCTTTAGCAGCTTTTCCTGCTGCAGCTCCGCCTATTGCTGCAGCACCCGCAGCAGCGGCTTTACCAGCCTTGCTGTGTTTTTTGTCTTTATTTGGTGATTCTTTTTTGTTATCTTCATTTGAATCATTATTATCGGGATTTTCATTTTTTGCAGCTGTACTTCCAGCTGCAGTGCTGGCAGCTTTATCATTTTCTTTTGACTTTGGCGTTTTGCTTTCAGATTCATTGGCTGATGCATTTTTATCTTTTTGATGTTTAGCAGCAGCTCCGCCTACTATTCCTGCTGCTCCTGCAGCTGCAGCTTTTTTGCCTGTATTATTTGATTTCTTTTGATTATCTTTTCCATCTTTGCTGTCATTAGAAACAGCTGAACGATCATCTAAACTTCCAACGTCGTCCTTACTTTTTCTGTCATTGGAATCTTTTTTGTGATTTTGTTCCAGTTTTTTTCCAACAACGCCACCACCAACACTTGCAGCTGCTGCGTCACTGCCCTTATCTTTAGAAGTGTTTTTATTAGTAGAAGTATTTTTTTCTTCAGCTTTTTGTTTTTCATCTGTATGTACTTCTTCTTGCTTGTTACCTTCTTCTTGTTTGTGAGTAGCCGTCTCTCTTCTTCTACGACGTCTGCGTTGTGACCCTCTTGGAGGAAAATGAGTTGCTCCCGTTTTAGGCTCTTGATTATTTGTCTCTTTTGAATCAGCTGAATCTACTGATTCTTCTGGTGTTTTTTGATCTTCGTTAGTATGGGAAGGATCAATTGATTGACGATTCCGTTCAAAATCGTCTTTAAAATTATTATTAGACAACGCCATCATCCTTTCTCTTTAAATTAATTACTGTATTTCATATGTAGTACTCATACCCCAAATATGAAAGCTAAAAATCTAAATCTTAGTATTATTATTATAACTTGTGCTCATAGTCTTCGACAAACAAAAGATGAATATTGAAGCAGGTTTTTTATATAATTAATCCAGTTCAATTATTTGTTTGGTTGATTCTCGATATCTAGTTATAAAATAACCTAATAAATGAGTGCTATTTTTAGTGAGTACGAATAAACTACGTTCTATCCACATTAACATGTATACTAATGTGGTATTTTAATTTTGTATGAAAATTTGATTGAGTTTTTCTAAATAGTCCATTTTTCGTGTGACTTTTTTAGGATTTCTGATATCTATCCTTTCATTTATTTCATCATTATCACAGCATGATTCAGGTTTTTGTATGCTTTCACCGAAATACGACATCAAATATTCTCTTCTGCAAGTTGTAAGATTTTTGTAACCTAACATTCTGATATAACCTTCTTTTTTACGATATTCTGAACGTTGGAATATTTTTTGGATTTCTTCAACAGAATAACTGAGATGTAAAATATCAATAATGCTTTGTTTTTCATCAGGTAAAGCCATACCATTTTTATATGCATCAATATCTGCATCTGTAATCATGTCTGCAAAAAGCAATGTTTCTAATAGAAATGCATCATCTGATTGATATAAACTGATTGCTTGGCTATAAGCACCATCTCTGCCTGCCCTGCCAATTTCTTGAATATAACTTGATGGGCTAGTGGGAAGATGGAAGTGTATGACTGTTCTTATGTCTGGTTTATTAATCCCCATTCCAAAGGCACTAGTTGCCACTACTATAGGAATATCATTTTGAATAAATTGTTGTTGAACTGTTTGTCGTTCTTGGTAGGACATATCCCCATGATATATACCAGTTAAAAAACCAGCTTTATATATTTCTTGCGCAAGTTCACGACATTTTTTCTTAGAGGATACATAAATAATCGTAGGTCCGCTATGGTTGATATTTTCTAAAAGCCAAATCATTTTATCATTATCGTTATCGAAGTTGAGATGCGTTAAGGAGATATTGCTGCGATCCATTTTCGTTTTGATTTCATGAAATTGCGTACCTACCACTTCATTCAAATCTTCTTTAAGATGTTTTGGTGCTGTAGCTGTTAAAGCCAAGACAGTTGCATTAGGAAAGCGCTTCGTAATTTTACCCACTAATGCATAATGGGGTCTAAAATCATATCCCCACTCTGTAATACAGTGTGCTTCATCTAAAACTATTAACCCTAAGTCTATATCTCGTAAATAATTAATATTATCGCGATTTAAAATAAACTCAGGACTTAAAAAGATAAATTTTGCTTTTTTTATAAATTTAAGGTTTTTCTTCTTTTCTTCTAAACTCATTCCAGAATGAACATAACAAACAGAGCGTTCACCTTTTTTCTTCATTTGCATGACTTGATCGTCCATTAAAGATATTAAAGGAGAAATAATTAATGTAGGTTTTTGATTGATATAAGTTGGAAGCTGATAGCATAAACTCTTTCCGCTGCCAGTTGGTAAAATGCCTAAAGTGTTTTGCTTATCTAGGACACTCTGAATGATTCCTTCTTGGCCAGGATTGAATGTATCAAACCCGAACCAATCTTGTAATGCTTTTTGTAACATGGTCACCCCTCCCTAGAAAAACGCACGATAGCTAATTTAATATCGAAATAACTGTGTTCTGGAAACTTTGACTTAAATACTTTTAAACGCTCTTCTTTATTATTTTGATAAAAGGATTTAAATGAAGAATAAAATGTTTGATTAATATACAAATGATAATCAGAAAGATAACCTTTTATAAAAAGTTCGAGCACATGATCTTCAATTGTATTTTCCTTTACATTTTCAATAACAGAGATTTCCTTCATAGTCTTATCATTTTTAAGGTATTGATAAGTTTCAAATGCATTTTGCGAAAGTTCCGGCAAAATAATTGTTTTATGTAATATTTTGAATTTTTCCTTGTTTTCAATTTGATTCATCATTTCAACTAAATCATTCATTTTTAATCTTATTAATTCTTCCTCTGAAATTAATTCAATCATTCCCACCTGTTGATTCGTATACATTGTTTCTTCATACCCTTGTAAAAAATAATGCAGAATTGATAATTCATTGTAGGAATTGATAGATGCAAATAGAGTGTATATTTCTTCTTTAAACAATTTTTCTTCATCATTATTTAATATTTCATAATAAAGGTTCTTAGCTTTCCTTTGAACTTTGTCAATTTGTGATACAGGTATGAATGATAAAGATTGATGCTGATGATTAGAAATGGTTTGAGTTAACAACTGAATCACCTGAAATGTCTGTTGAATACTTTCAAAAGTATAACGCGGTGTTACTTTTAATGTTTTACTGACATTGTTATTATATACATTAGAATCTTTGAATATTCGTTCGAATGATGGATATTTTAAATTTGGATGACTGTGATATAATGATAAAAGTTGTTGGCTACATGCATCAAAATAAGTTTGATGTGTTTTAGCACCAACGATTATATTATAAAGACTTTTATCAGTTTTATAGTGATAAGCATGTGTTTTTATGTATTGGATAATTTCTTTCAAATCAATCATCACCTTAACAATCTGTTGTATTGAAAAAAGAATTTCTGATGTTAAAATAAAAATTACGTTATTAGTGTAGCATTTTTGTAAAAGGAGGCGAAGTAAAATTGGCTAAATATACGATTGTAGATATGGATACTTGTATTGCATGTGGTGCTTGCGGTGCAGCAGCTCCAGATATTTATGACTACGATGATGAAGGCATCGCATACGTGATTCTTGATGATAATGAAGGTACTGCTGAAGTACCTAAAGAATTATATGAAGACATGGAAGATGCTCTAGAAGGTTGCCCTACTGATTCTATTAAAATAGCAGATGAGCCTTTCGATGGAGATGCTTTAAAATTCGAATAATGATAGTCAATCGTCAATTCAGTTAGTATTCTTCGCTAATTATAGATTGAATAAAAAAGGTCAAAGCAAATGATTGTTTTGATCTTTCTTTATTAAAAGCCCGGAAATTATTTTCAAATTTCCGGGCTTTTAAATATTAATAATTCAATGCTTTTTTTAATCGTTTATATAGTAAAAGGAAAATGGCTGATACCGCTATTCCTTTTATAATATTAAATGGAATAATACCTGATACGATAATTATTTTTAAATTTTTCACTACATCTGAAAGATTCATAATCATTCCATATAAAGGTAATAATACAAAGTAGTTTAAAATACTCAATATTAAAGTCATTACTAATGTACCTGCAATCAAGCCGATAACTATGTTCAATTTACCTTTAATTAATTTACTTACATAAAATGCAGTAAGTAAAAAACTGACTGCTGCTGCAAAGTTTGCAACGGGTCCAATCGGATCACCCATATTGAAAAGGAAGTTAAGCAAATTTTTAATAAGTTCTACAATAACCCCCGCAACGGGTCCAAACAGAAATGTTGCAAGCAATGCTGGAACATCACTGAAATCCAATGTTAAGTATGGCGGCAAAAATGGCAGCGGAAATTTGATAAACATCAAAATAAACGCAATTGCACTCATCATACTTATAATGATTAAGCGTTTGTTTTTTTGCTGATTCATAAATACTCCTTCCATTCATCTTACGCGAATAGGAGGAATTTAAGCACAACAAATAAACCCTCCATCTTCTCCCATCCAGACTATACTGTCGGCTCTAGAATCTCACTAGATCAGCCATATTTACAAAATAAATACAGGTCGCAGGCTTAATTTACTGCCGGTTGGGACTTTCACCCGACCCCGAAGATGAATATCATTATTATTTTATTTTCTTATCTATTATATCGGATTAGACACAGTGATTCAATTCGATTGCTTAAAAAATAGTATTAAATATTTTCGGGTGGTTTAGGCAATTTAATAATAAATGTAGTACCTTCTCCTAAACGGCTTTTTAAATCAATTGTTCCACCTTGAGCTTCAATAATCATACGACAAATAAAGAGTCCTAACCCCGTTCCTTCTTTACCGCGTTTACGAGAAGCATCAACTTTATAAAATCTATCAAATACTAAATCAATATGTTCAGGGGCAATACCACTGCCTGTATCTGTCACATACAAAATATCGTATTTATCAGATTCTGATGTGCTGATTTTAATAGCATCTCCTGGCGAAGTATAACGAGATGCATTATCTACTAAATTTGTTAAAACTTGTTCCATTCTATCTGTGTCATAATACCAAAGTTGCCCTTCCGTATTAGGAGCCAGATTAATATCGATTTGTAAATCTTCTGCTTGTTGTCGATATTTCATTTGCATCCGCTCTAATAATGGATCGATAGGTTGTACTTCTTTGTTAACTGATAAGCCTTCTGCATCCATTCTTGCTACATTTAATAATTCATTCACAAGTCGATTTAAACGTTGTGTTTCATCAAGAACGATAGAAAGGGAGTCTCTGATTTCATCAGGTTCTGAGACAACTCCATCCACTATTGATTCTGTGTAACCTTGTAATAAAGCAATTGGTGTGCGCAATTCGTGTGATACATTGGCTATAAAGTCTTTTTTCATTTGATCCAACTGATGTTCATTGGTCATGTCTCGAATAATCGCTACAACGCCGCTTTGGTTAGGTTGGAATTGTTCGATGTAACTCATGATGACGACATAGAATCGGTTATTTACTTCATAATCTTGGAATTGAATTTCTTTTTCTTTAAATGTACGGTCCATTTGTTCAGTAAATTGTTCTTTTTTAGTTGTTCGAAGTTGTTCTGACATTTTTTTGGCCATTTCATTTGATAGAATGATTTCTCTTTTTTCATTGATACCTAATACGCCTTCTACCATTGAATTAATAAGGCTGTCTCTGATGTTCTTAGATGCTGATATTTCATCGATATGTCTTTGAATATCGCTGCTCATTATATTGAATGAGTGCGCTAACTCACCTATTTCATCTTTTGAATTGATATCGTTGACTTGTGAATAGTCACCTTCGGAAAGATTTAAGGCTTGAGTACGTAATTGGCGAAGCGGTTTAGTAATACGTGATGATAAAAAGAATGCAAAAACAGTAGTAATAATTAAGAAAATTACAGCTGTTACTAAAATAATGATAGTAATGACATTATTAGTATCATCTATACTCTTAAGATCTTGATATATGAATACAGCACCATGGGGGTTATTTGCATCAATTTTTGTCGGATAGCCGAGCAATACGTATGTTCTAACTTTTCCATCGACCTTTAATTTAATATGCTGAGATATTTTTTTATTATCAGTAAACACTTTTTGATATTTCGAGTTTTTAGTGATAACATTCATCATTTCATTTTTTAATTTAGAGTGAGAATTATAAAATTCATCATTCTTATTTTTCATAATAATTAAACCGCTAGGACCTTCAATCAATGCCTTGCTATGTTTAATTGCTAATGACTTATTATCTGATTCTTCTAGTAAAATGCTAATTCGTTCTGCATCTTTTATTAAGGATTGTTCAGTATCTTGCGTATAATAATTTTGAATAAATGTGATTAATGCCGCACTTAGTAAAATTAAAACTGTCGTTACTATAAGAATTATAGTTAACCACAGTTTTATCACGACACTATTGAGTCGTTTCATCATTATTGTTGACCTCAAATTTATAGCCGACACCCCATACAGTTTGAATCATATGTGCTGCATCAGAGGATACACGGTTTAACTTTTCTCTAAGACGTTTAACATGAGTATCTACAGTACGCAAGTCTCCATAGAATTCATAATGCCAGACATCTTTTAATAATTGTTCGCGATCAAAAACTTTGTTAGGTGTTTTGGCTAAGAATATTAATAGTTCATATTCTTTAGGTGTTAAGTTGACTTGAGTACCATCAGCAAGTACACGATGCGCATCATTATCAATGACAAGGTGCTTAAATTCAATTAAGTCTCTTGCGTGAGGCTCATTTTGTTCTGAAGTTGCTGTTAATGTGCGTCTAAGCAAAGCTTTAACTCGTAATACTACTTCGCGTGGAGAAAAAGGTTTGACAATATAATCATCTGCACCTGATTCGAATCCTTCTACACGATTTGTTTCTTCACCTTTTGCTGTTAACATAATAATCGGTGTATCTTTGTACTCTCTTAAACGGTTTGCAACTTCAATACCATCTAATTCGGGAAGCATTAAGTCTAATAAGATACAAGCATAATCAGTGTTTAATGCCATATCTAATGCTTCTTTGCCGTCTTGAGCTTCTTCGATATCAAAAGATTCTCTTTCTAAATATAATTTAAGCAGTCTTCGAATTCTTTCTTCATCATCAACGACAAGTATTTTTGTCATAATTATAGTTACCTCCCATATGAGTATCCAATTCTATTGATATAACTTATAAAATAGATAAGATGCGTAACATGAATCTCTTGCACCTTTTTATCTCATATCAATTTCTTCATATTGGATATTTAAAGATTTGACTGAATCATTGTTTAGCAGCCAATTTTAATCAGCTACTTTATAACAAATGATTTTTCACTTCAATATATATTATATCATAAGCATATATCAACAAGATAATTGAAACTTGTTGAGTTCTTTGCATGTATGATATGTGTAAAAAAGCCAAAAAGCACACTGAATATTGCTTAGTGACTTAATTAACCATTTTCAGCTAAATTTCTAAGTTTTTTAACTTCATGAGGAGTCAATACACGCCCTTCTCCAGCATTTAAACCTTTAAGTGTAAGGAAATCTGCTAGTTCCACACGAGATAATTTCGATACTTCATGACCGAAATGTTCGAACATACGTCGTACTTGGCGGTTTCTGCCCTCTGAAATCGTGATTTCTACAACAGTAGTATTCTTTTCTTTATTTTGATTTTTAATTTTAACTTCTGCTGGATGTGTTTTACCATCTTCTAATTGTATACCTTTTTCAAGTGCTTTCACTTCATCACGCATCAAGTATCCTTTTAATTTAGCGACGTACTTTTTCTTAATTTTATATCTCGGATGTGTCATTAAATTAGTGAACTCACCATCATTTGTTAACAATAAAAGTCCTGAAGTGTCGTAATCTAATCTGCCTACTGGATAAATACGTGTTTCTAAGTCATCGAAATAATCTGTTACCACAGTTCTGCCTCTGTCATCCGAAACACTCGTAATAACTTGAGCTGGTTTATAAAACAAAATATACAATTTATCTTCTTGTTCTAGTTTAACGCCTTCAACTTCAACATTGTCCGATGGTTTAACTTTTGTACCTAATTCTGTTACAGTTTCGCCATTTACTTTAACTTTGCCTTCAACAATTAAAGTTTCAGCTTTTCTTCTTGAAGTATAACCGCTATTTGCAATTCTTTTTTGTAATCTTTCTAATTCTTTACTCATTATTATCTCCTTTTTGGTTAATCAGATTATTGAAAAATGATTCGATTTCTTCTTCCTCTTCTTCTGTAGTTGGAAGTTCATCCAAATTTGTCATACCAAAAACATTTAAGAATAAAGGTGTTGTATAAAGTTGCTGACTGCGAGAATTATCTTCAACTTTTGCTTCAACTAATCCTCTCGCGATTAATGTTTTAGCTGCACCATCTGAATTAATGCCGCGTATTATTTCAATATCGCTTCTGGTTACTGGTTGATTATAAGCGATAATTGATAATACTTCCATTGCAGCTTGTGACAGTTTCATATTTGATTGATTTTTTACCAGTTTTTCTACATAAGGTGCAACTTCTGATTTTGTTGTTAAAACATATGTAGATCCATATTGTTGAATTACTAAGCCTTGAGAATCATAAGTTGCAGCCATTTCTTTTAAGGTTTCTTCTGAAATCTCTAAAATATCAGTGAGCTGGTCAGCTTCCAATCCTTCATCACCCGCTGTATATAATAACCCTTCAAGTATTCCGTTAAGCTCCAATGCCATAATTTACACCTCTAGTAATGTTAATGTCTGCAAAATCTTTAACTTGGTTAATTTGTATGATTCCCGTTTTCGACATTTCTAATATCGCCAAGAAATGTGTAACGATTTCCTCTGTATTTTCTTTAAAAGTAAACAAACTAAAAAAGTTAATGGAGTTAGAAACTGCAAGTTTTTCAGTGACTTGTTTAGATGCTTGTTCAATCGTAAAAGTTTCTTTTTGGATTGTAACACTTTTAGGTGTGTTGAAAGATGTTCTTGTTTTGATTCTTTGATAAGCCATAATTAATTCTGTTAAATCAATTGTTTGAGAATCATCCCAAGTTTCTATGGATTCTAAATGGCTTAAATCAGTAGGATGTTTGCTGTAAAATTGTTCGCGCTGTTCTTTAAGTTCATTCAGAAATTCTGTATATTCTTTATAATTTTGATACTCTATTAAACGACCAACCAAGTCTTCTCTTGGATCCTCTATTTCATCATCCATTTCAGTATCATGTTGTGGTAAAAGCATTTTACTTTTAATCATCAATAATTCAGAAGCCACTACTAGATATTCACTCGCTATATTAATTTCTAGTTTTTTCATTGCATGAATATAGTTCATATATTGTTCTGTTAAAGCTTTCATCGGGATATCATAAATATCGATTTCATACTTATGTATTAGATGGAGTAATAAATCCAAAGGACCATTAAAAGCATCTAGTTTAACTTCGTACATCTCTTTCTCCTTTAATTGCATGTTGCGTATATCATTCAGTAAAATATTATACATGAATGCTGAAAATAAATAAATGAGAAGCAGGAGGTGAATAAATTGGAAGAAGCGCTTTTGTCATTTTATTATCAATTTCATGCTCAACAACATTACTTTTTATGTCATGACATTTTAGAAGATGCTTGGAAAAAACAGCCTTTCTTTTCAAAAGAGGATGCAGTAGTAAGCTTAATTTTATGTGCTACCGGCTGTTATCATTTTAGAAGAGGCAACTGCAAAGGTGCATCCACACTATTTAAGCGTGCTTATCGTGTAGCAAATCTTATTTTGAAAAATATAGAGAATTTAGGATTAAGCTCTCAAAAATATTTAACTTTACTAACTCAGTTAAAAAAACAAGCAACTCAAAATTGTCCATTCCAAGTTATAGAATTACCTTTATTGGAATCCACAAAAAAGAAATTGAAATCAAAATTTCCTGATTATCAATTGATGACGAAAATAAATGACTCTCCTTATATTTACGATCATCATTTATTACGAGATCGCCATGCAGTTGAACTTGCTCGAAATGACGCATTAAAAAGACGTAAATTAAAATAATGCACATCCACATATCGAATGGATGTGCATTATTTTAATTAGTCAGGCTCTTGGATGGAATTCATTATACATTTTTCTGATTTGTGATTTTGAAACATGTGTATAGAGTTGAGTTGTAGAAATATCCGAATGTCCTAACATTTCTTGTACAGCTCTTAAATCAGCACCATTTTCAAGCAAATGTGTCGCAAACGAGTGGCGAAGTGAGTGAGGTGTTAATTTCTTTTTAATATTTGCTTTAACACCATATTGCTTTATAAGTTTCCAAATTCCCTGTCTTGATAATGGTTTACCATGAAGGTTTAAAAATAATACATCTGTTACTGTTTGTTTTAACAATTGAGGACGTACTGTTTCAATGTATTTTTTCAAATAATCGATGACAGTTTCGCCTAAAGGGATGATACGTTCTTTGCTACCCTTACCGAAAACCCGTACAAATCCCATAATCAAATTGACATCTTCTACACGAACATGTATCAATTCCGTTACACGCATACCTGTCGCATATAATAATTCCAGAATTGTTCGATCTCGATAACCGTTATTTTTAGATAAATCCGGCGTTTCAAGTAAAGCAAGAACGTCCTCTACATCTAATACGTCAGGTAACCGGCGCTCGTATTTAGGTGTTTCAATCAATACAGTAGGATCTTTAGCTGCATAACGTTCTCTCAACGCAAATTGATGGAAACTTCTTACTGTTGAAATAAAACGCGCAATTGATTTTGCGGAATGACCGTCATCATGTAAATATCCTAAACATTGTTGAATAATCTCTCGATCAATAAAATCTATATTATTAATCTTTTTTAATACTAAATACTCTTTGTATTTATTCAAATCTCTTCTATAAGCACCAATCGTATTAGCACTTAATCCTTTTTCAATTTGAATGAATTTTAAATATTCTTCAATAACAACATCATAATTTGTTTCCATCACTTTTCACCCTCTTACTATATCAAACTTCTTTCTTCTTTTGCTGGCATTCGCTGCAAATACCGTGAAAAGTAAGACGATGATCTAAAATTTTAAAGTTAAATTCATTTTCTACGCGTTCTTCAACTTTTGGCAATAAATCTTCAGCAATTTCCTCAACTTTTCCACATTCCATACAAACTAAATGATGATGGAAATGTTTTTCGCCTTCTTTTTTCAAATCAAATCGTGACACACCATCACCAAAGTTGATTTTATCAACGATTTTCAGTTCAGCAAGTAGCTCCAACGTTCTATAAACAGTTGCTAATCCGATTTCTGGCGCTTTATCTTTCACTTTTAAGTAAACATCTTCAGCACTAAGATGATCAGATTCATTTTCAATCAATACTCTTAATGTTGCCTCACGCTGTGGAGTTAATTTATAGGATGATTGTTGTAATTGTTGCTTCACGCATTTTAATCGTTCTTCCACGGAAGCCTCACTCCTCTACTAATAATTATAATCATTTTAATTTGTTTAATGACTCAACTATTAAATTACCAGTATTTTGTTAAAAAAGCAACTCATTCTCACTCTTTAATTAGAATGATTATAAATTGATAATAGATGCTGAAGCGCGATTAAAGTTTTAGCATCTGTAATTTTTAAATTTGTAACCAAATCGTTGATTTCATCAATACTCAACTCAACTTGTTCAACAAATTCATCTGGGTCTAAATGAACATTTCCTTTGCTTAATTCATCAGTGAAATAGATAGATATTTTCTCATTTGCAAATCCTGGTGAAGTATAAACATCAGCAATTAATTCTAAATCCTTTGCGATATAGCCTGTTTCTTCTTCTAATTCGCGATGTGCGGCTTCTTTAGGGTCTTCCCCCTCTTCTAATTTCCCAGCAGGTATTTCAAGTAATACCTTTTCAACCGGTTTACGATATTGTTTTACAAAAACGACTTTGTTTTCAGGTGTAAGTGCGCACACTGCTACAGCTCCAGTGTGATTAACGATTTCACGTTTAGAAGTTTCACCATTCGGCAATAAAACTTCATCTACATCAACATCGATGATTTTTCCAGAATATATATTCTTTTTACTAAGTGTTTTCTCTGTTAAGTCCATTATAATCACGTTCCTTTTAACTATATTGATTTATTGCTAAACTAGGTTTGTTAGACAATTAAAGTGTATCGAAAGGAGTAACAACATGCAAAAGAATGTTTTAAAGAGTGGTTTAGAGATATCTGAATTAGGATTAGGGTGCATGAGTTTAGGTACAAAAAAAAAGCATGCACAAGCTATTATAGAACGTGCTATTGAATTAGGAATTACTTATTTTGATACAGCTGATATGTATGATAAAGGGATAAATGAAAAATTAGTCGGTGAAATTTTAAAACCATATCAAAATACACACGATATTGTGATTGGAACGAAAGTAGGAAATCATCTCAAGGATGATGGAACAACATTTTGGGATCCATCTAAAAAACACATAAAAGAAAGTGTCAAACAATCTCTTAAAAACTTAGGTGTGGATGAATTGGATTTATATCAATTACATGGGGGTACAATTGATGATCCTTTAGATGAAACGATAAGTGCTTTTGATGAATTGAAAAAAGAAGGACTTATTCGTGCATATGGTATTTCTTCTATCAGACCTAATGTCATTAATTACTATTTAGAACATAGTGATATTGATACATGGATGGCTCAATTTAATCTTATTGATAATCGACCTGAAGATTTAATTCAAGCTGCACATAAAAAAGGTGTAAAAGTTCTAGCTCGCGGTCCTGTTTTCAAAGGACTTTTGACAGCCTCAAGTAATCAAGTTTTAGATGATAAATTTGAAGATGGTATTTTTGATTATAATTATCAAGATCTCGGCAGTACAATCGCATCTTTAAAAGAAATTGAACATAACCTAACAGCATTAACATTTAATTATCTGCGTTCACAAGATGTATTAGGCTCTATTATTGCTGGAGCAAGCAGCGTGGAACAACTCGAAGAAAATGTAAATAATTTAAACATCGATTTAGATTTTAACCGTATCCAAGCAGCACGCAAGCGAGTTAAAGATCTTCACTATACTAATCATTTAAATTAAGTTTTAAAAAAGAATGACGTGATGTCATTCTTTTTTATTGTTAAATAACGCTGGAAATGTTTTTTCAATTGTTCTTGGTGCTAATTGGTATAATTTAAGAAGTGCATGTAACCATTTAGGTCTATTAACTTCAGATTTATTCTTCAACATATTATTAATGATCTCTTCAGCAAGTTTGTCTGGATCTAACATTATGTTATCCACCTGAGCTGTATATTTTAAAGTAGGATCTGCTTTCGCATGAAATGGTGTATGTATTGGCCCAGTATTGACTAACATAACTTGATAATTCGGATGTTCCAGACGGTACGTATTCAATACTTGATTTAATGCCGCTTTACTAGCAGCATAATGGCCGCTATGTACTTGTGTAGAAAAGGCAGCTAAACTGCTTATGCCTACGATATATGGATGTTTTGTAAAGTATGGAGCGAGTTGTTTCAGCAGTATGTTAAAGTTAATAAGATTAATTTCATATGTCTCTATCATTTCATTTTCTTCATGTGCATCTATGGATTTAAAATAACCTAAACCTGCACTATGTATTAACCCGTCAATTGCCTCTTTTTTAAAACAGAGTTTTTTTATAGCTGCACGAGAATTTAAATTACATACTTGTGCGTTTAATAAATGTGCATTATACGGATAATACGTTTTGTTGAATTTATCTATGTTTCTAACGAGTAAAGTCACGTAGGCGCCTTTTTTTAATACAGCATTTGTTATTGCATAGCCTAGTCCGCTTGTACCGCCTGTTATCACAAAGTGTTTACCGATTAAATTTTTCATCAAATGCATGATTCCTCCCTTTTATTATGCTAAGAATATGTTTGATTATAAGGATAACAGGTAAATAATAACATTGTTGTGTAAAATATGTGCATTAATTGTGCTATCATATAAATTAACTTAACACTAATACAGGGAGTGCTAATTAAAAATGAAAATTGTATTTTATGGTTCAGGCAACATGGCACATGCTATTTTTTCAGGCATCATTGATTCAAATGTGATTGACCCTAACGATATATATATTACGAATCGTTCTAATGAAGCGGTACTTAAGGGGTATGCTGATGAGCTGGGAGTGAATTACAGCTATGATGATGCTGCTTTATTAGCAGATGCAGATTTTGTATTTTTAGGTACTAAACCTTATGATTTTGAATCTTTAGCTGACCGTATTCGCCCTTATATTACTGACCGTAATAAGTTTATTTCTATAATGGCAGGTATTTCCATTCAGTATATCCGGAAAGAGTTAGGTCATGATAATCCTATTGCACGTATTATGCCTAATACTAATGCGCAAGTAGGTCACTCAGTAACTGGATTAAGTTTTTCAAAAAATTATCCAGAAACTGACCGCCAGAAAGTAGTCGATATTGTTAATGCATTCGGATCAGAGATGGAAGTGCAAGAAGATGCATTGCATCAAGTGACAGCGATAACTGGAAGCGGTCCAGCTTTCTTATATCACGTGTTTGAAAAATATGTAGATGCTGGTGTAAGACTCGGATTAGATAAAGAAGAAGTTGAAGAATCAATTAGAAATTTAATTATTGGTACTGGAAAAATGATTGAAAGATCAGATTTGAGTATGGAACAACTAAGACAAAACGTTACTTCCAAAGGCGGTACAACACAAGCAGGTCTAGATGCACTATCAAAACATGATATTGAGGGCATTTTTGAAGACTGTTTCAACGCAGCAGTTAAAAGAAGTAAAGAACTTTCCAATAAACAATAATATAAAACTACCGAAACAGGATTTTTAACAAATTCTGTTTCGGTAGTATTCATATTTCAAAAGTATCAAAATCTCTTACAAATTTAAATTTTAGATTTGGATATTGGTTTTGTAATTCTGCATAAATGACATCTATATCACTTAGATTATATCGGTTGCTTATATGATTTAATAATGCTTGTTTTGAATTAGTTGCTTCAAGCAAATGTAAAACGTCATTGATATGACTATGATGGTGACTATCTGCTAAGGATCTATCCCCATCAATATATGTAGCTTCATGCACTAATAAATCAGCGTTATCTGCTAGCTTAAGCTCATTTTCACAAGGCATTGTGTCTCCAAAAATTGCAATTTTCGGTCCTACTTTTTCCTCTCCTTTGAAGTCAGAAGATTGATAAACCTTATCATTGAAAATAAATGAGTCGGAGTTTTTAACCTCTTGATATTTTGGACCAGGTTCCATACCAATCTCACGCAATGAAGCAACATCTATTTTTCCAGATGTTGTGGGAGCTTCGATTCGATAACCAAATGATGGGACACCATGATTTAAATTATAAGCAGATACAGTAAACCCTTCATGATGGTAATGCAATTGATCATCTATTTCTATAAAAGTTACTGGATAATTCAATCTAGATAGTGAAGCTTGAAGCGTTGTTTCAACATAATTTTTAATCCCTCTTGGGCCAACGATAGTTAATGGTTTATTTTCACCACCCTGAAATGAACGGCTAGTTAATAGTCCAGGCAATCCATATATATGATCACCATGCATATGTGTGATAAAAATGTGGTTTATTTTACCAAGTTTTATAGAATGATGTAATATTTGATGTTGCGTTCCTTCCCCTGCATCAAAGAGCCAAATAGAGTTAGAGTAAGGATCAAGGTTGAGCGCTATTGCTTGTGTATTGCGTTCTTTGGTCGGCAATGCTGCACCCGTGCCGAAAAATGTGATTTCCATATCAACGCTCCTCTCTATATAGGTAAGTTTACCATATAATTAGATTTACAATCACTCATAAATTTAAGCAAAAATGTGTTATAACATTTCCGCATAGTCTATAATAATAGCATAACTTATTTAGAATTGAGGTTTTGAATCTTGAGTACAAAAAGAAAGCATATACCATGTTTGATTACAATATTTGGAGCTACTGGCGATTTAAGCCATCGTAAACTATTCCCATCTCTTTTCCACTTATACCAACAAGATAATTTAGATCAGCATGTAGCAATCATTGGTATTGGCCGACGAGATTATTCTAATGATGAATTTCGTAAACAAGTTAAAGCATCAATACAAGCTCACGTAAAAGATACAAAACACCTTGATCAATTTATGGAACATGTATTTTACTTTAAGCACGATGTAAGCGACGAGCAGAGTTATGATGAACTATTGCAATTTAGTAATAAATTAGACTCTGAATTCGGATTAGAAGGTAATCGCCTATTCTATTTAGCAATGGCACCTAATTTCTTTGGTGTAGTAACAGATTACTTAAAATCATCAGGATTAACTAAAACTCGTGGATTTAAACGTCTAGTTATTGAAAAACCATTTGGTAGCGATTTAGCATCTGCAGAGAAATTAAATAAACAAATCCGTAAGTCTTTTAAAGAAGAAGAAATTTATCGTATCGATCATTACTTAGGTAAAGATATGGTGCAAAATATTGAAGTATTAAGATTTGCGAATGCTATGTTCGAACCATTATGGAATAATAAATATATCTCAAATATTCAGGTGACTTCTTCAGAGGTTTTAGGCGTTGAAGATCGTGGCGGTTATTATGAAACAAGTGGCGCATTGAAAGACATGGTGCAAAATCACATGTTGCAAATGGTAGCATTATTGGCAATGGAGCCACCTATTAGTTTAAATAGTGCTGATATCCGCGCTGAAAAAGTAAAAGTATTGAAATCTCTGCATCCACTTGGTGCTGAAGACGTACGAACTAATTTTGTCAGAGGTCAATATGGTCCGGGTGAAATTAACGGTCAACCTGTAATT
The DNA here is from genome assembly GCF_900458435.1 of Staphylococcus carnosus. Taxonomy (NCBI): domain Bacteria; kingdom Bacillati; phylum Bacillota; class Bacilli; order Caryophanales; family Staphylococcaceae; genus Staphylococcus; species Staphylococcus carnosus. Next base: position 1,417,180 of record NZ_UHCT01000001.1, on the reverse strand, counting down.
GGCTATAGAGAAGAAGAACGTGTAGCAGATGATTCAGATACCCCTACTTTTGTATCCGGAAAAGTTATGATTGATAATTTCCGTTGGGCTGGAGTGCCGTTTTACATTAGAACTGGTAAAAGAATGAAACGTAAATCAATCCAAGTTGTAGTTGAATTTAAAGAAGTACCAATGAACCTATATTATGAAAAAGATAAACACTTAGATTCAAATTTACTTGTTATCAATATTCAACCAAATGAAGGTGTTTCTTTACATTTAAATGCTAAGAAAAATGTACAAGGCATCGAAACAGAACCTGTACAACTTTCATATTCTATGAGTGCTCAAGATAAAATGAACACAGTAGATGCTTATGAAAACTTATTATTTGATTGTTTAAAAGGTGATGCGACAAACTTTACACATTGGGAAGAATTAAAATCAACATGGAAATTTGTAGATGCAATTCAAGAAGAGTGGGATCAAGTTATTCCAGAATTCCCTAACTACAAATCTGGAACAAATGGACCACTCGATAGTGAATTACTACTTAGTCGCGATGGTTTCCACTGGTGGGACGATATTCATTAACTAGCAATAAATAGTGAATAGTTAAATATATAGACAAGTCTGTACTTAAATTTAAGTTCAGACTTGTCTATTCTTTAGCCCTTTTTTAAAGGAAAAATAGTGGAAAATACGGTATAATAAAAAACAATAGTAATTTAAGGTAGTTTTAGGAGTGAACAGTTTGGACGTTATCAAGCAAATACAGCAGGCAATTGTTTATATCGAAGATCGAATTATTGAGCCTTTCCATTTGCAAGATTTAAGTGATTACGTCGGTCTTTCTCCAATGCATCTTGATCAATCATTTAAAATGATTGTTGGACAGTCTCCCAGTGAATATGCTAAAGCAAGAAAACTTACAAAAGCTGCCGAAGATGTAATACAAGGCTCATATCGTTTAGTGGATATTGCTAAAAAATATCATTATAAAGATACAAATGAATTTGCTAATGATTTTAGTGATTATCATGGAGTTTCTCCAATTCAGGCGAAGATAAAACAAGATGAATTGCAAATGCAAAAGCGACTATATATAAAAATCTCTACTACGGATCGTCCTCCCTATACATATCGTTTAGAAACTTCAGATGCATATACATTGGTAGGACATGCACGATTCATTAATACTGAGGATTTAAGCAATCCATTTGTGGTAGCAGATTTTATAGAAGAGTTGTTAAATGATGGTAGAATTGAAGAATTACAAAAATATAACGATATAAGTCCTCATGAGTTGTTTATTGTGAAATGCCCTTTAGATAATGGAGCTGAAATTTTTGCGGGTGTGCCAAGTGAGCGTTATCCTGCTCATTTAGAAAGTCGATATTTGCCTTCTAGACAATATGCAAAATTCAACTTGCAAGGTGAAATCGATTTTGCAGTTAACGAAGCATGGCACTATATTGAAACAAGGTTACAATTAACATTACCTTATGAACACAATAGCTTGTATGTAGAGATTTATCCTTTTAATATTTCTTTTGAAGACCCTTTCACTAAAATTCAATTATGGATTCCGATTGATCCAGATGTTAACAATGAGTAAAAAAGAAAGGCACGATTGATAATTTCAACCGTGCCTTTCTTTATTATATATAATTATTTTTCTTCTGCCCAATGAGTGTGGAATGTACCTTCTTGGTCTTTACGTTGATATGTGTGAGCACCAAAATAATCACGTTGAGCTTGTATTAAGTTTGCTGGTAAGTTTTCTGAACGATAACTATCATAATAGTTGATGCTTGCTGCAAAACCAGGAGTTGGAATACCATTTGCAACACTTTCAGCTACAACATCACGTAGTGCTGATTGATAGTTTGTAACAACGTCAGTGAAATATGGATCAAGTAGTAAATTTTGAAGTTCTGAATTATTATCATATGCATCTTTGATTTTTTGTAAGAATCTTGCACGAATAATACATCCGGCTCTCCAAATCATTGCTAAGTCGCCGAGTTGTAAGTTCCAGTTATGCTCTTCACTTGCTTTACGCATTTGAGCAAATCCTTGAGCATATGAACAAATTTTACTCATATATAATGCTTTGCGAATTTTTTCTAAGAACTCTTCTTTATTACCATTAAATTTAGGAGATGGTCCTTCTAAATGTTTAGAAGCTTCGATACGCTCTTCTTTCATTGAAGAAATAAAGCGAGCAAATACTGATTCTGTAATAATTGTCAATGGAACTCCCAATTCTAGTGCGTTGATAGAAGTCCATTTTCCTGTACCTTTTTGTCCTGCTTTGTCCATTACTTTTTCAACTAAAGGTGTACCATCTTCATCTAATTTATTAAAGATTTCTCCAGTAATTTCAATCAAGTAACTATCTAGCTCACCTTTGTTCCATTCTTTAAATGTTTTAGCAATTTCAGTATGAGACATATGCAAAGCATCTTTCATCAAAGAATAACTTTCAGCGATTAATTGCATATCGGCATATTCGATACCATTGTGAACCATTTTTACATAATGACCAGCACCATCAGGTCCGATATAAGTTACGCAAGGAGCACCGTCATCAGCTTTTGCAGAAATAGCTTCTAAGATATCAGAAACTTTATCATATGCTTCTTTCTGACCGCCAGGCATGATAGAAGGTCCTGTTAACGCACCAACCTCTCCGCCGGAAACACCAGTACCAATGAAATTAATACCACTTTCAGCTAATGCTTTGTTACGACGGATTGTATCTTGGTAATTTGTATTACCACCGTCAATTAAAATATCGCCATCATCTAATAATGGTAATAAACCTTCAATAGTTGCGTCAGTTGCAGGTCCTGCTTTAACCATCAATAAAATTTTGCGAGGTCGTTCTAAAGAGTTAACAAATTCTTCTAAAGAATATGTGGGGTGAATATTTTTTCCTTTAGATTCTTCAACCATTTGTTCAGTTTTTTCTTTTGAACGATTGTAAACTGATACTGAATATCCTCTTGATTCAATATTCCAAGCTAAGTTTTTACCCATTACGGCTAAGCCGACTACACCTATTTGTTGCGTCATATTACTTACCTCTCTTATTAAAAATTTTCTATCTTATTGTATCATAATTTAAAGGGTTCCTCACTTAATCGAACTTACTTAGAATTACTTACAATTTTTACAATTTCGATAAGTTGTTCAGCTAATAAATTTAACGATTTTATCTCCATTTTTTCTTCAGTTGTATGAATGTTTTCATAACCGATTCCAAGAATTACAGTTGGTATACCTAAAGCGTTTATAATATTACCATCAGAACCTCCGCCAGAAATGACTGTATTTCCGCTTAGACCTAATTTTTCAGCACTTTTAATTGCGATTTGAGTAACTTCAGCTTCTTTAGAAACTTCGAATCCTTGATAACTTTCTTCTATTTCTACATCTGCAGTGCATCCGTATTCTTCGGCTGTTGTTTTGAATATTTCTTCCATATGATGAATTTGATCAATAATTTTTTGTTTAGAATGAGAACGTGCTTCAGCATGTAATGTTACTTCATCTGCAACGATATTAGTTACTGAACCACCGTGAAAATTGCCGATATTTGCTGTTGTTTCATCATCAATTTGACCTAATTTCATTCTACTTACTGCTTTAGCAGCAATGTTAATGGCACTTACACCTTTATTTGGTGTACTAGCATGTGCTTTTTTTCCATGAATGACTGCAGCTATTTTCATCTGTGTAGGTGCTCCTAAAACAGTTGTACCAACTGGAGAACTTGCATCTACTGCATAACCGAATTTTGCATCCAATAAATCTGAATTTAACGCTTTTGCACCTAATAAACCAGATTCTTCACCAACAGTAATAACAAACTGAATCTGTCCATGTCTGATATTATTTTCTTTTAAACTTCTAATTAATTCGAAAATTGCCGCTAGACCTGCTTTATCGTCTGCACCTAATACTGTAGTGCCATCAGAATAAATATAACCATCATCTTTTACAATCGGTTTTACATTAATACCTGGAATTACAGTATCCATGTGGCTTGTGAAATAAATCTTATCAATTTGTTCATCATTAGTATTATATGGAGGTAAAGTACATATTAAGTTATTAGCACCTAACCCATTTTGTTCACTAGCATGGTCTTCTTTAACCGCTAGACCTAAATTTTCAAATTTCTCTTTTAAAATAGGTTGGATTAATTCTTCATGACCTGTTTCTGAATCAATTTGTACAAGTTCTAAAAATGTATCGAGTAAACGTTGTTTATTTATCATGTGATTGCTCCTTTCCTTTATAGTATAAGTGTATATGAATATTTAATTTCGGAAAACTTATATGTTTCAGAAAATGAAGTGGATTTATGATATAATAGTGAGAAATCATGAGCATTGCAAAGACCTTCCATGTGGTTTAAAATATAGAAAATCACGTTTAAAAAGAGCAATTGCTAGAGGAGAGTTAGAAGTGTTTAAAGGTAAAGTTTCCAAGATAGTTATTATCGTAATGTTAGTTGCAGTCATCGTTGCGCTTATTCTTTCAAGCTTAGCACCATTGATGCAGTAATTATGTTAATCTAAACAGAACCCGCACAGATATATTAAAAAATATATCTGTGCGGGTTTATTTTTTAACTACACTTCATGATACAATTTTAACGATCCGAATTGAGATTTAACTTGTAAATATCTTTCTAATTCGTTAACAATTTGTATCTCATTAGCACGATTTATTAGAGTTTCCTTACTTTCAGGTAATGGTTGCTCGTATAATTCAATATGCAAATCATATAAAGAATATAACCTCATTGCTGTATAGTCATTGCTATTAACATTCTTCGCTATTTCTGCAAATAATTTACCTAAGCGATGTAAAATCACATCTTCTGATTGCATTGATTTTAATATTTGCTGAATGCGTTCTATTATTTCTAACTGTTCTTCACGCATATCGAAATAGTGATAATAAGAATTTTCATTTCGAACATAATGGTTTTTTACATCACGGAAAGCAAAAGATTTCGCCTTTTGAATCTCAGTAGATACTTCTTTCAAAGGGACTTCTAAACTATAATTTACATCAAAACAGGATTTACTGAATGTATAGAAAATTTCAGTAAACTGCTTTTCTATTTTATGTTTATACTCTTCTAATTTATTATCCATACTTGGCATTATCATATTCATTAAAAATGCTATTCCGAGTCCAACTATAAGTAATAAAACTTCATTTACAAATAAATGGAAATCAATTACCTTTGCATTAAATACATGTAAGAGAATAACGCAACTTGTAACTATCCCTTCTTGTACTCCTATCATAACTGTGAGTGGAATAAAAAGTAATACAATAAGACCTAATACAATTGCATTTTGACCAAGTAAACTGAAAATAATAGAGCCTAATATAAGTATGAGAATACAGGATACAAAACGTGAAATAATTGCTTGTAGGGAATGTACTTTTGTGTGTTTAATACATAAAACAACTAAAATGGCACTTGAAGAAAAATTATCTAAACCAATTAATTTGGCAATAATTATTCCCAGTGCCATTCCTACAGCAGTTTTAATCGTTCTAAATCCTATTTTATAGGGATTCAAACGTTTCATCTGCCAGTCCTCTTATCGTTCTTCACAATATTTTTCAAATAAGTTTTGGATTTGTGTTATTACATCCATAATGTCATGGCCTTCAATTTGATGACGTTCAATCATTTCTGTGATTTTGCCATCTTTCATAAGTGCAAATGAAGGGCTTGAAGGTGCATAACCTCCAAAATAATCACGTGCTTGTTGAGTTGCTTCTTTGTCTTGGCCAGCAAATACTGAAACTAATCGATCCGGCATTTTATCATAGTGTAATGCATGTTCTGCTGCAGGTCTTGCAATCCCACCTGCACATCCACATACTGAGTTAATCATAACTAAAGTAGTTCCGTCTTGTTTAAATACTGAATCTACTTCTTCTGGAGTTGTTAGTTGCTCATAGCCAGCGTTTTCAATTTCATTTCGTGCTTGCTTTACAACATCATTCATATATAAATCGAAGTTTAAATCCATATCGATATCACCTTTCAGTTCTTAGTAAAGTTCATACTTTATTCTACTAATTAATTAAGTAATCTTCAACTGGCTTGTTTATTATAGGAAATTTGATTTAATAAATATGTGTATGTTCTATTGAATACTGTTCAATACGATTTTTAATAAAGTTCATAAATCTTCCTGCTTGTAATCCATCCAGTATACGATGATCTAATGAAATACAAAGGTTGACCATGCTTCGTATTGCTATCATATCATCAATGACAACAGGTTTTTTCACGATAGATTCAACTTGCAGAATAGCTGCTTGCGGATAATTAATTATTCCCATTGAAGAAACTGAACCAAATGTACCTGTGTTATTTACAGTAAAAGTTCCACCGCTCAAATCAGCTTGTGTTAATTTATTTGTTCTTGCTTTTTGAGCTAATGTATTAATCTCACGGGCAATTCCTTTTATAGATTTTTCATCAGCATTATGGATCACAGGTGTAAATAATTTATCTTCAACAGCAACTGCAATTGAAATATTAATATCTTTGTGTATCTTAATCTCAGAGCCTTGCCAACTACTATTAAGCATAGGGAATTCTTTAAGTGCTTCAGCTGCAGCTTTTACAAAGAATGCAAAGAAAGTAAGGTTGTAACCTTCTTCTTTTTTGAATTTATTTTTATAATGGTTTCGTGTTTTTACTAAATTGGTTGCATCTGCCTCAATCATCATCCATGCATGTGGGATTTCTGTTACACTTGTTACCATATTTTTGGCGATTTGTTTTCTAATTCCATTAACAGGTATAGACTCGGCATTTAATGTATCAGTTTCACTTGGTTGTGAAATGTTTGAATCATGATTGTCAGCTTTTTGAATTGGCGTTTGGTCTTGTACATTTGATTGTTCGAGCATCATATCAGGATTTTGAATAACTTTTTCTATATCTTTTTTTGTTACTCTTCCTTCAAAACCTGTACCTTTTACTTGAGTTAAATCAATTTGGTGTTCAGATGCTAATTTGAAAACTACCGGAGAAAAACGACCATTGTTTAAAGGTTTGCTGGAGTCTTCATATTTCAAATTATTATTGTCTTTCTTAGAATCAATACTTTCATCTGAATCGTCATCGTTTTTAATGTGTTCTTGTTTTTCTTTAATATTTGTTTCAGAATTATTTTCGCTTGCTGATTCTATTTCACAAATAGGTGTTCCAATTTTAATTGTTTCACCAGCTTCAACTAAAATTTTTGTAATTTTACCAGCTTCAGTTGATGGAACCTCTGCTGTGACTTTATCTGTAATTACTTCACAAATAGGTGCATATTCTTCAATTGTGTCTCCCACTTCAACGAGCCATTGTTCAATTGTTCCTTCATGTACACTTTCACCTAATTTAGGCATTTTGATTTCCATTTGTAGTCCTCCTAGCGATTAAAAGCGCGCTAATTCAAGCATTTTTTCTTTGATTTTATCTGGATTCATCATAAATTCATCTTCTAAAACAGGAGAAAAAGGCATTGCTGGAACATTTGGACCAGCAAGTCGCATAATAGGTGCATCTAAATCAAACAAACAATTTTCAGCTATTATAGCTGATACTTCCGACATGATACTACCTTCCAAGTTGTCTTCTGTCACTAGTAGGATTTTTCCAGTTTTTTTCGCACGCTCTATTATTGTTTCTTTATCAAGTGGATAAACTGTACGTAAATCAACAATTTCTGCATCAATACCTTCTTCAGCTAATACATCTGCTACTTGTAAACAATAATTTACGCATAAACCATAAGTAAAAACCGTTAAATCTTTACCTTCGCGTTTAACATCCGCCTTACCTAAAGGCACTGTATAATATTCTTCAGGTACTTCTTCTTTAAGTAAGCGATAGGCTTTTTTATGTTCAAAATAAAGTACTGGGTCATTAGATTCTACAGAAGCTAATAGTAAACCTTTTGCATCATAAGGATTTGAAGGTATTACAATTGTTAATCCAGGAGTTGATGCGAAGACACTTTCAATACTTTGTGAGTGATATAGACCACCATGAATTCCGCCGCCAAATGGAGCTCGGATTGTCAATGGAACATTCCAATCATTATTTGAACGATATCGTGTTTTGGCTGCTTCACTCATTATTTGATTGGTTGCTGGCAAAATATATTCAGCAAATTGAATTTCAGCAATAGGTCGTTTCCCTAGCATTGAAGCACCGATAGCAGTACCCACAATATTAGATTCGGCTAAAGGAGTGTCTATAACGCGCTCTATACCAAATTTTTCTTGTAAGCCTAAAGTTACTCCAAATACGCCGCCTTTTTTGCCGACATCCTCACCTAATACAAAAACATCAGGATCTTTTTCCATTGCTTGGTAAATAGCTTGTTGAATAGCAGATAAATAAGTTAACTTAGCCATTATTGTACTCCTCCTTCTTCGTAAACAAATGTATATGTTTCGCTTGGATCTGGATAAGGAGAAGCTTCAGCTTCTTTCGTTGCTTTTTGAACAATGCTTTTGTTTTCTTTCTCAATTTCTGTTAACCAGTTTTCATCAATAATTCCAAGTTCTAATAAATGTGCTTTAAATTTAACATTGCAATCTTGTGATTTTAATCCTTCACGGATTTCGGCACTTCGGTATTTATCATCATCATCAGATGAATGAGCAGTCATTCTTGTACACATAGCTTCTAGTAATGTTGATCCCTCTCCATTAAGTGCTCTTTCTCTCGCATCATGCATTGCTTTGTACATAGCAATAGGATCATTTCCATCGACTCTTTCCCCATGAATACCATAACCAAGCGCACGATCTGATAACTTTTCAGCTGCATATTGCAGGTTTGTTGGAACAGATATAGCATATTCATTATTTTCTATCACACAAATGAACGGCAGCTTTTGAACTCCTGCAAAGTTCAACCCTTCGTGAAAATCTCCTTGGTTTGAAGTGCCTTCTCCTAAAGTAGCCATTGCAATATTAGGTTTTTTATCCATCTTCAAAGCAAGTGCTGCTCCTACACCTTGAAGTACTTGTGTCCCAACTGGCGAACTTTGTGAAAGTATATCTACTTCTTTTTTACTATAATGAGAAGGCATTTGTTTACCTGCCGAGTTGATATCGTCACGTTTACCGAACGCCGACATCATTGTTTCAGTCGGAGTAATACCGAGATAAGTAATTAATGCTAAATCTCGGTAATAAGGTGCTGAGACGTCCCCTTTTTCCATTGCAAAAGCCATACCAATTTGTGCTGCTTCTTGACCTTGACAACTTATAACAAAAGGAATTTTACCAGCTCTATTTAATAGCCACATTCTTTCATCTAATTTACGGCCTAAATCCATCCATTTATACATTGATTTTAAATCTTCTTCAGTTAACCCGACAGATTTATAATCCATCATAATAATTTCCTCCTTAAATTAAGCATGAACTGAGCGTTTTGATGCTTTAAGTCCAGCTTCCATTAACACTTCAGATAATGAAGGATGTGCATGTGTTGTCAATCCTAACTCAAGTGTTGAACCGTTCATAAATTGCAATAATGCTACTTCATTTATTAATTCAGTGACATGTGGACCTATCATACTCATACCTAATACTGAATCTGTAGATTGATCTACTACAATCTCACAAAATCCATCGTGATGTTCTGCATCCTCAATAACCGCTTTGCCAATAGCTTTAAAGGGTACTTTGAAACTTCTAGCTTTTTTGAAATCGGCATTTTTTGCTTCTTCAAGTGTCATTCCGATAGAAGCAATTTCAGGATGAGTATAAATACATCTTGGTATAGAATTATAATCGACTGGAATAGATCCATCTTCAAACATAAATTCTACTGCCGCTGTCCCTTCTTTTGATCCAGCATGTGCAAGTTGCAGTTTACCAATACAATCCCCCGCAGCAAAAATATGCTGTTCAGCAGTTTGTTGATTTTCATTTACTTCAATAAATCCTTTAGAATCTAATTTGATTTTTGTATTATTAAGCCCTATATCTGAAGTGTTTGGTTTTCTACCAACTGCTAGAAGCAATTTATCAGCTGTCACGTTAAGCTCTTTATTATTAATTTCTATAGATTCATTATTTATTTTGATATTGTCTTCAGAAAGTAACACATTTTCGTGAATTTTAATGCCTCTTTTTGCGAAATGGTCCTTTAAATTACTAACAACGCTTTTGTTTTCATTTGGTAAAATACTTTCACCAGCTTCGATTACAGTGACATCCGTTCCGAAATCATTGAGTAATGAAGCAAATTCCATTCCTATCACACCACCACCAACAATTACAATAGATTTTGGTAGTTCTTTTAATTTAAGCAGATCAGTACTTGAAACGATTGTCTCATGATTGAATTTTAAAAATGGAAGATCTGCAGGTTGTGAACCTGTTGCAATTAACACGTAGTCATTTGGAATTAATTCAGACTCTCCATTTTCATATTCAACAGAAATAGTGCCTGGTCTCGGAGAAAAAATTGAAGATCCTAAGATTCTTCCAGTCCCATTATATATATCAATATGATTATGTTGCATTAGATATTCGATTCCGGTATACATTTGATTTACAATTTCGTCTTTTCTATCTAATATTTTACTATAATTAATTGAATATTCATCTGTATCAATACCGTATAAAGATGATGTTTTTACAGTATGTAATACTTCTGCTGATTTTAATAAAGACTTTGTTGGAATGCAGCCTTTATGTAAACAAGTTCCTCCTAATAATTGATTTTCTACTATAGCGACTTTTTTTCCTAATTGAGATGCGCGAATACCTGCTACATAGCCTGCAGTTCCGCCTCCCAATATCACTAGGTCATATTGTTCTTCTGCCATAATCGAACTCCTAACTATAATTTTTTGCTTGTTCTTTTTTATTAATAACATCATCTACTCTGATTGCAAGTGATTCCATCTCTTTTTCACCTGGATATACTGTTATAGGAGCAATCCAATTAACATATTCATCTATTTTTTTAGTGATAAAATCGCTTTTGGCAATTCCACCAGTTAATATGATTTGATCAATTGATCCTTTTAATGTAACTGCTCGTTCGCCAATTAACTTTGCTGTTTGATAAATCATTGCATCAATTGCTAACCGGATTTTTTGGTTTTCGTTATATTCTTGGATAAGTTGCTTTAAGTCGTTACTTCCGCATAAAGCAATAAGACCAGACTCTTTGCTTAATATATTATTTAGTTGATTTGGTAATAATTGTTGATGATGTGCCCATTTATATAGTGTATCATTCGGAAGGCTGCCCGCGCGTTCTGGACTCAGTGGGCCTTCACCCAATAAACCATCATTCACATCAATTACTTTCCCATTATTGTGAGCACCTACAGTTATTCCGCCTCCCATATGAGCAACTATAACATTAACTTGATTGTAGTTCCTTTTTATCGACATTGCATATTCTCTAGCAACTGCCTTTTGATTCAAAGCATGAAATACACTTTTTCTTTGTATATCTTTTATTCCAGTTACACGCGCAATATCTATTAATTCATCCACAACTACCGGATCGACTACAAAAGAAGGGATCTTTAATTTTTGGGATAATTTGAAACCAATAATGCCACTCAAGTTTGAAGCATGTACTCCATATTTAAAACTACGTAAATCATTATACATGTTTTGATTGATATAATATGTTCCCCCGACTATAGGTTTTAATAATCCACCACGACATGCAATTGCACTAAGCGTTTTTAAAGAGATGTTATTTTCACTCAAAAACGCCTCTATTGACTTTACTCGGTATGATTCTTGTTCTAATAATGAAAGTTGAGTAATACTTATATCATGTTGTAATAATTCTTCTGCGATACAAATTTGATTATTAAAAACAGCTATCTTTGATGAAGTACTTCCTAAATTAATTACTAGAATTTGTGCCATTTATCCACCTGCTTAAGTTTAAATTCTATGATGATTTTAAAATTCTAATAGTGCTTATTAAACTAACCCTTTATATTCTACCTTATGTAATGTGTTTTTTTAAAGTAATCATGACAGATTATTATAACTTGTTACCATCAAATAGTTATTTTCCAATAAAAAAAGTTCTTCTTCTAAAGTGAAGAAGAACTTATAAAAGTATTAAGTTATAATAATGTTCGTAATGCTAGAATCGCTGAGTTAACCTTATTTTCTATTGTATCAGAGCGTGATGTTAATATAACTGGAAAAGTCGCCCCCAAAATTAAACTTGCAACTTTAGCATGTGCAAAATATGTTAGTGATTTATATAAAGTATTTCCTACATCAAGATAAGGTACTATTAATGCATCAAGATTTCCAGCGATATCTGACTCCAGTCCTTTCTCAATTGCACTCTCTTTGTCAATTGCATTATCGAAACCAAAAGGTCCTTCTACACTTACAAATGAATCATCAGAGAAGTGCATAGAAATTTCAGCTGCATCAATTGAAGAAGGAATCTTATTAGTAGGCTTTTCTACAGATGATAGTAAACCAATATTCAGATGGTTATAACCTATGCCTTTCGAAAAACTCTCTATATTCTTAATCATTTTTATACGGTCGTCAATACTAGGTAAAATATTGAGAGCTACGTCGCTAATCATAAGCATTTTATGGTAGGATGGAATTTCAAAACATGCAACATGATTTAAAAAATTATTTTCATCAATAAATGATTTATGTTGCAAAATGAAAGATAATATTTCTGCTGAAGAAACATTACCCTTCATTAACACATCTATACTTGAATTAGTTAAATCATCAGCACATTTTTTATACACATTTTCTTTATCTTCAAAAGTTCTTAAATGAATGCGATTTAAAAAATCACCGTCTATATTAAACGAACGTATTAATTCGGTTGGATCCTTTATTCCATATAATGTTACATGAGCATTTGTTTGTTTGAGAATTTTAATAATTGCTGAAATGATTAATTCATCATCGGCAAACATTACACCAATGTTTCCAGATAATGATTTAGAATCGGATACTAAAGTTTGGAATTGCATATGTTAAACCCCTCTCAAACGATAATTTAAATTGCAGAATGATTTTGTTCAATCATTTCTTTAGCATTTTCTCTTGTAATTTTAGTAACATTAGCGCCTGATATCATACGTGCTACTTCATCAATTCTAGCATCACCTGTAAGTTCTTTAACATTTGTAGTTGTTCTATCATCTGAGGATGCCTTACTAATTAATAAATGGTGATTGCTCATTGAGGCTACCTGTGGTAAATGTGAAATACATATCACTTGTATATATTTGGAAATATCTCTCATTTTTTCCGCCATTTTTTGTGCTGCTATTCCTGAAACTCCTGAATCGACTTCATCGAATAAAATTGCAGTTTGGCCTCTTGATTTAACAAAAATACTTTTTAGTGCCAACATAATTCTGGATAATTCACCGCCTGATGCTATCTTGCCTAAACTTTTTAAAGGCTCTCCTTTATTGGGACTAATAAGTATCTCTACCTTTTCAATACCCTCAGAATTAGGTTCATCAAGCGTTTTGAATGAAATTTCTAAGTTTGCATCTTTCATTTGTAAGTTTTGTATCTCTTCTACGATATGATCTCTAAGCTCTCTAGCAACTTTTCGTCGTTCTTTAGAAAGTAATTGACCGTCACTAAGTAATTTTGTTTTTAGATGATTAATTTCTTCTTTCAAATTAGCAGTATTTTGTTCATAATTTTCAATCTTATCAATTTCATTTATTAATTTATCTTGATATTGGATTAAATCTTGAATATCTTTGCCATACTTTCTTTTTAAGTTATTTAAGAGGTTCATTCTCGACTCAAGTTCATTTAAATACTGCTCATCGAACTCAGTGTTTGAAATTTCATCATACAACTGGTGCTTTGCATCTTCTAAAGTATAGTAAAATTGATCTACATGCTCTTTTAATTCTTTGAATTCATTTGGAATAATTTCATTTATAGTATCCAATTGTTGACTCAATTCATATAGTCGATCTGGGATTGCTTGTTCATCAGTTAAGGTAGAATGTGCAGCATTTAAAGCAACACTTAAATTTTCAGAATTTTGAATGCGTTTTATATCAGCCTCAAGTTGATCTATTTCACCGTCTTGTAAATTGGCTTCTGATAATTCTTCAGCTTGGAATTTCATCAAGTCTAAGCGTTGTAACAATGCTTGATCAGCAGACTCTAATTCATTCAATTCATGTTGCTTTGCTTTATATGTTTGATATGTTTCTTGATATTGCTCTAAGTACTGATCATATTTTCCATCTGCATAAGAATCTAATAGCTGTAAATGATATTTTTTTTTCAATAGTGATTGAGTTTCATGTTGCCCATGGATATCTAAAAGTTCTTGCATAATTAATCTTAAATCATGCAAAGTTACGTTTTGATTATTCACTTTGCAAATGCTTTTTCCAGAACTGAAGATTTCTCTTTTTACTAGTAGAAAATCCTCATCTATATCAATATCTAATTCTTTTAAAGTTTCTATTACTGATTTATTGTCATCAATATCGAAAATACCCTCTATTGTTGATTTCTTTTCACCATGACGAACAAAATCTGAAGAAGCACGCATACCAATTAGTTGACCGATAGCATCGATAATAATCGATTTACCTGCACCTGTTTCTCCGCTTAAAACTGTTAAGCCATCTGCAAAATTAATTTCTAATTCATCAATAATGGCAAATTGTTTAATTGTTAATGTTTGTAACATGGTATATCGCTTCCTTATAACAAATTAAAAATCCGAGTTTTTATTGCATTTGCAGATTCTTCGTCATGACAAATTAATAGACATGTATCATCACCGCAAATTGTGCCTAAAACTTCTTCCCAATCTATTTGGTCAAGAATCGCACCAATGGATTGAGCATTACCTGGTAATGTTTTTAATACAAGTAAGTTCCCTGTTCCTTCAATATTGACGAAAGAATCCATTAAATATCTCCCTAGTTTTTCAAGTGGATGATATTTACGATCATTTGGTAAACTATAAATATATTGACCTGTAGGCGCAGGTACTTTGATAAGTTGTAATTCCTTAATGTCTCTGGATACTGTTGCTTGTGTTACATTTAAATCGAATTGATTTAAACGTCTAACTAATTCATCCTGTGTTTCAACTTGTTCAGTGGAAATTATTTCTCTGATTTTTATATGTCTAACCGATTTTTTAGCCACTAATTAACACCTCAAATTACGAATATTTATACATTCATATTATCATAATATTTATAAGAATAGCTACTTTAAGTCCTATTATCGGAAACTGTTTTTTGTATATGGTTGTATCTTTATTAACGACTATAATAACTAAAAATAAGCTGAAACCATTTTCACGATAGTTTTTCAAAAAATCCTTATCCAAATGATAATTAAATTTTTGAAAAATATGCTCTTAATAGTCTCAGCTTATTTATTATTAATGGTCTCGTTTATAGAATAATTTAGTTAAATCTTCTAGTTGTGTTGTATCATAACCAGATTTTTTTAGTTGTGCTAAAGAAGTCTCAGCTTGATTAACATGATATTCAAGCTTATTTTCAGTTTCAACTTGGCCTAACAAAGTGACGTAAGTATTTTTGTGATTTTTTTCATCACTACCTACTGGTTTTCCTAAGTTTTTTTCATCGCCATACACATCAAGCAAATCATCTTTAATTTGGAATATCAAACCTAAGTGTTCACTATAGTTATTAAGGATATCCGAAATCTCATTTGGTGGTTTTACAATAGTAACAGCAGCCATAATTGCATAAGTTAATAAAGCACCAGTTTTTTCTTTATGGATTTGCTGGAGAGTTTCAAGTGGAATTTGTTTATTTTCACTTTCCATATCTAAGGTCTGACCACCAATCATACCTAAATGTCCACTTGCATCAGACAACCCCTCAACTAATTTAATACGTGCCTCAGCATCTAATAAAGAATCAGTACTAATTAAGTGAAAGGCTTTTGTTAGCAGAGCATCGCCAGCTAGTAAGGCCTTCCATTCACCATATACTTTATGATTTGTCAGTTTACCTCTTCGGTAATCGTCATTATCCATAGCAGGAAGATCATCATGTATTAAAGAATAAGTGTGAACCATTTCTAATGCGAGTGCTGTTTGCAAACCTTTGCTGTAATCGGAATTGTTAGACAACATTTTTAGTGTTTCAATTAATAATAATGGTCGTATACGTTTTCCTCCTGCTTCAAGAGAATAACGCATACTTTCTTCTAAATTTGTATCAAGTGGAGACAATGGAATCGACTGTAACAGCAGTTCGTTTATCTGTTTTATAATTAAATTATTCATCTGTATTCTCAGCTTCTTCTCCATCATTATCTTTCATTAATTGGTTCACTTTTTTTTCGGCATTTTTTAATGTTTCATCACATGAAGCTGACAATTTCATGCCTTTTTGATATAAATCAAGCGCATCTTCTAAAGACACAGCTTCATTATCTAATTTTTTTACGATAGATTCTAATTCTTCCATCATTTCTTCGAAAGTCTGCTTATTACTCATTATGATTACACCTTACTTTCTTGACTATTGCATCTACAGTTCCGTCTTTCATCTGTAAATTAATTTCGTCATTTTTTTCTAATGACTGTGTACTTGTAATAACTTGCTCATTTTTATTAACTATAGTATATCCTCGTAACATAGTGTTAGATGGACTTAAACTATTTAAATTTTCAATTCTTTGACTAAGTCTCTTTTTTGAATTGTCTATTATATTAATAATTGATTTATTTAGAGAATCGTGGAGTTGCAATCTTGATTGTATGCCTTGCAAGGTCTGTTGTTTTAAATCTTTTAAATTAATACGGTTGGTAAGCAATTCCACTTTTTGTAATGCGTTATTGAGTTTCGTAGTTATAGAAAGATTTAATTGACGTTCAAAATCATCTTTCTTTTGAATTTGCTGATCATATAATAATGAAGGTTGCTTGAATTTATAATAAGAAGCAACATGTTCTAAATGTTTTTTCTTATTATTAATTATTTGAATTATATGTCTGGATAAATTTAGTTCTGTCTGCTTAATATATTGACTTAATTCCACTTGGTCAGGTGTTGCAATAACTGCTGCTTGCGTTGGTGTAGCAGCTCTAACATCTGCGACAAAATCGCTTAATGTAAAATCTGTTTCATGTCCTACAGCAGAAATTACAGGCGTTTTTGCTTCGAAAATCGCTCTAACTACTTCTTCTTCATTAAAATTCCATAAATCTTCAATTGAACCGCCGCCACGTCCAACAATCATTACATCAGCATCTAAGGTATCTGCATACTTTATTTTATTAACTATGTCATCTTTTGCTTGCTTACCTTGAACTAATGTACTTATTTGAATTTGTTCTACTAAAGGGTATCTGCTATTAATTGTAGAATAGATATCTCTAATTGCTGCGCCAGTACTTGCTGTGAGTACTGCAATTTTCTTAGGGAATCTTGGTATTTCCTTTTTGTGTTTAGTATCAAAAAGACCTTGTTTTTTTAATTCTTTTTTTAACGCTTCTAATTTTTGATATAAATTCCCTATACCATCTAAGTGCATCTTATTGACATAAATTTGATAATTTCCTTGACGCTCATAAACAGAAACTCGTGCTTCAATAAGTACTTCGTCTCCTTCTTTTGGGTTGAAGTCTAACTTATTGGCTTGCGCCTTGAACATCATTGCGTTTACTACGCTATTATTATCTTTTAAATTAAAATAAAGATGACCACTGCTATGCTTTTTAAAATTTGAAAGCTCGCCCTTTAATAAAACAGACTGCAAATGAGGGTCTTGATCAAATTTATATTTAATATATTTGGTTAATGCGGTAACACTTAAATAATCGGACATTTTTATCACTCAATCTTATTAATTTAAATTGCTTAATACGCCGTTAATAAAACGATAATGATCATCATCACTATATTGTTTTGCCAGTTCGACAGCTTCGTTAATAATAACTTTTGGAGGAGTATCACTATTAGCTAATTCAAATGCAGCCATACGTAAGATAATTCGATCAGTTTTAAGTAAGCGAGAAATTTTCCAGTCTTTTAAGTTGTTTTGGATTTTTTCATCTAGCACTGGCTCATGGTCTTTTACACCTGAAACTAACCAATAAATAAAATCAAATTCTAAATCAGGATAATCATCTTTAATAAAATTGATTGCTTCATCAATAGATAAATCTGTATTTTCCATTTCAAGTTGAAATAGTGCTTGAAATGCTTGGCTTCTTGATTCTTTACGACTCATTTAGAGTAACTCCTTTTTTCTTATTTCTTAGTATTTTCAACTTCAATATGTGTAATATGAATATTGATTTGTTTAGGTACAATTGTAGTCATAGTACTTAAAGAATTGAAAATTGTTTCTTGAATTTTCGTAGCTGTTTTAGAAATATTAATGCCATATTTGAATTCACAGAAAACATCTATATAGATACCATCATCTTTTGTTTCTAATTTAATACCTCTTGTTAAATTTTTGCGGTTTAACTTTTCAGGCGAAGCATTTTTTAATTCTGCAAAATGTCCATGTAATCCATCTATTTCTGAAGTCGCAATGCTAGCAATAGAAATAAGTACTTCTGGTGAAATTTCAACTTTACCTAAATCTTTATGAGTATTATCTAAGACTTTTACCATGCTATTACCTCCTCATATAAACTATTCTTCATTCATAATATTATTTTGCTCAAGGAATTTAGTACTATATTCTCCGCCTCTAAAGACATCATTCTGTAAAAGACGTATATGGAAAGGAATAGTGGTATCAATACCAAGTACTAAGTATTCGCTTAATGCACGCATACCTGCCATAATTGCTTCTTCTCTAGTAGGTTCATGAATGATTAGTTTTGCAACCATAGAATCGTAATATGGAGGGATTGTGTAGTTAGTATAACAAGCAGATTCAACCCTTACGCCGTAACCTCCGGGTGCCAAATATTGCGTAATTTTTCCAGGAGAAGGCATAAAGTTTTTATATGGATTTTCTGCATTTATACGGAACTCCATTGCATGTCCATTTATTGTAATATCATCTTGTGTAAATGGTAGCGGTTCGCCCATTGCTACTAATAACTGTAATTTCACTAAATCGACACCTGTAACCATTTCAGTTACTGGGTGTTCAACTTGTATGCGTGTATTCATTTCCATAAAATAAAAATCATCAGTATCTAAATCATATATATATTCAATAGTACCCGCATTTTCATAATTCACTGCTTTAGCAGCTCTTATTGATGCAGCACCCATTTCTGCTCTTTTTTCAGCTGTTAAAATAGGAGAAGGTGCTTCCTCAACAAGTTTCTGCATTCGTCGCTGAATTGTGCAATCACGTTCACCTAATTGAATAACATTCCCGAATTGATCTCCCATAATTTGGAATTCAATATGTCTAAAGTTTTCAATAAACTTTTCTAAATAAAGGCCACCGTTGCCAAAAGCAGTTTCAGCTTCTTGTTGTGTCATTTTATATCCGTTTTCAAGTTCTTTTTCGTCTCTTGCTACACGAATACCTTTTCCACCACCACCTGCAGTTGCTTTAATTATTACAGGGTAACCAATTTCCTCTGCAGTTTTTTTAGCATCTTCAATTGATTCAACTAAACCCTCACTACCAGGAACAACAGGAACATTAGCTCTAATCATTTCTTCTTTAGCCACATCTTTAATTCCCATTTTTTGAATTGACTCATAATTAGGTCCGATAAATTTTAATTGACAAGCTTCGCATAATTCTGCGAAATCTCCATTTTCTGAGAGAAAACCATAACCTGGGTGAACAGCGTCACAACCAGTTGATGTAGCAATTGATAAGATGTTTGCAATATTTAAATAAGAATCTTTTGATTGAGTAGGACCAACACAGTATGCTTCATCCGCCATTTGAGTATGTAGGGCGTCTTTATCCCCTTCAGAATAAATTGCAACTGTATGTAGACCTAAGTCTTTGCAGGCTCTTATTATTCTTACAGCAATTTCACCGCGATTTGCGATTAATACTTTTTTCATAATTACTTCACCTTAAATAACGGTTGGCCATACTCTACCATTTGTCCGTCTTCAACTAAAATTTCAGTGATTTCCCCAGATATTTCAGCTTGTATTTCATTAAACAGTTTCATCGCTTCTAAAATACAAACCGTAGTATCATTTGATACAGTATCTCCTACTTGAACATATGCACCTTCTTCAGGTGATGGTGATTTATAAAACGTTCCAACCATTGGAGCGTTAATAGTTTTACCAGCATCTTCTTTTGAAGCTGAAGATGTGTTATTATTTTCTACAAAATCTTGTTGGTTAGAAGCTGGTGGTGCAGCTTGTGTTGGAACTGGTTGTGATGAAATCTGAGGTGTAATAATTTCTCTTTCTTTTTCTTTCTTTAAATTAATAATACTTCCTTTATTATCTTCAATATTAATTTCAGTCAGGTTTGAGTTATCTAGAATTTCGATTAACTCTTTAATTTCTTTAAAGTTCATAATACTGCTCCTTCAGATTGTTTTTACTCTTCCTGTACATTTTACTTGAGTGAAAACCCCAATTCAAGCATATCAATGTAACAATGTACAGAGTCCTCTTTATATTTATTACTGATTTTTATTATAAGAAAAACCCCTCTTCTCTTAAATATCAATAATAAGTGCGAATAAAATTATAACATAATCTTTTCGCAACTTGCTTGAAAACTGATATTTAATCAAAGAAAGGTTAATTAATTTAATAGATTATTAAGCTCTTGAAACATAGCTGCCATCGCCAGTATTGATGACAAGAACATCTCCTTCGTTAACAAAAAGAGGTACATTTAAAGTATATCCAGTTTCTACCGTTGCAGATTTAGTTGCACCAGTAGCAGTATCACCTTTAATACCAGGTTCTGTTTCAGTTACTGTTAATTCAACAGTTTTAGGTAATTCTACACCGATTGTTTCGCCTTCATAAGTTTGGATTTGGACTTCCATATTAGCTTTTAAGAATTTTAATTCATTTTCAAGGTAATCACCTGGAAGTTCAGTTTGTTCAAATGTTTGGTTATCCATAAATACGTGCATGTCACCATCGTCATATAAATATTGCATACGACGATTTTCAATCATTGCTGGTTCTACTTTTTCTCCAGCGCGGAAAGTTTTTTCTTGGATTGCGCCTGTACGTAAGTTACGTAATTTTGAACGTACAAATGCTGATCCTTTACCTGGTTTTACGTGTTGGAAATCTATAACTTTCCAAATACCATTGTCTACTGAAATTGTTAAACCTGTTTTAAAATCATTAACCGAAATCATTCAGTTTCCTCCTCATATACGCTTTCATTATAAAATAATAAGGTCTTTTGTGCATTTAGTAAAGACTTCATTACCATTTTTGGTAATTAATATATCGTCTTCGATTCTTATACCGCCTAATCCTTCTATATAAATACCCGGTTCTACAGTTACACAATTATTTGGAACTAATTTTGTTTTAGCAGTCTTAGCAAGCATAGGCTTTTCGTGTATTTCAAGTCCGATACCGTGTCCAGTTGAATGGCCGAAATATTCACCATAACCGTAATTGCTAATAATATCACGTGCAATCGCATCAGCTTCTTCTCCAGTCATGCCTGCTTTAATTTTGTTTACTGCAGTTTGCTGAGCCTCTAATACAATATTGTATATTTCTAATAATTTTGGATCTGGTTGTCCAATAGCAAATGTACGAGTGATATCTGAAACATAGCCATTATAATAAGCACCAAAATCTAATGTAATCATATCTCCTTCTTCTATCTTTTTATCGCTTGCTACTCCATGTGGTAATGCACCACGGTAACCTGAAGCCACAATAGTGTCAAAGGATGGCCCACTTGCGCCTAAACGCAACATTTTACTTTCTAATTCAGCTTTTAATTCTTGTTCAGTCATGCCGACTTTAGCAATAGATAAGATGTATTCATAAGTTTTATCTACTATTTCAGCAGCCTTTTTAATAGTATTTATTTCTTCTTGATCTTTTACAGATCTAATTTCTTCGATAGCGTCTGAAATACTTATGAATGACATACCCTCTTGATTTAGTTCAATATAAGTATCATAGCTTACTAAATGTCCTTCAAATCCAACTTTTTGGACATTTAATTGTCTTAATACTTCAATTACCTCTTGTACTAATCCATTTGAGCGATTAATAATTTTAAAATCTGGAGCTTGATCTGTTGCCTGATCAATATATCGGAAATCTGTAACTAAGTAATTATTTTTCGGAGTAATAATTAACGCACCACTTGTACCAGTGAAACCTGATAAATATCTTCGGTTGTAATCTGAGAGTACTACAATGGCATCTAAATCTTTTTCCGAAAAAAGATGATTTAACTTATCAATTTTTGACATTTTAATTCCTCCTATGTATTGGCTAATGATAAATTTTGATTTATGAATATTTCCTATATTATGACTAAAGTTTATCATAAACCTGTACTGAACTATAAATTAATGTTTAAGAATTTCGAATTATTAATTTCAGTCTATTGATTTTCAATTTTTAGGAGCTTTAATAAGATTCTATACGTAGGATATGATAATATATTAATATAATTATTGCTTATGGATTGGAAGATTATTATGAAAAAAGTATTAACTACTGTGCTTGGAGCATCTATACTTTTAGCTGGTTGCGGGAGTCAAAACTTAGGACCATTAGAACATAAAACAACCAAGCTTAGAGAAGAGAATCATCAACTTAAATTAGATAACCAAGAGTTAGATCGAAAAATTAGTGATTTAAATGAAAAAGAAAAATCGTTAACAGCTGATAAGAAAAATACTAAAGAAGCAGCTGTAAATGAATTGAAAACAAAGTCTGCTAAAGCTTCTTCAAAATATTATCAACAGATTACACAGACTCTAAACGATTACCATAATATAAAATCAGAAATAAATAAAAACAAAAGAAATGAGAAAATTGTAAGCAAGTTGGATAAAATAGTAACAGATATACAAAGTGCTCATGATAAATACAAATTAGACCGTGAGCAAGGAGAAATGTCTGATTCAGATAAAGCGGATGATAAGAACATCCAAAATTTAAACAACAACTTGGTTAAATCATTTAAATCTATACGGGACGGTTATTCAGAAAAAGATAAGAAAAAAATTAACCAGGGCCAAAATCAACTTTCGCAAATAAATGTAAAAAATCCTCAATCATGAAGCAATAGTTTTAAAGAGGTGACATAACATTATGATTAAAAAAATATTATTTTACGTGATTTTGCTAATCGCATTGATTGGATTGATTATAAACTTAGATGCAATTTTGTTTTCATTAGTAAGAATGATAATTAGCTTAGCAATATTAGCAGGCATTGCATATTTAGTATATTTCTTTTTCTTTTTAACTGAAGATCAAAGAAAGTATAAAAAAGCACGATGGAAATATAAATGGCGTAATAGATAAAACTATAGCTTGCATTGTTCTGAATTAAAACAATGCAAGCTATAGTTTTTACTTTCTATATGTCCATTCATCTGATTTGTATTTTTCTTCTAATTCTTTTATTTCAGCCTTTTGGTCTTCTGTTAATACTAACGGTTTAAAATTGATATTTAATCCTTTTTGGAACCCTTTTTCAAATGCTTTTTCCATTTGTGTTAAAGTGATTTCTGAGTTTGAAATGTCATTAATCGCAACAGCTTTATCAATGAAAGCTGTTTTCATTTTATCTTTTAAGCGTTCATTTTTAAAAATAAACATATCAAACAAGTCGTCAACATCTATATCTTTTAATATAGAACCATGCTGCAAAATAACTCCTTTTTGTCTTGTTTGAGCGCTTCCAGCTATTTTTCGCCCTTCCACGACCAGCTCATACCAACTAGGTGCATCAAAACAAACAGAGCTACGTGGCTGTTTTAACTTTTCTCGTTCTTCTTTACTTCTTGGAATAGCGAAATAAGTTTCGAAGCCAAGTTCTTTAAAGCCTTCCAGCAAGCCTTGCGAAATAACTCTATATGCTTCAGTTACTGTTTTAGGCATATTTGGATGAGATTCTGGAACTATTACACTATATGTCAGCTCTTTATCATGTAGAACGCCTCTTCCCCCTGTTTGTCTTCTTACAAGTCCATAGCCTTTTTCTTTTACTTTATCAATATCTATTTCCCTTTTTAATCTTTGGAAATAACCAATTGATAATGTTGCTGGATTCCAAGTGTAAAATCGAATTACAGGATCGATTTCACCTCGTGAAACGAAATTAAGTAATGCTTCGTCCATTGCCATATTATAATATGGATCATGGCTGCCTGAATTTATAAAATTCCATGTCTCTGTCAATTTAAAAATCTCCAATCACCTTGAATTAACTGTTATGTATGTATATTAACATATTAAATTAATATCCATTCATTCATTACTCATATAAATAAAAAAGACTTATATTCTTCGAGAAAAACATTTTGATAATTGTATGAAACAGTCTTATAATTATAGTATCGGTAAATTAGGGAGGAAGCAAAATGAGTAACTTTTGGTTTATCATTTTAGCTGTTTTAATTATTATCGCTTTATATATGTTAATCCAGTTTTTTATCAACCGAAGAGCTGTTACTGAATTGAATCAGGATGAATTTCATAATGGACTACGTAAAGCTCAAGTTATTGATGTAAGAGAAAAAGTTGATTATGATTATGGTCATATTATTGGAGCTAGAAATATTCCAATGACCTTGTTTAGCCAGCGATACAAAGGTTTGCGAAAAGATCAACCGGTTTATCTAGTTGATGCTAACGGTGTTGCAAGCTATCGAGCTGCTCGAATTTTAAAGAAAAATGGATATACAGATATCTATATGCTTAAAGGCGGCTACAAAAAATGGACTGGTAAAGTTAAAGCAAAAAAATAATGTACAGCAAAACCTGTTAACAGCAATATCTTCAAAAGATAATTGCTGTTTTTTTGCATATAAAACCCCCTGCCTATTTTTAAAAAGACAGGGGGTTTAGTGCTTTTATTCTTTTTCTTCATGAAGATTATCAAATTTCAATACTGGATGACGTGCTGCTTTTGTTTCATCCAATCTATCGATAATAGTATTATGAGGAGCTTCAAGAACTTTATCTGGGTCCTCTTTTGCTTCATTAGCAATTTGAATCATAGCATCACAGAAGTAATCTAATGTTTCTTTAGATTCTGTTTCTGTTGGTTCAATCATCATACCCTCTTCAACATTAAGTGGGAAATAAATTGTAGGAGGATGAACTCCAAAATCAAGAAGACGTTTAGCCATATCTAACGTACGCACACCTTCTTTTTTCTGTTTTGAACCACTTAATACGAATTCATGTTTACAGTATTGAGAGTAAGGGATTTCGAATGCATCTTTTAAACGGGCTTTAATATAATTTGCATTAAGTACTGCTGCTTCTGAAACTTCTTTCAGTCCAATATTGCCCATTGTGCGAATATAAGTATAAGCACGTAAGTAAATACCGAAGTTACCATAGAATGGTTTAACGCGGCCGATTGAATTTTCAATATCATTATCATATCGATACGTATCTCCATCTTTTATAACCATTGGTTTTGGTAAGAAACTGGCTAATTCTTTCTTAACTCCAACTGGGCCGGAACCAGGTCCGCCACCACCATGTGGACCAGTGAATGTTTTATGCAAGTTTAAATGAACTGCATCAAACCCCATATCTCCTGGTCGTACTTTATCCATAATTGCATTTAAGTTAGCTCCATCGTAATACAATAAACCACCAGCATCATGTACAATTTTACCAATTTCCATGATATTATGTTAACAAATCCTAATGTATTAGGATTTGTTAACATAATTGCAGCCGTATTTTCGTTAACTAAACGCTTCAAGTCTTCAACGTCAACTTCACCGTTTTCGTCTGATTTGACTGTTACAGCTTTGAAACCTGCAAAAGCTGCTGAAGCTGGGTTGGTACCGTGAGCTGAATCAGGAACAATAACTTCGTTACGGTGACCTTCACCATTTTTTTCATGATAAGCTTTGAAAATCATGAGCGCAGTCCATTCTCCATGTGCACCTGCAGCTGGTTGTAATGTCACTTCGTCCATACTAGTAATTTCTTTCAATTCTTCTTGCAAGCTATGAATAATTTCCAATGAACCTTGCACTTGAGATTCATCTTGTAGTGGATGAGATTCTGCGAAACCTGGAATACGAGCCACTTTCTCATTAATCTTTGGATTATATTTCATTGTACATGAGCCTAATGGATAGAAACCTGAATCTACACCAAAGTTTTTGTTTGAAAGTTCAGTGTAATGTCTAACCAAATCTAATTCAGAAACTTCAGGAAATTCTGCTTTATTTTTACGAATAAATTTTTCATCTAATAATTCTTCAACAGCATTATTGTCAATTTCCTTTTTAGGTAAAGAATATGCATATCTCCCTGCTCTAGAGCGCTCAAAAATTAATGGACTTGATTTACTAACCATTAATTTCACCTACTTTCTTTACAAAAGTATCAATTTCATCTTTTGTTCTTAATTCAGTTACAGCAATTAACATTGCTTGGCCAAATTCTTCATTTACTTCACTTAAATCAAAACCGCCAATAATACCTTCTTCTAATAATTTATCGTTTACTTCTTTGACTGGTTTATCAAGTTTAATGACAAATTCATTGAAAGATGTACCTGGTAATACTTCAATTCCTGCATCTTTAAATTGATTTTTTGCATAATTGGCATTTTCAAAGTTTTGTACAGCAATGTCTTGAAGGCCTTGTTTACCAAGTGCTGACATTGCAATAGAAGAAGCAAGTGCATTAAGAGCCTGGTTAGAACAAATATTAGAAGTTGCTTTATCACGACGGATATGTTGTTCTCTTGCTTGTAAAGTTAAAACAAAGCCACGATTTCCATGATCGTCTTCAGTTTGTCCCACTAAACGCCCTGGTACTTTACGCATTAATTTTTTAGTTGTAGCAAAAAATCCACAATGTGGTCCGCCAAATTGTGCAGGGATTCCAAATGGTTGTGTGTCCCCAACTACGATATCAGCGCCAAAGTCTCCTGGAGGTGTTAATAATCCAAGTGAAAGTGGATTTGTATATACAATAAATAATGTCTTTTTATTTTTGATTAATGATTTGATTTTTTCTAAATCTTCTATGGAACCATAAAAATTAGGGTATTGTACAGCAACTGCAGCTGTTTCATCATCAATTGCATCCTCTAATTTCTCTAAATCAGTAACCGTTCCATCTAAATCAACTTCTACAATTTCATAATCATTTCTGATTTTTGAATACGTATGTAGAACTTGTAATGCTTGGTAATGTAAGCCTTTTGATACAACTATTTTGTTCTTTTTAGTTTGGCTGAAAGCTAAAATACAAGCTTCAGCAAAAGCAGTTATTCCATCATACATGGAAGAGTTTGCTACATCCATACCAGTAAGTTCGCAAATTAAAGTTTGAAACTCAAAAATAGCTTGCAGTTCGCCTTGAGAAATTTCTGGTTGATAAGGCGTATATGCAGTATAAAACTCTGAACGAGAAATCATTGCGTCCACTACTGCTGGTGTATAGTGATCATAAACACCTGCTCCTAAAAATGAAGTATAATCTTCTTTTGTAATATTTTTTTTCGCAATACGGCTTAATCTCTTTAATAGAGTTGTTTCATCTTCCCCATTCGGAATATCTAACTCTCTGTCAAGCAGAATTTCTTTTGGTACATCTCCAAATAGTTCTTCTATGGAGTTAGCTCCAATTGTTTCCAACATTTCTTGTTTATCTTTTTCAGTTAACGGTATATATCGATGACTCACCACTGCCACCCCTTTACTAATTATTTACTAATTTGATTTTTTTTAACTATCTTAGCTTTAACTTGTCTCTTTCTGATTTGAACAAGTACTTCTCGACCCATTTCAAATTCATCGCGATTAATGATTGCCAAGGCAATACCTTTTCCAGTCGCAGGAGACTGTGTTCCTGATGTTACAACACCTATTTTATTTCCATCTAAATCTAAAACATCATATCCAGTTCTTGGGATACCTTTATCTAGCATTTCTAATCCGATTGTACGTTCTGCTGATCCGTTTTCTTTTTGTTCTTTTAAAACTTCTTTACCAATGAAATCAGCTTCGATTAACGGTTTTGCTGCAAATGCAATTCCACCCTCATATGGTGTAATATCCTCTGATAAATCCTGACCATGTAAAGGAAGGCCTGCTTCTAAACGTAATGTATCTCGAGCACCTAAACCAGCAGGTACAAGATTTTCATTCTCTAATAAACCATCCCAAATATCAACGACATCATCAGAATTACAATAGATTTCAAAACCATCTTCGCCAGTATAACCTGATTGAGATAAAATGATATTCTTACCGAAAATTGTAACGTCTTTTTTGAAATCAAAAGGTTTCATTTCAGAGACATCCACATCAACTAAACTGCCCACATAGTCGCGTGCTTCAGGTCCTTGAACAGCTAATTGACCGTATTGATCTGATACATTTTCAACTTTCACATCAAAATTTTCTGAATGTGAATTAATCCAGTTATAGTCTTTTTCTGTATTAGCTGCATTAACTACTAATAAATATTTTTGATTATCTAATTTATAAGTAATCAAATCATCAATAATACCACCTTTGTCATTACATAAAGCAGTATATTGAGCTTTATTATCAGTAAGTTGATCTGTATCATTTGAAAGAATGTATTGAATGAAATCAGAAGCGTCTTTACCTTCAATTAAAACTTCGCCCATATGACTAACATCAAAGATTCCCATAACTTCCCTAACTGCGTTATGTTCTTCTTTGATACTTGAAAATTGAACTGGCATTGCCCATCCGCCGAATTCAACAATTTTAGCATTGCTTTCAACGAAGCGATCATAAAGTGGTGTCTTTTTTAAATCATTTGACATCTTGCAACCCCCTATATGTGATTAAATATTAAAAACAGGATAGCAAATAAAATTGCTACCCTGTAGTTACCTTCAGGAACGCGTCACAGTATTATCCTTTTGCCTGAGAGATTCGAACAATTATCTTGCCCCTTCGGCGATAAATTCTGACAATTTATTAAAAAGCAAGTTGCTTTTCAATAGTCAAAACCTATGCTCTCCAATACTGATCATTCGCATTTAAAATATTCATCAGATTTTGATACAAAATATCAATATCGATATTTGTATCTATTCTACTGAATGCGATTTCATTATATCGTGAAAGTCTTGATAAATACAACCTTTTTAAATCATCAAATGCTTTATTTGAAGCGTTTGGTCGATTGCTATCATTTTTAATTCGATTATAAATAATTTCGATATCTGTATCTAACCAAATAATATTATTTAAATTAGATAAAGTATTCATAGCAGAAGTACTTTCAACAATGCCGCCACCTGTTGATATTATATCGTATTTTTCTAATGATTCGCATAAAAATTCACCTTCTAATTCACGAAATTTACTTTCACCATGGTCTTTAAATATTGATGGAATGCTTTTTCCAACGGTTTCTTCAATAACCTTATCTAGGTCTGCAAAAGTTTTATTCTCATGAAAAGCAATATATTCGCCTAATGTTGATTTTCCAGTTCCCATAAAACCTATAAGAATAAGCGGTTCATTCTTTTGGATTTGTTTTTTCATGTGTATCACCTTTACTAATAAGACTTTGTACTTTTTCAGTATAATACATATTTAAATTGTGTATTGTCCTTAATTTTAATCCAAACTGAATGTTATAGGAAGTGATTATCAAAACAATCAATATGAAAACTATTGTAGTAAAAGGTAAAATATATCCATTGAGGCTAAATCTAAATAATGAGCGTTTTGTGATATTCTTGATTGTCTTCAATTAAAACTATATCCACCGTAATGTATTTATTGTTAATTTTTTTGATTTTAAAGTATTTAATATTTTGAAGTAAAGTTATATTTCCTTTACCATTAACAGTTTTATATATTTTTTCTTTTGTAAAAGTATAGTTAGTTATTTCATTTTCGTTTTCAACAATAAGATGATTGCTCTGCACAGTAATATTTTTTAAAGGGATTCCATTAAATTCTCTCGTAATATCTTGAGCAAAAAATTCAAAATTTATGGGTGAAGCATCATTTACTTGTTTACTCAGTAAATTTACTGTTTGAAATAGAGGGGGTATCAAACTGAGTAATAAGCAGAATATACTAAAAGAAAATAACATTTCTATTAACGTGAAGGCTTTGAAATTATTGTTTTTGTATGCAATGACTTTTTTTAGTTCTTTTTTCAATAGCACAAATTTTTTCATTATTATATTTTACAGTAAAATTTGTTATTTCAACTCCTTCCTTTAGCTCTCTATAATTAAATCGATTTAATGAAATAAGAAGGATTCGATTCATTTCTGCAATATCTAATTCATCTTGATACTGTTGATGTTGATTTATAATAAAAGGTAAAAATAGTAATATTAAAGTTAATATTAAGCCGAATGAAGTTAGTGCATCTAACAAAAATGAAGCGTTAATCTTTTTGCTTTTCAATCCGTAAACTCCCTTTTTCGATATGAAAAATAAATCGGAATAATGTTTGATCGAATTTAATATAGATAGAACCAAAACGATTTAGTTGTCCATCTTTATTGATGGTAACAATATTCATATTATGATTATCTTTTATTATTCCATTTTCTAATCGAATAATAGTAACATTTTTTCTATCTTCAACCACCTTAACTTCATTGCTTCCACGATTAAATAAAAGTGTAATACTATTTTGATCCTTAATTGCCTTTGATTTTAAATAAACAATTTGTGAAACGAGATGCTTCGCTTTTGACTCACTGTGTATATCATAATATTGAGAACCATTAAGAGATGATATGCTTAATAGAGTAAATAAGCTTATCAAAGAAAGTACCAATAAAGTTTCTAACATTGTAAAAGCACAAAAGTTTCTAGCTAATTGATGCTTCACCATTTTTTATTGTTATACTTTCTCCTGATTTACACTTCTTTTGAGCTTCTTTTAAATATCCTTGTGTAACAAGTTCATCAATACTATCAGGTTTTCTATTATTTTTAAGTGAATAAGCTTCTATTTGACTATTCACCATTTTTTGTTGTGCCTCACAACCTGTAGCCTGGACATGTTCAGATTGTTTAGCGATATTCGGTATAATTAAAATTAATAATACACTAATAACCAATAATACAAGCAGCATTTCTAACAATGTAAAAGCTTTTAAGTTTTTATTTTTCAATTTAAAGTAATATCTTTTCATTTTTAATTCCTCTCGATTTATTTAATGGATTGCATCATATCGAACATAGGCAACATAATAATTAGATAAAGGGAAACAATAAGCAATCCTAATAATAAAAATATTATTGGTTGAATTAACTTGATTTGTTTATTCATTTTAGCTTCAATTTGACTTAATAAAATCTGGGCATAAATATTTAGTTCTATTTCAAGGTTTCCGCTTTTTTCACCTTGCTCAATGAATTGAATAAGCTCGTTTTGAAAACAGCCTATCTTTTTAAAAATTTCTGGCAGACTCAATCCATTTTCTATATTTTGAATTGTGAATTCACCTATATATTTAAGAAAAGGATCAACACTTTGATTGATATAAATTTTTGAAATTTGCTGTAGCATAATACCATTTTGAAAAAACAATGAAAATTCATTAGCAATTTGATATGTCTTGAATAACTTGAAATACGTATTTATCATAGGTACTTTTAATATGAATTTTAGTCTCTGGCTTATTGAAAGTTTGTAGTAAATTGCATATATAATTATTAAAAACAAAGAGCAAATAGTAAATGATATTAAAATGATTTGTGGAAAGTGCTGAATAAAATCATTTAAAAATTTTAAGGTAGGAGAAAGTTGAATATCCATTGTGGTATAAATTTGTTGGAATTCGGGGAGTATAAAATGATTAATACCGAATAACATAGTCATGAAAATCATAACTAAAATCAATGGGTACTGAATTGTTTTAATAAACTTTTGTTTTTTTTCAATTTTTCTTTTTAAAAAATGAAATCCATCATTTAAATTTTCTGTTAGTACTCCATATTTTTCTGAAAAATAAATTTGTACGATAATTGTTTGAGGAAATTTTAAATAGTTGAGTATAGAGTAACATGTAGCACCTTGATTAAGAAGTTGGATAATTTCTTTACTTGTATCTTTTTGTTTGTATTGTATGTGCATATTTAAGAATGTAAAACATTCAATCAAAGTAAATCCATGATTCAATAAAATATTTAAGCGATATAATAACGTAAGTTGTTCCTTTGCGCTTAACTTTTTATTAGGTAATAGAGAAAAGTTATGTATATTTTTTAAGTACTTCTTCACATATAACACCTTCTTCACTCATTTGAGTTAGTACTTTGCTTAATTTCATAAAATGTTTAGGCATTGTATGGTTATGTTTGAAGAAGTATTGAATATCAGATTGATACATCGTTTCATAAGCTAGTTCTCTACTTCCATGTTGATTAGTTACTAGACGTTGATTTGAAATTAGAGCAATGGATTGTTGTGCTTCTTGTGGAGATATACCCATTTCCAAGAGTCGTAATAATGCTCCTTCGCAATCATTTGAATGCAAAGTGGAAAGCACTAGATGTCCGCTTAGAGATGCTTGAATAACACATTTTGCGATTTGAGCATCTCTTATCTCCCCAATAAGTATAATATCGGGATCACAGCGTAATATAGCTTTAAATGAATTTTCATAATCTATACCTGCTTTCTCATTTACTGAAATTTGAGTAATGCCAGCAATTCTTTTCTCAACTGGGTCTTCAACAGTAATAATATTTAGATGCAAATTTTTTAAAGCAAAAGAAACCATTTCATACATCATAGTACTTTTTCCAGAACCGGTTGGTCCCGTGAATAAAATAAGTCCTTGCTTTTTATTCATTAAATGATAGAAGTGTTTAGGACCATCACGATCGGTATCTTGATAAAAATACTGGGGTGAAAGTCGTATTACACAACTCTCAATCCCTAAGGATAACGGTAAAGTAGAAACACGTAAATTATATAGTTTTTGATGCTTGAAAGTTGTCTGACCACTTTGTGCTTGATGATAATTAGATACATCGAGCCCTGCTTGAAATTTCATAAACGTAAGTAACTTTGAATAAGTCAGAATTTCGATATTGTCATAATTAATTAAATCATCGTGAATTCTGAACTTGATTATAACTTCTTTTTCAATTGGAATAAAATGGATATCAGATACATTTTTCGAAATTGCATCTGTGAGAATTGTATCTAAAAGTCTTTTCATAAAAAATCACCTCCTACATTAATAAACGTAGAAGGTGTTCAAATTTCTTTTACTTTTTTAATTTGTAATTTTATCCGTGAAGATATGGATTCATTTGTTCGTTATTTACAGTAGTAGATGGCCCATGTCCAGGATATAATGGCAAATCGCCATCAATCTCAAATATTTTGTCTTGAATTGAATCTACTAAAGTTTCATAGTCACCACGGTATAAATCTGTACGTCCTATACCATTGTTAAATAAGGTATCCCCTACTACAGCAAAATCATTAAATACATAGGTCAAACTTCCTGGTGAATGACCAGGAGTATGCAGTACGTCAATTTCAAATCCGCCAATTTTATTCGGTCCTTCATCTAATGATAGAGGTTGAGCTTTACTTATCACAGGTTTAAATCCATATTGTTTAAATTTTGCTGAACCATTTTTACTAGGGTCTTGGAAAAAATCAAATTCCTCTGAGTGAAGGTAAACAGGTACATCAAATTTTTCTAAAACTTCATCTAAAGCACCAATATGATCAAAATGTGCATGTGTTAAAATAATAGCTTTTAATGGTTTGTTAATTTCATTTAATTTTTGAATAATTTTATTTCCATCACTTGAAGGGTCAACCAGTAAAACATTATTTTCATCTTCAATAAAATAGGTATTTGTATCTGCAATACCTAGTGTCAATGAAGAAATACGCATTATTTTTCACCACTCATTTTATTTAATTGATTTTGAACTGATGTTAATTTGTCATTCATTTTACGTGATTTATCACGACGGTCATCAATTCTTATATTAGTACATACCCGGTCTACACCTTTATTAAAAGGTAATTCATGAATGGCTTGTACAACGGTAAACAAATCTTTTAAGTCGCCTTCAATTAATGTATTCATTGGCGTTAATTGATAATCAATTAAACCTTTTTCTTTGAACTCTTTCAATTTTGTTTGAATTTCTGCAATATATTTACTCACGCTTGGTCCTTCTGTACCTACTGGTATGACTACAACATCTACTATTGCCATTATTCAACACGCTCCTCGTCAATTACATATGTTTTAATTAAACCAGCTGCCCCTGCAATTCCAGCATCATTACCAAGTTGGGCTTTAACAATTTCTGTTCCATTTTGAGCTGGGGTGAATGTAAGGTTACGGTATTCTGTTTTAATATTTTCAATTAAGATGTCTCCTGCTTCAGACATACCGCCACCTAAAATAATATATTTTGGGTTACTCATAACACTGATGATGCTACAAGCATACGCAATATAGTTAGCAACTCTTTCAGTTATAAATAAACAGAATAAGTCTCCCTTTTTCGAAGCATCAAACACATCTTTAGCTGTAACACGATCTTCTTTAATAAGTTCTAAAATTGAAGATTTAATAGTTAGTTTAGGATGATAAAATTTCACTAAATTAACAACACCTGTTGCAGATGCAACAGTTTCTAAACAACCGTATTTTCCACAATTACAAGCAAATCTTTGATCAAAATCTACACGGAAATGTCCAATTTCTGCACCAGAACCGTTATGTCCATGCACTAATTTCCCATTTGAAATTATACCACCACCTACACCTGTACCAAGTGTAATAGCAACAACATCATCAGCATTGTGGCCAGCGCCTTTATGTTTTTCACCTAATGCTGCTGCGTTAGCATCATTATCAACGTAAATCGGAAAATTAACAAATTGTGATAAAATCTCTCTAATATTAACGTCTCCCGGCCAATTTAAATTTACTGCTCCGTGAACTATACCAGTCTCAAAATCAACAGGGCCTGGTACACCTACGCCTAGCCCAATCACATCTTCCATTTTAAGGTTAAGTTCATTTAATTTTTGAACAAAAGCACTATAAATTGTTTTGAGTAATACAACGCCTGTCGGATCACTGACATCTGTTTGTATTGACCACTTTGCTAGTCTATCTAGATGATTATCAAATATTCCTAATTTACATGTTGTCCCGCCAACATCAGCTGCCAATATTAAATTTTTCATTACTTACTCATCCTTCTTTGATTGATAATTAATATACATTTAATGAACGTGTCCTTGGATATAAGTTGATATTCATGGAGTTCCCTTATTTCTTGTTCCATCATTTCGAGCATATCTTGTTTATCTTTAAAATAGATAATAAATCCAAATTGCTTTAATAGTTGTTGCACATCATAAAAATTATTTATCTTTCGATTCATTCTCTTTAGTCAACTCTTCTTTTAGATATTTATATCTTTTATTTTGTGGATTATTTTTATAAGCAACATTAACATGTTTTAAAGCAGATTTTTTATCGCCTAACGACCGATTTGCAATTGCGAGTTCATAATTTAGAACACTTGAATTCGGGAAATATTTGAGCCCTCGTTCCCAAGTAGAAATTCCTTCAGCTTTTGAATCGTTAGTTGCTTTAATCAGCCCGCTCAAATAATAAGTTTCATCATCTTCGTAACCTTTGTTCATTGTATGTTCTACAAGTTTTGCCGCTTTGTTATAATTGCCTTGGTTCATTTCATCTTTTATTAACTTATCATAAATATTGTCTTCTTTGATAGTTAAAATTCTTATAATAAGGATAATAGTTATCAAGATAAATATTCCTAAAGTTATCCAAAATTTTCTTCGTTCTATATTGAAATAGTAGCCGGTAAGTGTTATTAAAATGCCACCGATAAATCCGCCGATATGAGCATAAATATTAACGTTTGTGATAAATAAAGAAACAAATGTCAATATAAGTAGTACACCAATAAGTTGAAATAACGACTTACGGTCATATTGCTTACTTATGTACATCATAGCGAAAAGTGAACCGATTAGTCCAAATATAGCTCCGCTAGCACCAACGGATATGGATGAATTATCTATAGCTAATGAAACCAAATTACCAAATATTCCTGAAATCAAGTATATTCCCAGCATTTTCCAATGACCAACTATTGCTTCAACTAATTTACCGAAAATAAATAGTGAAAGCATATTCATCAATATATGTTCAAAGTTGAAATGTAAAAACATTGAAGTAACAAGACGATACCACTCTCCATGTACTACATTAAAATGCACTAATCCACCTAAATCAATTAAGCGCGTATCTGAGAAGGCATTTAAAACTAAAAACATAAAGAGCCAAACTATAATATTTATAGTTATTAAACCATATGTTACTGGCGCAAATTTCAACATATATTTTTCAAGAGGATTAGAACTTAGTACTCTTCTTTTATAATAAAGAGAAGTTTTATCATCATTTTTTGAATATATATATTTAAATAGTCGATTGGGAAATATATTAGTTAACTCTTTCATATTACGAATTACATTAAATTTCATTCTTATTGGATGTATTTCGTTGAGACTTTCATAAGTAAATATTTTTTCTGTTAGATAATTAAATTCGACTTCTCTTGTTTTGAAACCAGTATAGTTATTTATTTCATCTTGATGTTCTAAAATGCGACTTTTATCAAAACGTATTTCTTGAGAACTGCCTACTTCCGTTTTGAAAATAACTAATTTTTGTTTTTGTTTATTACTTAACCAAATTTCAGTATCTTCTTTAGCTCTATATACAATTTGATAGTTTAAATACTTTACCCAATAAAAAATAAGTTTCCAAAATTGTTTTTCTATAGTCATGTTGCCTCCAAATAACTTACTTTGTTTTTGCTATTATCAAACGTTCAACCTTCTCATCATGATTTTCAGGTACAAAATCGTTATTTATTTGAAGGTCATAAATAAGACTTAGTGTCTTTGTTTTATGTTTATTTAAAAATTTATCAAAATAACCACCGCCATACCCAATACGATAACCTTGTTCGTTGAAAACTACGCCAGGTACAATTATTAAATCTAAATCATTTGTTTTTTCAGTATCAGAATCAACAAATTTGATGCCTTTTTCATCAACAGATAAACTATGCATGTCTGTTAGGTTTTGGAAAGTCATTTTCTTAGTTGTATACTCTGTCGAAGGAACAAAAATTTGCTTATTAAGACGTATTGTTTCTTCAATAATTGGATATGTATTAACTTCATGGTTCATAGCTAAAACTATGCCTATTTTTTGTGCTTCTTTAAATTCTTTTGTTGCATAAAGTTGTTCTGCAAGCCATTGATCAGCATGATTCTTAATACTAGGATCCATGTTTTTCATATATTGCAAAGTTTCTTTTCTTAAATCAGACTTTCTCATAATCCACCTGCTTTTCAATTTTAATTGATATGTATATTATAACGTTTCTCAGACTGAGTGTCATTAAAGTGAAAAGCAAAAAACTGATACTCAACATTTTGATAACTTCCCTGTAAACCAATTACTTTTCACTGTTTGCTTTACAGGAAAATTATCTTTTTATGAGTATCAGTTTAATTATTTTTTATCCTTAAAGTAATAATTGATAACATCTCTACCTAAATCTCCACCTTGTAACCAAGGTTCTGGAACAGGTTGGTTTGTATATACAATTGAAAAAGCAAGCTTTGGATTCTTCTGAGGCGCATATCCGATGTATGTGGAGTTAACTCTAGGTTCTCCATCTTGGAATACCTCAGCGGTACCTGTTTTTCCTGCTGAAGGAACTACAGTGTTATGGAAACTTTGGTAGCCTGTACCTGGTACTTTATTGAATGCCATATCAAAACCTTTTTGAACCTCTTTGACTTGATCAGGTGTATTATTTACTCTATTTAAAACATTGCCGTTTATTTTATGTTTGACAGGTCCTAAATTATCTTTGTTTGTTGCTTTCCTAATTTCTAAGCCAACATGAGGTTGTATACGATAACCATTATTTGCAATAGTAGATACATATTGTGAAAGTTGCAGTGGTGAATAAGTATCATATTGTCCTATTGCTAAATCGAGATAATTACCGCTATTTGTATCCAATTTCTCTATCTGTCCAGCAACTTCATTTGGCAAATCAATGCCTGTTTTAACACCCAATCCTACTTGATTTAACCCTTTTCTTAGCTTTTGTCCAGCGTCAGAAATATTATTTGGAAGAGCCATATTATAGTGATATGGGTCCTTAGCTAATTTTAATGCTGTTTTAAACATGTAGACATTGGATGAGTGCATCAATGCTTCTTTGTCATTAATTGTAACTTTACCGTTTTGATTGAAGTATGAGCGTTTAGTTAATCCGCCTTGGAAATGCAATGGTTCATCAACCATTTCTTCACCAACATGTATTGCACCATTTTGGTAACCAGCAAGTAAAGTACCACCCTTAACTGAAGAGCCAACTGTATATTGAGAGGTAAAGTTACCAATATCATAATCAGTCATTTCTCCATTTGGTTTTATTTTCTTACCAGCCATTGCTAAAATATCACCATTTTTAGGATCTTGTACTACAATCATCGCAGTATCCATATTTTTAGCGCCTTCACCGCGTAACTTATTGATTTGTTTTTCTAATAAATCTTCAACTTTTTTCTGTAAATCAATATCGATTGATAGTACTAAATCATCACCACGTGAACCCGGATTGATAACTTCTGTGTTTGTAATCGCCCCTGATTTATCAGTGGTATATTTCATTTCCTTTTTCTTTCCTCTTAAAATACTTTCGTATTGATACTCTAAATATGATTTTCCAACTCGATCATTTCGAGAATATCCTTTTGATAAATAATAGTCGGTCAACTCTTTAGGTATACCTTCTTGTGTTGTAGAAACATCACCATATAGACCTCTTAATAAGTCTCCATATGGATATTTTCTATCCCAATCCATTGAAGTATTAATACCAGGTAATTTGGATAATTGTTGAGAAACTGCAGCATATTCTTTATCGGTTACACCTGAATTTTTAATTGTTTGAGGATTCAAGGTAGAACCTGCCATCATTTCTCTATAAATTGCTAACACTTGTAAATCTTTTTTTGTTAACTGATTTAATTGTTTTTTCTTAATTTTTTGATGTAGTTCTTCATCGTATTGATCTTGTGATATTTCCCCGTTGTTTAACATTTTTTCTTCTTTTTTCATCATATCTGCAGCTTTATCAGGATGTAATTGAGTCCAAAAATCTTGTTTATCTCTAGTAGTTATATGATCAGTATCCATTTTAATAAGTTTAGATAAGCGTTTTGCAGTATCGAGAATCTCTGTTTGTGATGTTTTTCGTCCCCTTGTGTATGTAATAGACTTTTTAGAAGCATTATCTACTAGAATTTTACCGTTTCGATCAAGTATTCTTCCTCTTGGTACAGACTCATTGACAGTAATGTTTTCATCGTTTTTGATTAGTTGCTTGTAATGAGAACCTTGTGCAATTTGTAAGTAACCTAATCTTAAGACAATAATTACAAAGACTATGACGACTAAACCAAAGAAGAAATTGATTCTTTTGTCCATCAAATTTCTAGTTTTTTCATCATTTGTTTTTTCTTTTAATCTTTTTAACAATCCAACCTACCTCAATTCAACAGTTCTCTAAACAAATGATATATGAAAACTGAACTTTTTTCTATGATTTACATAGATTTCTTCGTATAAATTTAAAAATATAACTCAAGTTAAAGATTATATGAAATATGTAATAGAAAAAACAGCAATCGGTAATCCGATTGCTGTTTTCAGTATAAAACAATTCATTTAATCATGAATTATTTTGTTGCTGCTTCATAAAGTTCATCAACTTTATTCCAGTTAACAACGTTCCAGAATGCATCGATATAATCTGGACGTTTATTTTGATATTTAAGATAGTAAGCGTGTTCCCAAACATCAAGTCCTAAAATAGGAGTTTTGCCTTCTGTGATTGGATTGTCTTGGTTAGGAGTAGAAACGATTTCTAGTTTACCGTCTTTATCTACAACTAGCCATGCCCAACCTGAACCAAATTGTCCAGCAGCTTTTTTAGCAAATTCATCTTTAAATTTGTCTAAAGAACCCCATTCTTCTTTGATTTTATCAATTACTGTACCTTTTTCTTCAGAATTAGGTGTTAGAAGTTGCCAGAATAATGAATGGTTTAAATGTCCACCACCGTTATTACGAACTGCAGTTTGGATGTCAGATGGTACGCTGTCTAAATTAGCAACGATCTCTTCGATAGATTTATTTTCTAAATCAGTACCTTCGATTGCTGCATTTAATTTTGTTACATAAGTATTATGATGTTTGTCATGATGGATTTCCATTGTTTCTTTATCGATATATGGTTCCAATGCATCAAACTCGTATGGTAAATTTGGTAATTCAAAAGCCATAAATAATCATCCTCCTAAATTGTTTTCATCTTTACTATATCAAGTCATTTAAAGCGTTACAATATATCTGCTTAATATTATTGTCTTAATGACTTCTTTTGCTTCCTTTAATTATTTATCACCTTATTGTGATTTTTAAACATTAAAAAATAGATCCTAAAAGAAAAATAGCTAGAATCTGTTTAAAAGTAATTGTTGTTTATTGGCAGTTTTCACATATTCCGTAAACTTCTAATTTATGAGTATGAATTAAGACACCAGGTAATTGTGATTGAATTTGCTCCATAGGACAATAATCTATTATCTTAGTTTCACCGCATACTTCACAAATAAAATGATGATGATGATGATGTGCACATGCAATTCTGAATTTCATTTCACCATCAAGTTCTGTATTTTCAATGATACCCAAATCTTTAAATAAATAAAGGTTTCTATAAATAGTATCAAATGAAATACCCGGAAATTTAGAATCCATTCGTTGTTGTATTAATTTTGCACTGATATATTTATCTTCGTTTACAAAAATGTCGAGAATCATTTTTCTTTTATCGGTATATTTGTGACCTTCATCTTTTAAAATTTTAATAGCATCAGTTGTATTCATACTAATTAACTCCTTTTTTAAACTTTACACGTAATGTTTGTAAAAGCATTGTGGCTACTAAAATCAATACTAATAGAACTACTATGACCCCACCAGGAGATAAGTTTAAGTAAAAGGCTATAATAAGACCGCCAATAACTGAAGCTTCTCCTAATATAATACTAAAAACAATAAGTTGTTTAAATCCTTTTGTTATGCGCATAGCAATTGCAACCGGAAGTGTCATAAGCGCACTCACTAAAAGTATACCAACCACACGCATTGATGCTGAAACAACCATCGCCACAATTATAATAAATAAAAATTGTATCCATTTAGGAATACCTATAACATTACTATATTCTTCATCAAAAGAAAGAATAAATAATTCTTTGTAAAATGAAAAAATAAATATCATTACAATAATAGCAACAATTAATACAGTTACCATATCACTTAAAGATACAGCACTTATAGAACCGAATAATAAACCTACAAGTTCTTGGTTAAAACCATCAGCTAAAGATATGAAAATTGCACTTAAACCAATACCTGCACTCATTATGATAGGTATTGCGATTTCTTGATAATTTTTATAAGATGTTCTTAATTTTTCTATTAACAGGGCACCGACCACCGCAAAGAAAATTCCGCCCCACATAGGATTAATTGATGCAAATAATGGCGATAATGTGGTAAGTAGCATGCCAAACGATATACCACCTAATGTAACATGGCTTAATGCATCTGCAATTAAAGATAATCTACGTACAACGATAAATGCACCGATAAAAGGTGCGATAAATCCTATTAGAATACCACTTATTAGAGAGTACCTCATAAAATCAAAATTTAATAACGCGTCAATCATTATTTACAGCACTCCCTTTCGTGTTGATGATCTACGAATTTAACTGGATAACCATAAATTTTAGAAATTTCAACTTGGTCTAAGGATTTGAATGCTTTTGCAGATCCATGGAAATGTAAATGTTTATTTAAGCAAGCAACTTGAGTAGCAGTATCAACAACTACCCCTATATCATGTGTAACTAAAATTATTGTTACACCTTCTTTTTTAAGCTGTTCTAATGTATCGTAGAATTCACTTACATGCTTCGCGTCGATACCATTGGTTGGTTCATCTAATATCAGTACGGACGGATTTGATATTAAAGCTCGTGCAATTAAAACACGTTGTTGCTGCCCTCCAGATAACTCAGCAATATTTTTATGGAACAATGCTTCAATGTTTAAACGTTTTAAGATATCTTTTACTTTTTGTACATCTTTTTTATTAAACCACTGGAATAAATGTTTTTGTTTGGTTAATCCGCTTAATACGACTTCTTTAACACTGGCTGGGAATCCGGCATTGAAAGCAGATGCTTTTTGAGAAACATAACTTATTTTCAAATCAGATGCCCTTCTTTGATATTTAATTCCATCAATAAACATCTCACCAGTTTGTAATGGTAATAGTCCCAGCATCACTTTAAGTAAAGTAGATTTTCCAGCGCCGTTTGGGCCCACTATTGCTAAGAAATCACCTTTATAGATTTTGATATTAATATTGTCTAAAACTTGTTTAGTACCAAAATGGTAGTTAATATTTTTTAATTCAAACACAGGGGTTGCCATGCTTTCACCTCGCTACAAATATAACCTTGTTTCATAATTGTGTAAATTGTAATGCTTACGATTAACACGATAAAATAATAAGGCAAAATTATTTTGCCTTATTATCAAAAGTAAATTATTCTGACATTATAATTTCTTTCATATTCGGATTAAATGTTTCAGTTTCTAACATTTCGATTTCATGTTTATACGGTGGACGCTTATTTTTCTTATCTTCACCAACAAATGGTGTTTCTAATATTTTTGGTATGTTTTCAAAGACCTCGTGATGTACTATATAATTTAAAGCATCAAAACCAATATGACCGAAACCAATATTTTCATGACGGTCTTTATGTGCGCCTATTTCATTTTTACTGTCATTTACATGCAATACTTTGATTCTATCTAATCCTATGACGTTGTCAAATTCCTCTAATACAGAATCGAAATCATCTTTTACTTTATAACCCGCATCATGAGTATGGCATGTATCAAAACATATAGATAGACGTTCATTATGGTTAACACCCTCTATAATTTGTGCTAATTCTTCAAAAGTTCTTCCAACTTCTGAACCTTTACCAGCCATTGTTTCTAAAGCAATACGAACATCATTATCATTTGTTAATACTTCATTTAGGCCCTCGATTATTTTTTTGATACCTGCTTCTGAACCAGCTCCTACATGAGAACCAGGATGCAGTACTATATCTTTTGCACCTATAGCTTCAGTTCGCTCTATTTCTTTTTGTAAGAAATCAACACCTAATTCGAATACATGAGGTTTTTGTGTGTTTGCGATGTTGATAATATATGGAGCATGAACAACGATGTTTGATAAACCATACTCTTTCATAGCTTCATGTCCAGCCTCAATATTTAAATCTTCAATAGCTTTACGACGTGTATTTTGTGGTGCACCTGTATAAATCATAAATGTTTTTTCGTTTAATCGATGTGCTTCTTCAGCTGAACCTTGCAGCATTTTTTTACCATTCATAGAAACATGAGAACCTATTAACACTTTTTTCCACCTTACCCTTATTTATTTTTACGTTGCTCTCTATTTTTTCTTTTGCTGTATTGTTTTCGTTCTTTTCTTTTTAAATCTTCTAATTCTCTTTTAAACTTTTTCTTGTATCCCGGTTTAACTTTTTTCTTATTGCCACGTTTGATTTTACGTTTAACTTGTGTAGTCAAATGATCATCTTTTTTTGTTCGAGTTTTACGAGTATTATGAGCTTTGATAGGTTTAATTTCCCCATTTTTGAGATCTACATCTTTGAATTGATAACCTCTATCTTCAATTTCACCGACTAATTCTTCTTCATCAGGTGTAAATAATGTAAAAGCTTCACCTTTGTATTGTCCACGACCAGTACGACCAACACGATGTGTAAAGAAATCTATGTCTTTAGGCACATCAAAATTAATAACGTGACTAACTCCCTCAATATCAATACCTCTTGAAGCTAAATCACTTGCTATAACAAATTGGAAATCTAAATTTCTGATTCTCTTCATTTGTTGTTTACGTTCACGTGGAGACAATCCTCCATGAATCATTCCTATTTTCAATCCATCTGCAATCAGTTCTTCGGCTAATTCGTCTGCACTCTCTCTGCTATTACAGAAAATGATACATAGGTATGGATTCAAAATATCAATAAGAGCTTTGGTTTTATCAACTTTCGCTGCGCCTTTTGTAGGTATTAGATAAAAATCAATGTTCTTTTTATTTTGAGTTTTGCTATTTACCTCTATTAATTCTGGTTGGTTTAAATATTTATTTAAAAATGGATGTAATGACTTAGGAATAGTTGCACTGAATACTGCTATATTCGCATTATCTTCTAATCTA
Organism: Staphylococcus carnosus; assembly: GCF_900458435.1. NCBI lineage: Bacteria > Bacillati > Bacillota > Bacilli > Caryophanales > Staphylococcaceae > Staphylococcus > Staphylococcus carnosus. Next base: position 1,372,509 of record NZ_UHCT01000001.1, on the reverse strand, counting down.
GCTGCAATATGATCAACATCTTCAATTAACCCTAAATCAATCATCAAATCAGCTTCATCCACAACCAAATAATTTGCTAAATGAGCATGTAATGTTCCGTCTTTCGATAAGTCATTGATTCTAGTGGGCGTACCGATAACTAATTGAGGTTGAACATTACAACGTTGTTTATCTCTTTCAAAATCTGTACCACCGATAAATAGTGACACTTTTACATCTTTTTTAAATTCAGTTAAATGTTGAGCTGCTTTATATAATTGCTGCGCTAATTCTCTCGTAGGGGCTACAACTATAGCTTGTGGTTCTTGAATTGAAGGATCAATTCTTTCAATTAATGGCAGTAAAAATGCATGTGATTTACCTGTGCCTGTTTGAGATTGACCGATAATACTTGTACCTTTTAAAATTTTTGGAATAACTCTTTGTTGGATTTCTGTTGGCTGATTGAAGTTAAGATCTGATACAGCGTCAATAAGTTTTGGGTCTAATCCAAATTGTTCAAATGGGTGCTGTTTTGCCATAAGAATCCCTCCTTTTTTATTTTTTATAAGTAATTAAATGGATCTGTATTAATTTTAGAAGCTAAAATTTGAAATTTTGGTTGTTCTAACCACTCTTCTAGTAATTTTTTGAGCCCTTTTTTCATTACATATTCACTATAATGATTTATGTCCAATAAATTTATGTTTTCTATTTCAGCATCTAAAGCATCATGATGCTTTATGTCACCTGTTACGAAAACATCTGAACCTTTACTTTTAGCGTATTCTTCATAACCGATACCAGACCCTCCTATTATTGCAACTTTTTTAACAAGTGCATTTGGATTGCCTGTAAATCTCACGCTCGGTATGTTTAAATTTTCTTTAGCTTTCAAAGCAAATTCTTTTAATGTGATTTGGTTATCTAATTCTCCGATTACACCTAAACCTCTATTTAATTTTTTAGTGAGAGGGATAAAGTCGTATACTGGTGTTTCATAAGGATGAAGGGATTGAATATACTTTTCTGCTTTTTCACGTTGTTGATTTTGAATCATAAATTCAATTTTAACTTCATTAACTGTTTCTACTTCATTTATTTTGCCAATATGAGGATTGGCATTTCCAGTTGGTTTGAATTGTCCGTTTCCTTTAGAAGAAAAGAAACAATATTTATAATTACCTTCTGACGCAAAACCGGCATCACTCATTTTTTGTTTGAATTCTGATGCATTCTTTTCTGGTATAAACACTTGTACTTTATAGTAATTTTCAAATTGAGGTTCAAGTATTTCAGTATTTAAGACATCTAATGCTTTTGCTAACATTGCGTTTACACCATGTTCATAGACGTCTAAGTTAGTATGAAGTGCTATGAGTTGAATATCGTGTTTAATAAGTCGTCTGATAATAGTTCCGTAGCCACCTTCATTTATATTTTGTACTCCTTTGAAAATAAGAGGATGATGAGCAATAATTGTATTAATATTTTTTTCAATAGCTTCATCCACAACTTCAGCTGTGCAATCTAATGCAGTTAAAATGCCGGTAATATCTTTGTTTTTATCTCCTATAAGTAAACCCACATTATCCCAATCTTCAGCGGATGAAAAAGGAACATGTCGATTAATAATATTTAGTAATTCCGAAGTTATCATAATATCACCTCTTGAACCATTTTTATTTCCTTATTAATCTCATTTAACCTGTTGAAATGTTTATCTTCATCTAAATTTCGCTTAATTTTTTCTAATGCTTGTAATTCTCTATTCCACTTTTTAGTGAATAAATTATTTTTTTGTCGTAATAAAATTGGTCCGAATTTTAAATCGAAATCATCCATAAATTGGTTTCCATATTCAGCTACAACTATTTCATAAATATGACCGTTTTCCTCAATTAACGATTCATCAATTATATGATAATTAATATTTGATAGAGCTTGTCTAAGTGTAATTGTTTGGATATTGCTCTGTAAAATGAGTCGAGGGTGATTTTGTAATTTTGATTTACCTTTTTCAATTATTGAAGCGATTAGAGGTCCACCCATACCGCATATTGTTATTGAATCGATATTATTCTCTTGATCGAGAACTTCTAATCCATTTCCAAGTTTAACATCAATACTATTATCAAGACCATATTTTTTAACATTAATTTTGGCAGCTTCAAATGGGCCTTTAACTACTTCTCCCGCCACAGCAAATTGACAAAGATGATTTTTAATTGCATAAATCGGTAGGTATGCATGATCAGAACCTATATCAGCAATAGTTTCACCCTTTATATACTGGCTAACTTTTTGTAATCTTTGGTTGATTGAATTCATGTTTAATTCTCCTCAAAATATTAAAAAGCGAAACAATAAAACTGTTATGTTTGGATGCAAGTACAATACATGCATTAAGAAGAGACTTTTAATTAAGACCTTCTTAGCCAAACATATTCAGCTTATTGTCTCGCTTAGTTTTCCATCATTAGTCCATAAAATCTTTTAATCGTTTACTACGACTAGGATGTCTTAGTTTTCTTAATGCCTTAGCTTCGATTTGTCGGATACGTTCTCTTGTAACACCAAAAACTTTACCGACTTCTTCTAAGGTACGAGTTCTACCATCATCTAAACCAAAACGTAATCTCAATACATTTTCTTCTCTATCTGTTAATGTGTCTAATACATCTTCTAATTGTTCCTTCAACAATTCATATGCAGCATGGTCTGAAGGGCTTTGTACTTCTTGGTCCTCAATAAAATCGCCTAAATGACTGTCATCTTCTTCACCAATTGGTGTTTCTAGAGAAACTGGTTCTTGAGCAATTTTTAAAATTTCGCGTACTTTTTCAGGCGGTAAATCCATTTCTTCACCAATTTCTTCTGGGGCAGGATCTCTACCTAAATCTTGAAGAAGTTGACGTTGTACACGAATTAATTTGTTGATTGTTTCGACCATGTGTACTGGTATACGAATAGTTCTTGCTTGGTCTGCAATAGCACGTGTGATTGCTTGACGAATCCACCATGTCGCATACGTAGAAAATTTGAACCCTTTGCTGAAATCAAATTTTTCTACAGCTTTGATTAATCCCATATTACCTTCTTGAATCAAATCTAGAAATAGCATTCCGCGTCCTACGTATCTTTTGGCAATGCTTACAACTAAACGTAAATTTGCCTCGGCTAAACGGGCTTTCGCCACTTCGTCACCTTGTTCAATACGTTTTGCTAATTCAATTTCTTCTTGCGCATTTAATAAGTCAACTCGTCCGATTTCTTTTAAATACATACGCACTGGATCATTTATTTTTACTCCTGGAGGCGCACTCAAATCATGAGGATTTAATTTTTCGTCTGTATCTGAGCTGTCTTTTTCATTGACAAGATTGATATCATTATCATTAATTTGGTCAAAGAACTCATCCATTTGATCAGAATCCATATCGAAATTCTGAAGTTTTTCAGCTATTTCTTCATGGCTCAGATGACCTTCTTTTTTACCTTTATCTAATAATTGCTTTTTAACATCTTCCAAAGTCAATGTGGGATCGATGGTTTGTTTCTTAACTACTTTCACTTGGTTTTCAGACATAAAAAGGCCTCCCGAAATTAATATAAGCACATTCTTTAATTATCAAAAATAAATACACTTCATATTTGTTAATACATTAAATAACTAATTCTCATTTCATTCTATTCTTATTTATTAATATTATCTTTTCGAGATAATATTTTTGTAATTCTAAATCACCTATTCGAGCTGCTTCTCTTAGCTTTTCGTTAAGGGATTCAGGGGTTTCATCATTACGATTTTCAGTAATAATATTAAGGTAATCTTGAACCTCATGTTCGTAAGGGTTTCTATTTAGTAGAAGATTTTCGAGAGATATTAAAGCTTCTCTATCGCCTTCTTGATTACTATATAATAATGCAGTGCTCAAATCATAATGATCATTTTCTGCATAATAGTCGTGCAAAATATTAAATATACTCTGAAACTGACTATTTGTAAAGTCTTCTGCTTCCAATTCTTCATTAAATTCCAAAAAAACGTCTTTATTAAACATAAAATGTTTTAATAATTTACGTTCTGCATCCTCTTTTTTTGTATATTGCTTAGGCTTAGTAGAAAAATTTGTTCCCTGAGATGAATAATTTTGAGGAGTTTGTGGTGAGTGCATAGCTACTTCATTAATTAGACTATCAAAGCTTACTTTAAACAATTCAGATACGTCTTGCAATACTTTTTTTTGTAAAATTCCAGATTGCATTAATGAAATATCATCCGTTATTTCTTTAAGATATTTTTCATATGCCATATCATTATGTTCAATTTCATCTTTATGCAAATTTACTTTGTATAACACAAACGCCTTTCTTTCATGATCTAAATAGTTTTTAAATGCTTCTTGTCCATATTTAGTAATATATTCATCCGGATCCATTTTTGAAGGCATTTGAACTACAAAAACATTCATTCCTTCTTGCAATAGAGATTGTCCTGTTTTCAAGGTTGCTTCTTGACCTGCAAAGTCACCATCAAATAACAAAGTAACATTGGAAGTTAATTTTCTTATAAATGACGTATGCTCCTGTGAAATTTGAGTTCCCATACTAGCTACTACTTGTTTAACACCAGCTTGGTCAGCTTTAATGACATCCATAAATCCTTCTAAAAGTATTAATTCATTCTTTTGACGTATAGTCCTTCTTGCACGGTCTATATTATATAATAATTTTCTCTTTTGGAAAATTGGTGTTTCAGGACTATTTAAATATTTTGGTTCCTGATTTTTATATGTTCGTCCAGAATAACCTACTGTTCGTCCTTGAGCGTTATTCAGCGGAAACATAATGCGGTCTCGAAATCTATCGTAATAGCTAAAATTTTCTTCGTTTCTTGAAAGTAAACCTGCTTCATAAGCTAATTCGATATCATATCCCTTTTTTTGTAAAAAATCGTGACAAAAATGTGAGCTGTCTGGTGCATAACCTATTTTTCTTTCATTCAATAATTCTTCTGTAAAACCTCTGGATTTCAAATAATTTAATGCTTCTTCTCCTTCAACAGTTTTCATCAGAATATAATGATAATAATCTTCCATAAGTTCATGCATTTTTATCATCATTAAATCATCAGACGCAATTTGATTTTGCGCACCAGATTCACCGACATCTACTTTTATATTTACCCTTTCTCCTAGCTCTTTAACAGCTTCTACGAACGAAACACCTCTAATTTCTTGCGTGAATTGAAAAACATTCCCACCTTTTTTGCAACCAAAACAGTGACAAATTTGTTTGTCTTCAGAAACTGTGAAAGAAGGTGTTTTTTCATCATGAAAAGGACACAAACCAATATAATTGCGTCCCCGTTTTTCTAACTTTACATATTCGCTCACTATGTCTAATATATCTGTTTTATCTTTTATTTCATTGATTACTGATTGTTCAATTCGCAAACTAACCACCTGCATAGATTTAGTTATATAATTATAACATTTTATGTGATCTAAGAAAGGATTTTGCTTAAAAATATATTGAATTCAAAAACGCTGATTTGTGTTATCAGCGTTTTTAATGTTATTCAGATTTATTTGTTTTATTTTGCTCAATAATGTACATAATATCGTTTGCAGTTTCTTCAATTGCTTTATCAGAAACATCAATTACTGGGCAACCAATTTTATTAACGATGTTATCAAAATACTCTAATTCTTCTTGGATTCGTTGACCGGTTGCATATCTTGCCGAGTCACCTAAACCTAGTTGCTTTAATCGTTCTTTTCTAATTTTATTGAGTTTTTCTTCGCTTATTTTTAAAGCAATACATTTTTTCGGGTCAATTTCAAATAATGCTTCAGGTGGATTGATTTCAGGAACAATTGGGATATTCATTACTTTATATCTTTTGTGCGCTAAGAATTGAGATAACGGTGTTTTAGAAGTTCGAGAAATACCTATTAAAACAATATCAGCTTTCGGTAAACCTTTAGGATCTTTTCCATCATCGTATTTAACTGCAAATTCGATGGCTTCAATTTTTTTGAAATATGCTTCATCAAGTTTATGCACTATACCCGGTTCGCAATAAGGTTGTTCATCAATTTTGTCTGTAAGTATACTCATGAGCGGGCCCATTATATCAACATGTTTGATTTTATTTTCAGCCAAACGCTCCTCCATATACTGTTTAATATCTGGTTTGACCAATGTAAATACTACAATATTTAATTCGTTTTCTTTAGCTATTTCAATAACTTCATCTACATTTTCAATTGTTTCTATATAAGGATAACGTACAATTTCGCTTTTGAAGTTTTTGGAATTGAATTGGGAAACACACGCCTTTGCAACTTGTTCTGCTGTTTCCCCTACTGAATCAGATGCAATAATTATTTTTATCTTTTGCATTAAAAAATTCACCTACTCGTCAAAAATAGATACAAATAATTTTGTAATTGTTGTTTTGGATATACGGCCGATTGCTTCGAGCTTGCCATTATCTTTACCTCTCACGATAGGTATAGAATCGATTTCTTTTTCTATCATTAATTGAGCAGCTAATACGAGTAAATCATTTTCTTTTACGTATGTTAGATTTGGCATGCGTGTCATTATAACACTTATTGGCATAGTATGTATATCTTCCCCAATCATCGATGCTCTTAATAAATCTTTTCTGGAGCAAACACCAATGAAATCATTGTTCTGATTAACAACAAACAATGTACTGACGTCTTCAAGGAAAATAGTACATATTGCTTCATACACTGACATATCACTTTTTAATATAATTGGAAGTGATTGATAATCTTTTACAATATATTGTCTTAATTTCTCAGTTAACAATTGATTAGTTGACTTTCCAGAATAGAAATAACCGACACGTGGTCTTGCTTCTAAAAATCCTGACATTGTGAGGATTGCTAAATCTGGTCTTAATGTAGCCCTAGTTAAACTTAATTGTTCGGCAATTTTTTCTCCAGTTATTGGGCCATTGTGTTTTACTATTTCAACTATTTCACTTTGCCTATTACTCAGTTCTATATGTCTTCACCCCTTCTCATCACCCTACTATTATTACTTTTTTTCTTCGAAATGTATTATATAATGAGTCATACTAATTTTCCAATAATTATTATCTCATTATTTGGAGACAATATGAAGTGTAATTCAGATATTGAGTTTTTTAATATTCTATTGACTTACTTAATCCAATAATTTTTATAATTTAAACCATTTTAAACATATTGATTAACTGGTTACTCAAACAATATTATCTTTTGGATAGCAAATGATATATTTACTTGTATTTAAATTTGAGATGCATTAGAATGAGATATGAAGCGAGTTAAGGACGGTGAGAGCTTAACAAACAAATTGGCCTGAAAATTTAATAATTTAAGCGAGTGTCTACACTAATTTGGGTGGAACCGCGGGTTATAATTAATTATGATAATTTAAAATAACTCGTCCCAAGATTTCGAAATGCTTATTTCGTTATCTTGGGGCGTTTTTTTTATTTAAAAAGAGGAGTGTTGAAAAATGGCAAAAGATATGGATTCTGTTGTACAACTTGCGAAGCATAGAGGTTTCGTTTTTCCAGGTAGTGAAATTTATGGTGGTTTATCAAACACATGGGACTATGGTCCTTTAGGTGTCGAATTAAAAAATAATATTAAACAAGCATGGTGGAAAAAATTCATTTCTCAATCACCATATAATGTCGGACTAGATGCTGCTATTTTAATGAACCCTAGAACATGGGAAGCATCAGGTCATTTAGGGAACTTTAATGATCCAATGATCGATAACAAAGATAGCAAAATCCGTTATCGAGCAGATAAGCTAATCGAAGATTATATGCAAAATGAAAAAGGTGACGAAAATTTCATTGCTGATGGATTAAGCTTTGATGAAATGAAACGTATTATTGATGAAGAAGGAATTAAAGACCCAGTTAGCGGCACTTCAAATTGGACTGATATTAGACAATTCAATTTAATGTTTAAAACTTTCCAAGGTGTTACTGAAGATTCAACTAATGAAATATTTTTACGTCCAGAAACAGCGCAAGGTATATTTGTAAATTATAAAAATGTGCAACGTTCTATGCGTAAGAAATTACCATTTGGTATTGGTCAAATTGGTAAATCATTCCGTAATGAAATAACACCAGGTAATTTTATCTTCAGAACTCGTGAATTCGAACAAATGGAATTAGAATTCTTCTGCAAACCAGGAGAAGAAATCGAATGGCAAAACTATTGGAAAACATTTGCTGAAAAATGGCTTTTAGACTTAGGTATCAAAAATGATAGTATTCGTCTTCGTGATCATGATGAAGATGAATTATCTCACTATTCTAATGCAACTACTGATATTGAATATAAATTCCCGTTTGGTTGGGGAGAACTATGGGGAATTGCAAGCCGTACTGATTATGACTTAAAACAACATAGTGAATTTTCAGGCGACGATTTCAAATATCACGATCCAGAAACTAATGAAAAATACATTCCGTATTGCATTGAGCCTTCACTAGGTGCTGACCGTGTAACATTAGCTTTCCTTTGTGATGCTTATGATCGTGAAGGCGTCGAAGGTAGTAAAGATGAAAGAACAGTATTACACTTCCACCCTGCAATTGCGCCGTATAAAGCAGCTGTTTTACCATTAAGTAAAAAATTATCAGAAGAAGCAATTAAAGTATATGAACAGTTAAGCGAGAACTTCACAGTTGATTTTGATGAATCTCAATCAATTGGTAAACGTTATCGTCGTCAAGATGAGATTGGTACACCTTACTGTATCACTTTTGATTTTGATTCTCTTGAAGATCAACAAGTTACAGTTCGTGACAGAGATTCAATGGAACAAGTACGTATGCCTATTTCAGAACTGAATGATTTCATTTCTGAAAAAGTAAGATTCTAATATAAATGAAGAAAAGAACGCCGTAGATTAACAGATACGGCGTTCTTTTCATTTAGCTTCCAAACGTTTTAATTGGTTTATTAGTTTCTGACTTTTGAAGAAAATACCAGAATACTCTCTATACAACATAATTAATAAATCAGACATTTCATTTAGAATATTTTGATGTATATTTAGATGATTCATGTTGTCTATGGGTAATTTTTGTAGAATATCCATTAAATATAATGTTTTATTTGAAATATTAATAGCATGAGGATCACGATCAATATATTGTTCAGAAATAACACCATGATATTTAAAACTAAAAGCAATTAATTTAGATTGATCGTTTTCTTCTGAAATTGAACATTTATCAAAATCAATACTGAAGCCAAAAGATGGCATTTTTTTTAGCAATACAATTATCGACATCAATTGCGCGCTATCTTTCTCTTTGATTCGATTTAAACAAAATTCTAAAAGTTTAAAATTGAAATTAGAAATTTCTTCATCTTCCATTGATTTATCTATTATTTCAGCACACAATGCTGCAAAACTACTATCATAAATATCTAGTCTCAACTGATAATTTTGATTGATAACATCTATCGAGTTTAATATACCGAGACCTCTCAACTTAGCATAGATAAATAATCCATGAACAAATAATTGTGTATTTGCTTGCAAACCTGTTTTGCTTTTTTTAGCTCTTTTAACCATTAATGGCACTTTAGCACCATTTTCGTTTAAAATCGTGATGATTTTATCGGATTCTCCATAGTCGACTGATTTAATGATAATTCCCTTCTGTTTCATCAACATTAGAGGATTCACCGACCTTTTCTAATTAATCTTGGTCTTCAATATAACCCATTTGACGGATAAAATTGACTTTGTTACGCCAATCTTTTTGAACTTTTACCCAGAGGTCAAGATAAACTTTTGATCCTAACAAGTTTTCAATATCAATTCTGGCCCTCTTGCCAATTTCTTTTAATTTTTTACCACCTTTGCCAATTACAATCCCTTTTTGAGAATCTCTTTCAACATAAATTGTTGCTTCAATTCTAACTCTGTCTTCAGATTGTTTTACCATACGGTCTACATTGACACCAATTGAGTGTGGAATTTCTTCACTTGTTAGATGTAATACTTTTTCACGTATTAATTCACTCACTACAAATTGTTCAGGATGGTCAGAAATTTGTCCATCTGGATAATACTGAGGGCCTTCTGGCATATATGATTTTAGTACATTAATAAAGTGGTCTACATTTAATCCTTCCAACGCTGACATTGGTACAGCTTCAGTAAAATGCATATGTTTCTCGTAGCTTTCAATGATAGGCATAATTTGGTCTGGATGCACAAGATCAATTTTATTAATAACTAAAAATACTGGAGTTTTAATATTTTTTAACATCTCCATGATATATTCATCGCCACGGCCTATTTCTTCATTAGCATTGACCATAAAAATGACTGCATCTACTTCCGTAAGTGTATTTTTAGCAACTTTCATCATATAATCACCCAATTTATGTTTGGGCTTGTGAATACCTGGAGTATCTACAAAAATTATTTGAGCATCGTCTTCTGTCATAACCCCATGTATTTTATTTCTTGTTGTTTGAGCTTTATCAGACATAATTGCAATTTTATGTCCAAGAACCCTGTTCATAAATGTAGATTTACCTACATTGGGTCTGCCAATAATAGCAACAAACCCAGATTTATGTTCTGTCATATATTCAAATCCTTTCCTGAAAATCCTAATGGAAGTAAGTCGTTAATATTAGTTTCAATCATATCGCCTTTATGATTGGTTAAGTAAATTGGCATATCATCATCACATAACTCTTTAATTACTTGGCGACAAGAACCACAAGGTGATGATGGATTATCTGCATCTACTGTAATTGTAAGAGATTCAAAGTCACCAGGATTATAGCCTTGGCTGATTGCTGCGACTAGACTTGAGCGTTCAGCACAAATGGCCTCTCCATATGCAGCATTTTCAACGTTTGCACCATAAAATTCATTCCCGTCTTTCGTACGTAGATATGCGCCTACTTTAAATTTGCTATACGGTGAATAAGAACGGCTTTGAGCTTCTCTTACCTTTTTAAAATGTTCATTTGTATAAGCCATATAATTCCCTCTTTTATTGATTATTTAAAAATGTAAGGGATAAAAATTATAAGACCAATAATACCCGCAGCAATTGAGATGACAAGTACGCTTAAAGCTGCTGTATCTTTTGCTCGCTTAGCAAGTGGCTTATATTCATCCGTTACTAAATCTACTACATACTCTACTGCAGTATTTATTGCCTCAAATGATAATACTAGTGCAATTAAAAGTATGATTACTAACCATTCTATTTTTGAGATGCCAAATAAAATACCTGCTGATATAACTACAATTGCAGTTAAAAGATGTAGTAAATAATTCTTATCTTTTTTTATAATAGTTATAAAACCATGAATAGGGTATTTAAATCGTTTCATTTGCTAATCTCTCGTCAAACCATAATTATCTAAAATTAGTTTTTGACGTCCAAACATCTCTTTTTCATCTGCTTCATTCATATGATCATACCCAAGTAAATGTAGAAAACCATGCAGTGCTAAAAACCCTAACTCCCTTTCGAAGGAGTGGCCATATTCTTCTGCTTGTTCTTTAGCGACATCAGCACAAATTATTATATCTCCAAGAACTCTTGGCATATCTAAACCTTCAATATCCGGTTCATCTTCTTCTAGTGCAAATGAAATTACATCTGTAACTTTATCTTTATTTCTATAGTCTCTATTAATTTCTTGAATTTCTTGCTTATTTACGAAAGTAACAGATAATTCTGCATCATCTTCAATTTTTTCTTCCTTTTTTGCAAAAGTAAGCAAGTTATCTATTTGTTGATACCATTCTGAATTTACTTCGCCAGTATGATCTGTAAAATCAATTGTAAACATTTTGATTATTCATCCCCTTCATAACGGTCGATAATTTTACTTACCAGTGGATGACGTACAACATCACTTTGGTCTAATTTTTGAACACTAATGCCTTTTACACCAGCCAGTCTTTTAACCGCCTGTTTTAAACCACTTTTAATTCCGCGTGGTAAATCAACTTGTGTCATATCACCTGTCACAACCATTTTAGATCCGAAACCTAATCTAGTTAAAAACATTTTCATTTGTGCATGAGTTGTGTTTTGTGCTTCATCTAAAATAACAAATGCATCATCTAAAGTGCGTCCACGCATATAAGCTAATGGCGCGACTTCTATTATACCTCTTTCAATAAATCTAGCAGTTTGCTCAGGTCCTAAAACCGTATGCAAACCATCATATAAAGGTCGCAAATAAGGATCAACTTTTTCTTTTAAATCACCTGGTAAAAATCCAAGTGATTCACCAGCTTCAACAGCAGGACGAGTCAACACTATTCTTTTCACATTACCTTGTCTTAATTCTTTTGCAGCATAAACAACAGCTAAGAATGTTTTACCTGTCCCCGCAGGTCCAATACCAAATACTAAATCATTATGTTTCATCGCATTTAAATATAGTCTTTGACCCATAGTTTTAGCACGAATTGTTTTACCATATGCATCTTTTGTAATCGATTCATCATATAAATCGACTAAATGATTGATTGAACCTTTCTGGGCCATTTTAATTGCTGCTTCTACATCTTTGAGATTGATTGTCACACCTTGATCAATTACTTTAAGTAAGTTTTTGATAACAGCTTCTGCTTTTTCAATTTCCTCTTGTTGTTGCCCTTTTACAGCTATTTCTTGCCCTCTCGCATGTATAATAACTTCAAATGCTTCTTCAATTGCTTGTATGTTTTCATCGTTATTTCCAATTAGAGCTTGGGCTTGATTGATATCATCAATAACTATTATTCCTGGCATACATTAACTCCTTTTCGTAAATACAGCTATCTTGTAGTCTGTAGTATTAAATTTAAGATGCAGAATATTATTTCGAACGGAATTTACGGACTTAGCTATAATTCCTACATATTCATGCCCTTATTATATCATGTTCTCTTGTATTTATAATCCGATAATGATTATGGTCGAACCTAAAAAAATTAGGTACCAAAAATTGGCACCTAATCTTAATAAATTTTTATTGAAGTTGTTTCGGCTTTTTTAAAATTTCTGACCATATAATACCATTCAATATTTCATTATCGTCAAAGCGTAAGTTTTGATTTTGTTGATTTCCTAGCATGTTTCTGTCAGAAAATAATTGTTTCAACCTTACTTGTTTAGCTCTATTTGAAAGGTATTTATCATTGATAATTTTTTGAGCACGTCTTTCAATTATAGCTAGTTGCTTTTCTTTTTCTCGATCTATGTCAGATCTATAAGATGTCAATTCATTATTTAATGAATCATTCAATTCCTGGATAGCCTCCAAATCCTTTTGGCTGACATTTCTGGATTGTGTTCTGTTCTCTTCGACTTGGCGGTTTGTTCTGTCGCGACTACGATCAACATTTTCAATTCTTCTGGATTGACTTGTATTAGGCTTTTTGTCATTTGAAACATTTTTTGAAGAATCATCAAATTCCTTTTGTAATTCTTCAAATGTTTCTCCTAATTGTTCGAAAATGCTTTTTTTCTCTTTTCTTTCAGCGCTTGGTTGTTGACGTGGTTGTTGAGTTCTAGGTTGTTGATTTTGGCGCTTTTTATGGCTTTTATCATTGATTGCAGTAATTAATGAAATAACAATACTTATAATAAAAATTATGAGACCAATACTCATTTAATCACCTCTTTTACTTATCTGGTGACTCGTTATCATCTGAATGTGTTCTTTGATTAATAGATTCGCGCATTCCTGTATCAGCTTCAATATTCTTTAAATTATAATAATCTTTTACACCGATATTACCTTTTCTAAGCGCCTCAGACATTGCTAGCGGAACCTCAGATTCTGCTTCTACAACTTTCGCACGCATTTCTTGTACTTTTGCTTTCATTTCTTGTTCAGAAGCTACAGCCATTGCACGACGTTCTTCAGCTTTTGCTTGTGCAATATTTTTATCAGCCAGTGCTTGTTCAGTTTGTAAGTCTGCACCGATATTCTTACCAATGTCTACATCAGCAATATCAATTGATAAAATTTCAAAGGCTGTACCAGAATCCAGACCTTTACTTAAAACAGTTTTAGAAATATTGTCAGGATTTTCTAAAACTACAGTATGGTGCTCACTAGAACCGATTGTCGAAACTATACCCTCACCTACACGAGCAATAATTGTTTCTTCGCCAGCACCACCAACTAATCTAGAAATGTTAGCGCGTACTGTGATTCTTGCTTTAGCTTTTACTTCAATACCATTCATTGCTACACCTGTAATAAATGGTGTTTCAATTACTTTAGGATTTACTGACATTTGAACAGCCTCAAGTACATCACGTCCAGCTAAATCAATAGCAGCACCTCGTTCAAATGGAAGATTAATGTCAGCACGTTGTGCAGCAATGTTAGCATCTACAACTCTATCCACATTTCCTCCTGCTAAGTAATGTGACTCAAGTTGATTTGTAGTAAGATTTAAACCTGCTTTATGAGCTTTGATTAATGGAGCAATTACTTTTCGAGGTGAAACGCGTCTTAAGCGCATTCCAATTAATGTACCGATATTTACTTTTACGCCTGCAGCAATTGCTGAAATCCATAACCCAATCGGCACAAATGAAAATAAGATCAATAATGCAATTATCGCAATCACAATAATAATAATAAGTGGTATTAACATATAGACTCTCCTTTATAATTTAACTATTTTGAGGTAATTCCCTTACTACTACTCTTGTACCTTCAACTTGGGTTACTTTTACTTTGACACCGCGTTGAATAAATGTGCCGTCCGAAACAGCATCAATACGTTCATCATTCAAAGATATTATACCTGCTGGTCGAAGTTCTGTAAGAGTTTCAGCAATTTGACCTACTAAATCAGAGCGGTCATCATGTGAAGTATATCCGGCTTCAGAAGTCGTAGAATCCCTTAATATAACTTTTTCAAATAAAGACAGCTTTTTATTAAACCCTTTCACCAATATCACCCATTCAATAATTGATAAAATAAATGCAATAACAACATTTATTAACATCCATAAAATATTATTGCCTAACATAATCATACTTATCGCAATCAAAACAATACCGATTATCCCAATAATCGCTCCGACTATAAAAAATTCAATAATAAGAAGTATTATGCCAATTATAAAAAGACCGATTGAAATTAATGATACTTCTCCTTGAATTAAATAACCTAAAAAAAGGATTAATAAGGCTAGCGCGGCAATAATTCCAGCAAAATTTGTACGTTTTGAATAAAGTTGATATAGGAAACCAAGAAAAATGATGCAAGTCAAGATTAACGATACAAGAGGACTTGTAATAATCTCACCTAAATATTGCATAAAGGGGCTTTGACTAGTCTGAAACACTGAAATATTATGTAAAATTCCAGTTGGATGTGACATAAATTCACCTCGCTCTCATTTTCATTATACATGACTACTTAAAGGAATTATAGTTATAAAAGAGTGAATTTATAGAAAATATATTTTGATTTTAAAATAAAAGAAAAAGGCCATAAATACTACCTGAATTGGTAATATATATGACCTTCGAAAACTGCATTTATATAATTCATATTTGTTGTTGAGGGAGTCAACAGACATATCAATTATTTAAATTTACGTTTACGTGCAGCTTCTGATTTCTTTTTACGTTTAACACTTGGTTTTTCGTAAAATTCACGTTTACGTACTTCTTGAATTGTACCGCTTTTTGAAACTGAGCGTTTGAAACGGCGTAAAGCATCTTCAAGTGATTCGTTTTTACGGACTACTGTTTTAGACATCTGTATTTCCCTCCCTCCAAATATCAACGGAACTTTATTTTCATATACATAGCATAACTATATGCTACGCATTCATAAGTATAATATATATGATAGTTGGGGTCAATTAGAATAATTAATTTTTTGAATCTTAAATAATAGCAGTAAATTCACTACGGTTAGATGCATGGTCAATAACTCTAACTACATGTCCTTGATTCAATGGATATCCAGCTTGTGTAATTTTAACACGAACCAACTCTCCTATTAATGAATCGTCACCTTCAAATTCAACTTTCATGTAATTATCGGCATACCCAACAAGAGTACCAGGTGCTTCTCCAGCTTCTTCTGGTATTACTTCTAATACTTCATTTTCAAAATGAGAAGCATATTCTTTAGCTAACTGATTGCTTAATTCAATTAGTTTATGAACACGTTCATTTTTAATACTTTCATCAATTTGGTCATCCATTCTAGCCGCCGGTGTACCAGTACGTGCAGAATAAGGGAAAACATGCAGTTCAGAAAAGTGATGTTTTAAAATGAAATCATATGTTTCTTGGAATTCTTCTTCTGTTTCTCCAGGGAATCCTACAATAACATCACTTGTAACAGCTAACCCAGGCAATGCTTCATGTAATTTCATCAGGCGTTCGGAAAAATGCGCCATTGAATATTTTCTTCGCATTCTTTTAAGAACACTATCTGAACCTGATTGAAGTGGTACATGCAGATGACGTACTACTTTATTAGAATTTGAAATAACATTAATAACTTCATCAGTTAATTGACTAGCTTCAATTGAAGAAATTCTAATACGCTCGAGTCCATCAATTGTTTCAAGATCACGTAATAATTGAGCTAAATTATAATCTTTCAAATCTTGACCATAACCACCTGTATGAATACCTGTTAGTACAATCTCTTTGTATCCAGAATTCACTAATGTTGTTGCTTGTTCAACTACTTTTTCAGGATCTCTAGATCGCATTAAACCGCGTGCCCAAGGAATTATACAAAAAGTACAGAAGTTATTACAACCTTCTTGTATTTTAAGAGAAGCACGTGTTCTATCAGTAAAGTATGGCACTTCTAATTCTTCATATTTTCTATTTTTCATAATATTTCCAACACCATTAATAGGTTGGCGTTCAACCTTAAATTCTTCAATATAATCAAGTAGTTTTGTACGGTCTTGTGTACCTACAACAACGTCGACCCCAGGAATTTCCATTATTTCAGCAGACGACGTTTGTGCATAACAACCTGTAACACAAACAACCGCATCTGGATTTTTTCGAATAGCTCGTCTTATAATTTGTCTACTCTTTTTATCTCCAGTATTCGTTACAGTACATGTATTTATAACAAAGACATCGGCGTTAGTATCGAATTCTACACGATCATAACCAGCATCTTTAAATAATTGCCAAATCGCTTCAGTTTCATAATGGTTAACTTTACAACCTAAGGTATGAAAAGCTACTGTTGACATCATTTTCACCCCATTAATTCTTTTTCATAACTTATAGCACTTAACGCATACAATGGAGCAGTTTCAGCTCGAAGAATCCGTTTGCCTAGACCAACTATTTCACTATTTCCTTGGAATAATGCAACTTCTTCTTCACTTAGCCCACCTTCTGGACCAAAAACTATTAAAATACGATTGCCACTTTGGAATTGTTGCAGTGTCTTTTTTAATTGACTAATTTCTCCTTCTTTTGCAGCATCTTCGTATGCGACAAGCACATAATCATATTTATCTATATTAACATATACTTGCTTTAAATTCGATATAAATTCGAATGTAGGTATAATTAGACGGTAACTTTGTTCAGCTGCTTCTTTAACAATTTTATTCCATCTTACTAATTTTTTCTCGATTTTGTTTTGGTTCAGTTTCACAATAGACCGATCCATTTGTACAGGAATAAAATGAGAAGCTCCAAGTTCAGTACATTTTTGTAGTAACCATTCATATTTGTCAGCTTTTAATAAGCCACTGCAAATTGTAACCTCAACTGGTAGTTCAGTATCAGAATTAAGTTCTTCATTTAATTCAATTTCTATCTCTTCATTATGTATAGAGATTATTTTACACTTATAAACTTTACCATGATTAAATGTAACGATGATAAAATCATTAGGTTGATTTCTCATTACAGTACTAATATGGTGAATATCTTCTTTTTCAGTAATAAAAAAACGCTGATTTATATCAGCGTTTTGATTTATAAAATATCTTTGCATATTAATTGCTCACTTTCTCTCCAACGATACATGCCCAACCGTTGTCGTGATTAATAGAAATGATATTGAAACCTACACGCTTCATATGTTCAATTATTTCATCGCTCTTCTCTATAATAATACCTGAAGTGATAAAGCGACCCTCTTCATTTAAAGTATTATAAGCGTCTTCTATCATTTCTTCAATAATATGAGCTAAGATATTTGCAATAACAACATCATATTTATTTGTTTCACCTTTTAATAAATTGCCGGTTGTCGTTTCAATTGCATTTTCACATGAATTTTTTTCGAAATTTTCTTTAGCTACTCTTACAGCTAATTCATCCAAATCGACAGCTTTAATATGTCTTACACCAAGCAAGTGGCAAGCGATACTTAAGATTCCTGAGCCAGTACCTACATCGATCACACTGTCACTTGGTTTTACATATTGTTCTATAGCATTTAAACACATACTTGTAGTTGGATGATCACCAGTACCAAATGCCATACCAGGATCTAATTCTATACAAAGTTCAGAATCACTTTCTTTTTGATAAGTTTCCCAACTAGGTACTATTGTAAAGTTTTTAGATGCTTTAAAAGGATGAAAATAATTTTTCCATTCATTTTCCCAGTCGGATTCTTTTATTATTTGTTCATTATAATCAAAAATATTTTTATCTAGTTCTGCAAGTTCTTGTATATTACGTAAAAGCTGATTTTTAAGCTCTTCAGAATAATCTATTTCATTAAAATAAGCTTTAACACGAACGCCTGTATCAGGATAATCATTTGGGTCTAGTTCATAAATCTCACCGAATTTATCGGCTAATTCTCCATCTAAATCTTTAGAGTCTTCAATTACTACTCCATTAGATTCATTTTCTTCAAGTATACTCGTTACAAACTCTTGTACTTCATGATTAATAACAATTGAAACTTCCATCCAGTTCATAGGTATCTATTCTCCTTTAAAGAATCTACGAGCTCGTTCTTTGAAATTAGTTGGTTGCTCAGTGATTTCTTCACCGCTTACTTCTGCAAATTCGCGCATTATAGATTTTTGTTTATCATTTAATTTTGTAGGTGTTACTACATTAATATTGATAAATAAATCACCATATCCATAACCATGAACATTCTTAATACCTTTTTCTTTCATACGGAATTGTTTGCCATTTTGAGTACCTTCAGGAACACTTAGCATAACATGCCCTTTCAAGGTAGGAACTTTGATTTCATCTCCTAAAGCAGCTTGAGGGAAGCTGACGTTTAAGTTATAGAAAATATCGTCACCTTCACGTTCGAAAGTATCAGAAGGTTCCACACGGAATACAACGTATAAGTCACCTTGAGGTCCGCCATTGTGACCTGGAGCGCCTTCACCAGCTAAACGGATTTGTTGGTCATTGTCAACACCTTCTGGTACTTTAACTTTAATTTTAACATTTTTAGTTTCAGTTCCCTTACCATGACATGTTGGACAAGGTTCTTCTATTTCTTCTCCTGTTCCATTACAAACAGGACAAACTTTTTCAGTTCTTACACGTCCCAAAATAGTATTTTGCTCTACTGAAACATGACCTGAACCATTACAATAATGGCAAGTTTTTTTCTTAGAACCTGGTTTAGCACCAGATCCATCGCAAGTCTCACATTTTACTTGCTTACGAATAGAAATTTCTTTTTCAGTACCAAATGCAGCTTCTTCAAAGGTTACCGTCATTGTATATTGTAAATCATCACCTTTGCGTGGTACATTAGGGTCTCGTTGTGCACCTCCGCCAAAGAATGAGCTGAATATATCTTCGAAGCCGCCACCAAAACCACCAAAGTCTTGGCCGCCACCAAATCCTTGTCCTCCAAAACCACCTTGGGGACCATCGTGGCCGAATTGGTCATAATTAGCACGCTTATTTTCATCACTCAATACTTCATAAGCTTCTGATATCTCTTTAAATTTTTCTTCGGCGCCTTCTTCTTGGTTAATATCTGGGTGATATTTTTTGGACAATTTACGGTAAGCTTTTTTGATTTCGTCTTTTGACGCATCTTTGCTGACACCCAAGACTTCATAATAGTCTCTTTTTGCCACTGTGATCTCTCCTTATCTATTAAATACATTTTTCAATTTTTACACTTATAAAGTATAGTTGGTTAAATAATAAAAAGTCAAAGCCAATTGTTCATTGGCTTTGACTTAAATTTTAATTCAAGAAGCCGCAAAGAATATTCTATTTTATTGCAGCTTTAAAAATTGATATGAAAATCAATTATTTATTGTCTTTTTTATCATCATCGTCTTTAACTTCAGTGTACTCAGCATCTTCAACGTCGCTTTGATTTGAACCTGCAGCATCGCCTTGTTGAGCTTGTTGATAAACTTTCATAGATAGTTCTTGAACGACTTTTTCAAGTTCTTCTTTTTTAGTTTTAATGTCTTCTAAATCTTGACCTTCAAGTGCTGATTTTAATGCTTCTTTTTTATCTTCAGCTTGTTTTTTGTCATCTTCAGAAACATTATCACCTAAATCTTTTAGAGTTTTATCAACTTGGAATACTAAGCTGTCTGCTTCATTTCTAAGGTCACTTTCTTCACGACGTTTTTTATCTTCTTCAGCATTTTGTTCAGCATCTTTAACCATGCGATCGATTTCATCATCTGATAAAGCAGAACTTGATTCGATAGTAATGTTTTGCTCTTTATTAGTTCCTAAATCTTTAGCAGTTACATTAACGATACCGTTTTTATCAATATCGAAAGTTACTTCGATTTGAGGAACACCACGTGGAGCTGGTGGAATATCAGTTAATGAAAATCTTCCTAATGTTTTATTGTCAGATGCCATTGGGCGTTCACCTTGTAATACATGAATATCAACAGCAGGTTGGTTATCTGCAGCAGTTGAGTATACTTGTGATTTAGATGTTGGGATAGTTGTATTTCTTTCGATTAATGTGTTCATACGTCCGCCCATGATTTCAATACCTAATGATAATGGTGTAACGTCTAATAATACTACGTCTTTAACATCGCCAGAAATCACGCCGCCTTGGATAGCTGCACCCATTGCAACAACTTCATCTGGGTTAACACTTTTATTTGGTTCTTTTCCAACTTCTTTTTTAACAGCTTCTTGTACAGCTGGAATACGAGTTGAACCACCAACTAATATTACTTCATCAATATCATTACTTGATAAACCAGCATCGCTTAATGCTTGACGAGTTGGCCCCATAGTACGACGTACTAATTCATCTGATAACTCTTCAAATTTAGAACGAGTTAATGTAATTTCTAAGTGTAATGGACCACTTTCTCCCGCTGAGATAAATGGTAATGAAATTTGAGTTTGAGAGACACCAGACAAATCTTTTTTAGCTTTTTCAGCAGCATCTTTCAAACGTTGTAACGCCATTTTATCTTGAGATAAGTCGATACCATTTTCTTTTTTGAATTCTTCAACAAGGTAGTCAATAATAACTTGGTCGAAATCATCGCCACCTAATTTATTGTCACCAGCAGTAGATAATACTTCGAATACGCCATCTCCTAATTCAAGAATAGAAACGTCGAAAGTACCGCCACCAAGGTCAAATACTAATACTTTTTCGTCTTGTTCAGTTTTATCTAGACCATATGCTAAAGCTGCGGCAGTTGGTTCATTAATAATACGTTCTACCTCTAGACCTGCGATTTTACCAGCATCTTTTGTTGCTTGACGCTCAGCATCATTAAAATAAGCTGGAACTGTAATAACGGCTTTATCTACTTTATCACCTAAATAGCTTTCAGCAGTGCTTTTTAAGTTTTGTAAAATCATTGCTGAAATTTCTTGTGGTGTATAATTTTTTCCATCAACGTCTACTTTGTAATCAGTACCCATTTCACGTTTAATAGATTGGATAGTATTAGGATTTGTGATTGCTTGACGTTTAGCAACTTCACCTACTTGTGTTTCGCCGTTTTTGAATGCTACAACTGATGGAGTTGTGCGAGCACCTTCTGGATTTTGAATAACTTTAGGTTCGTCGCCTTCTAAAACAGCCACGCAAGAATTTGTTGTACCTAAGTCAATACCTATAATTTTACCCATAACTAAAAATTCCTCCTATTTTCATTTGTTGTATAGTTAATTATAAAAATTATTATTGGTTTACTTTTACCATTGAAGGTCGTAATACACGATCTTTCAACTTATAACCAGTTTGAAGTTCTTGAGTAACAGCATTTGATTCAAACGAATCATCTTCATCTTGCATAACTGCTTGATGGAAATTTGGATCAAATTGCTGACCAACAGCTTCAATTTTTTCTAAACCGTTTTCTTCTAAAGCTCTCAATAAGCTTTCATAAACCATCTGAACTCCTTTTTGAAGAGATTTAAATGATTCATCCTCACCTTCAATTTGAAGCGCACGTTCTATATTATCGATTGTAGGAAGGATATCTGTTAGAACACACTGAGCTTGATAAGTTTTTAATGTTTGATTTTCATTTTGAATACGTCTTTTGTAATTTTCAAATTCTGCGTAAAGACGTAAATACTTTTCTTCTTGTTCGTTTACTTCTTCTTTTAATTGTTGGATTTCTTTTTCTTTGTCATCAACTGCTGAAGAATCATTTTGTACATCATCTTCACTTGCAGTTTTTTCAATTTGTTCGTCAGTATTCGAATCTTTTGCTGTGTTATCTTCTTTTTCAGCAAATTCTTCATTATTAACTGATTGATCTTTTTCTGTCATTTTCTGTCCTCCAATACTACTTAATTACTAGACTTTATATAGTAATTGAATCACATTTTGATAACGCATAGCTGTCGGTCCAATAACTGCTACGTGCCCTTTAAGATGATTGTCAATGTGATAATCGCTTAGAATAATCGAAATATCTTCTAAACCATTATCAATTTCTTGACCGATTTTTACATCGATACCAGAGTGATTATCATCTTCAAATAATTTCAATATCTTATTGGACTCTAAATATTGAAGAATTTGTTGGATAGAGTTAACATTTTGTTCATTCAAAGTATCTATTAAATTCGCTTTACCACCAAAAAAAATATCAGTAGTAATATCATTTAATCGTTGATTTAACAAATCGATTAATTGATTAACAATCAAATAGTCATTTGAATGCATAAATGTCTCATCTGAAAAATCATTTCTCATATCAGCATTAAATATACTCTTAATATAGTTAGCTATTTGAACTAACCGATTTTTAGAAATTTTTTCAGGGACTGCTAATTGCAGGTGTTCTACATTGCCTGATTCAAACACAATTACCATTATAACTAAATGAGCAACTGTGTTAAATAAATGAACATCAGTTATTAAATCTTTCGACTGATTCGGTTTCATAATCAACGTAGTATATTTAGTTGACATTGACAATTCATTTGCATAAACGCTCAATGCATTTGATAAATTGTAATTATAATCAGCTAAAAGTTTATTGAGACGCTGATTATTAAATTCTGTCCGAGGAGAAGTATTTTCCAACAATTGGTCCACATAGTACCTAAAACCTTTAATCGATGGCGATCTACCGGAAGAAGCATGGGCTTTTTCAATCAATCCCATACCTTCTAAAATTTTCATTTCATTTCGAATTGTCGCCGGACTTACATTTACTTGGTGTCTTTCAATTACTGTTTTAGATCCCACAGGCAAACCATAATCAACATAATCTTCAACAATGGCATTCAGAATGCTTTGTTGTCTATTGGTAATCATGTTTCCACCTCATTAGCACTCTCTTCTCTCAAGTGCTAATTATAATTTATCAAATTGGTCAAAGTAAGTCAATGTTAAAGCATTAGTAGTGAAAAATGTTCTTTTTAATCAATCAAAAAAGCCTCGAAGACTTCATTTCCTATTACTTTTCCTCTTTCAGTCAATTTGACATATTCACCTTTATCTTCGATTAATCCTTTGCTAATCAAATCATTTAATTCATTTGAATAGATATCATCAAGGCGTTTATCAAATCTATTTTCAAATGTTTTTTTGGAAACACCTTTGTTCATTCTTAGTCCTAAAAACATTTGTTCTTCAATTTGTTCTTTAAAATTAGGTATTGTAGACTGAAGAATTGGTTTTTCTCCATTTTTAATTTTTTTAATATAATGATTAACTGGGTTAACATTAGAATATCTTACACCATCTACATATCCGCTTGCACCTGCGCCAAACCCATAGTAATATTCATTTTTCCAATAAACTTTATTATGTTCTGATTCATGATTGACTTGGCTAAAATTTGAAATTTCATACTGGTGCATATTTGAATTTTGAATTTTATCAAGGAGTAAATCATACATTTCTTCTCCCAAATCTTCATTAGGCAGTTTTAATTTACCTTTTCTGTACATATTGTAAAATTGTGTTTTGGGTTCAAGAATTAAACCATAGCTTGAAATATGATTAATATCCATTGATAATGCTATATCTAAACTTTCTTCAAATTGATGTATTGTTTGTCCAGGTAAATGATACATTAAATCTAAACTAATTGAATTAATATCAAATTTGTTTGCTAGATTCACTGCTTGGTAAATATCATTTGTATTATGTGTTCTACCAAGTATTTTTAATAAAGATTGATCGAATGTTTGTACCCCCATAGAAAGGCGATTGACACCATAATCTTTTAATAATTGCACTTTTTCATTTGTTAGCTCATCAGGATTTGCTTCAAATGTATATTCATTTTTAATAATATAATTATCATTAATAGCTTTTAATAATTTTTCTAATTGTTGAGTACTTAAAGCTGTCGGTGTTCCGCCGCCGACAAACATTGTATTTAATTCTTTCTTATTTGGTTGACTTAATTCCTTGATTAAACAATTTAAATATTCGTCCACAGGTTGATTTTGAATAAAATACTTATTGAAATCGCAATATGTACATATTCGCACACAAAATGGAATATGAATATAAGCACTTTTGGTTTCCATTTTTTAACTCCTTAGGGATTGAACTTCAAAATAAAAAGGTGGGACATGTAAATCGCCCCAACCTTTTATTAATCTTCATCCATTTTTAATACAGCTAAAAAGGCATCTTGAGGAATTTCAACATTTCCGACTGCTTTCATTTTAGCTTTACCGGCTTTTTGTTTTTCTAATAGTTTACGTTTACGGCTAATATCCCCACCATAACATTTAGATAATACATTTTTACCCATTGATTTTATATTTGTACGAGCAACTATTTTTTGACCTACAGCGGCTTGTACAGGTACTTCGAATTGTTGTCGTGGAATTAACGTTTTTAACCTCTCTACTAAGGCTTTACCACGTTCATACGCAAATTCCTTATGCACAATAAAACTTAATGCATCTACCTTATCTCCATTGAGAAGTATATCCATTTTAACTAGATTACTTTCTTTATAGCCTGTTAATTCGTAATCAAAAGATGCATACCCTTTAGTGTTTGATTTAATTTGGTCAAAAAAGTCAAATACGACTTCAGATAAAGGTATATCATATATGATATTTACACGAATATCATCCAAGTAGTCCATATTAATAAATTGCCCACGTTTACGTTGACATAGTTCCATTACTGCCCCTACATAATCATTCGGCACCATAATAGTCGCTCGAACATAAGGTTCATATATTTCTTCGATTTGGTCTCTTTCAGGCATTTTAGAAGGATTATCTACAATAACCTTGTCTCCATTTTTTAAGATACATTCATATATTACAGATGGAGCCGTTGCAATTAATTCAATTCCAAACTCCCTTTCAATACGTTCTTGAATTATCTCCATATGCAACATGCCTAAGAATCCAGTACGGAAACCAAAACCTAATGCTTGTGAAGTTTCTGGTTCAAACTCAAGTGAGGCATCATTTAATTGCAACTTTTCTAAAGCTTCTCGAAGATCATTATATTTTTTATTATCGATTGGGAATAAACCACAATAAACCATTGGATTCATTTTTTTATAACCTTTTAAAGGTTGTTCTGCCGGTTGGTCAGCGTGTGTAATAGTGTCACCTACACGTGAATCATCTACATTTTTTATGCTTGCAGTGATATAACCTACATCACCTACTGTTAATTCATCAACTGGTAATTGTTTAGGTGTATTAATACCGACTTCAGTAACTTCAAATTCTTTACCGCTTGCCATCATTTTTATTTTATCTCCAGCTTTAACCACACCATCTACAATTCGTATAGATGAAATAACCCCTCTGTATGGATCATATTCCGAATCAAAGATTAGTGCTTTAAGTGGTGCAGATGGGTCTCCGCTTGGTGCTGGAATAGTTTCAACTATTTTTTCCAAAATTTCATCGATACCAATGTTTGATTTTGCACTTGCAAGAACCACATCATCTTGATCTATACCTATTACGTCTTCTAATTCTTGTTTGACACGTTCTGGTTCTGCAGCTGGCAAATCGATTTTATTCACGACAGGAAGCAGTTCTAAATCATTATCTAAAGCAAGATAAACATTTGCTAATGTTTGAGCTTCAATGCCTTGAGCAGCATCAACAACGAGAATAGCTCCTTCACATGCTGCTAATGAACGTGACACTTCATAGGAAAAATCGACGTGTCCTGGTGTATCAATCAAGTGGAAAATATAAGATTCTCCATTTTTAGCTTCATATTTAAGCTTTACTGCATTTAATTTAATTGTAATACCGCGCTCACGCTCTAAATCCATTGAGTCTAGTAATTGCGCTTGCATATCTCTAGTTTCTACACTTTTTGTATTTTCTAAAATTCTATCAGCCAATGTCGACTTTCCGTGGTCAATATGTGCAATGATAGAAAAATTTCGTATATTTTTTTGACGTTCTAAACGTTCTTCATTGTTCATTCTATCTACTCACTTTCGTATTATTCAATAGACCGTTATGTATGATATCTTTGATATAATAACGTGTTTACGTATTTAATGCAACTTATCTTAATCTATTAAGAATTGCCATCATTAGTCTCTATTTTACTTTAAATTACGTCATCTTGAAACCCATAGTTAAAATAAATGATTGCAGTTTAATAGTACATTTGATAAAATATTTCTTGTTGTAATCAAATATTTATTTGATGAGCATAGATCACTTTTAGGAGGTGACATTCAATGCCAAATATTAAATCTGCTATTAAACGTGTAAGAACAAATGAAACAGCTGAAGCAAGAAATATTTCTCAAAAAAATGACATGCGTTCAGCAGTGAAACATGCAAAAGCAGCTATCGCTGAAAATGCTGATAACAAACAAGAATTAGTACGTGTTGCTGTTAAGAAAGTAGATAAAACAGCTCAAGCTAACTTAATCCACAATAACAAAGCTGACCGCATTAAATCACAATTAATGAGCGCAGACAAATAATGAAAAAGTTCAAGCAATCGCTTGAACTTTTTTTATATTGATAAGATAAATAATTCTAAAATCAGTTGTTTATCCATATATGAAGACTTAAGTTTGTAATCAGTCTCAGCACAGGCATTTATTATACTCATTAATTGCCTTAATTCATATTGACGAGATGTTCTAAGGGCAAGCTTAACACGAAATGGATGCGCCCCGACTGTTTTAGCAATTTGCTGTTGACTATAACCTTTATTTGCTAGGATTTTACATTGATAATACAATCTGAAATTGCTTGTAATTAAGGCCAACAATTTGATAGGTTCTTCTTTCATAATAATTAAGTCATTAACTAAATTAATGGCTTCTGATTTTTGCCCTTTTTGAATGTAATCAGTTAATAAAAACACATTTTGTTCTAAACTTCTATTAACTATTGTCTCCACATCTTGTTTTACAATCGTAGGTCGATCTCCTAAAAATAAAACCATTTTTTCAAGTTCTTGTTTAATTAAATTAAAATTAATACCAGTCAGTTCAATAAAAAGGTTTAAAGCATCTTGTTTTATATCTTTGTATTGTTGATTGAGTTCATTTTTAACCCAATTCTTTATTTCATCTTCAGACATTTGTTCAATTTTAATAAGTTTAGTTTCTTTTTTTAAAGTTTTAACTAATTTTTTTCGCTCATCCAATTTTGGATTATAAACTTCAAATACAACTAAAGTTTGGCCATCGTATTTTTGAATAAATTCCAATAATTGGTCCGTATTTTGGTTAAGATCTTTTGGTCCTTTTTCTCCAGTGAATAAATATGCATTTTTTATAACAACGACTTTTTTATCAGAGAAAAAAGGAAGAGTGAGAATTTCTTCAATACAAATATTGATTTCTGTTTCTGCTAGGTCAAAGCTAACAAAATTAAAATCATCCTTGGGTTCTTGTAAATAAGAATCCACTATTTCTTTTGATTTTTTTTCGATTAGCTCAGGTACTTCTCCATATATTGTAATGATGTTTTCTTTCACAAATAGCACCTCTCAACAAATTACATACTTTAAAATTATAGCATTTACGAAAGAATATTCACACTATGATTTATTATTGTTCTGTTAATACTTGTATTTCATCATCTAGATTAAATGTTATCTGTCCATTTTTTTGAGTATTATATATTTGAGAATTTACTTTATTTAGACGGCCTATTACTTCTTTATTTGGAAGTTTATATGCGTTGTTTTTACCACTCGAAATAACGCTATAATGAGGATGGATACTATTTATAAACTTTTCACTAGAACTTGTTTTACTGCCATGATGGCCTACTTTCAAAATATCAATTCTAGGAATTAAGTAATTAGCTAATAATTTTGATTCATTTTTAACAGTTGCATCACCAGTGGTTAGTATATTATATTTACGTGTTTTAATGATTGCCATAATTGAATGGTCATTTAAATATCTTTACTTTCATTAAAAGAAGTATCTAGAAATTGAATTTTATTATCATCGATTGTAATTTGGTTGATGTCGGAAGAATTTAGTAATTTGATATGATTTTTATCACAGATATCTTTAAGTGAATATAACAATTTATTATTATAGCTTTGTAAATTTACAATAATATTTTTGATTTTGATGTGATTGATTAAATATTCTAGTTCACCAATATGATCTGCATGTGGATGAGTAATAATAATATAATCCAAATTACTAATTCCCCTCTTTTTTAAAGTGGGCATAATATGATATTTACTTATAGAATTAGAATTTTTTTCTTTATCTTTACCAAATTCAAAAATATCTCCTTCTTTGTCAGCTTTCCCACCAGTATCAATTAAAATACGATGTTTATTATTAGTTTCAAAAAGAAAAGAATCTCCTTGGCCAACATTTAATGCTGTAAATCTAGTTTGTGGCTGAGTCGTTAATTTTGTAATTAAAATACTACCTATAATAAAAATTATAATAGAACTTTTGATAAAGTTGTTAGTAAATAAAGCAATAATTATTATCCAAATTACCATATAAGTTACGTAAACATGATTTAGTTCACCAATAAACCAACGCAACTGCTCAAAATACTTGAACATTTTTATTAAATATTGATCGTGTAACGAATAAAAGAAATTAATTAAACTTATAAGAAAGTGATTTGTGGTGAATAATTGAATGTAGAGATAAGTGAAAATTGCGAGAGGAAACAGTATTAAAGAATAGTATGGTATAAATAGCAGGTTTGAAAAAAAGCCAATCCATTGAATTTGATTAAAATAATAAGCACTAATAACAAAAGATGAAACTTGCGAAATAAAAGTAATAGCTAAAACAGACTGTATACTTTTTAAAGACTTTAAAATTGGTGATGAAATAAGGATAAAGAATGTTATTAAGAAAGAAAATTGAAAACCAATATCAAATATGATATTTGGGGATGAAATGCACAAGAGGATAAATACAATTGAGAGAATATCAATTAAGGATGTATAAAACTTTTTGGGGAGTAAAATTACAAAAGTCATACATAATATTGCTCTTAAAGCACTCGGAGCAAAATTCGTGTAGTAAGCAAATAGAAACAAAGTAAATATAATTAAAAATTGTGTGGTAAACTTAGGGACATTAAATCTATTTAAAAAGAAATAAAAAATAGCAGCTATAACTACAACGTGCGAGCTACTTACCGCTAGCAAATGATAAATTCCTAATTCTTTTTCGACATCTAAAATTTCAGGACTTATATAACTAACATCCCCTGTTATCATTGCAAAAGTATTTTGCCAATATGGTGTAAAGTCACGTAACCTTTTTAATGAATATTGTTTATGGAGTGCGATATAAGTTGATATGTCGTTTGATGTTTCAAATTTGCAACTAGAAATATCAAACTTGTTAAATGTTACTGTAGGTTTGATACTGATAGTTACATCATTTTTAATTTTTCCTAATACAAAGCAATTAGAATAATTAGGAAGATTTTCTAAAGCTTTAAGCTCTGATAATTTTTTTGGAAAATAAGTAAAAGTAATTTCTTCATCATTAATTTGAACCTTACCTAAAATGAACTTCTTATTTTTTACGTGAATATCAAAAATAGAATACGTACCGCTGACTTTTCGATCATTCTTAAACCAATCCATTTTTTTGGATTGAGTATTTTCGTAATTAGAAAACCAATAATTACTTATTATAAGTTGACATAATATAAATATTGTTAGTAAAATGTGAACTTTTCTTCTTATTATAATCAATATTAATAAGCCAGCAAGCGTAATAGCAAGCGGCTTATTATAAATTAGCAAGATGCCATCTAAAAATGCTAAAGCAATATATATCAATTAGTTGTCACTTCTTCGTTAGGTATTCTGCTACTTGTCTCGCATCAAATGGTATCTTTTTATATTCTATTCCTGATTGTTTTAGCAGTTGAATTGCATATTCATGATTATGATAATCTTGAGCATAATATATTCTTTTAATTCCAGCTTGAATTATTGATTTAGTACAATTTAAACAAGGAAAATGTGTTACATATATGGTTGCACCTTCAGTAGAAACACCTTGTTTTGTACATTGCAATAAGGCGTTCATTTCAGCATGTATTGTTCTAATACAATGATTATCTTCCATGAGGCATCCTTCATCAATACAGTGAACCTCACCTGCTACTGATCCATTGTATCCTCCAGCAATTATTCTATTGTCTTTTACAATTGTTGCCCCAACAGATAACCTAGTACATGTTGATCTTAATGATAATAGATGACTCTGTGCCATAAAGTATTCTTCCCATTTTATTCTGTCCATCTATTAGCCTCCTGTCGCTAAACTTAGAATAATACTATTTTATTACATTTCATGTATATTTCATATCGGAATTACTAAACTGTCAAATAATCTTTGAGCTTTTCGTATGTTTTGTCACCAAAACCTTTTATTTCTTTCAGTTGTTCAATT
The DNA here is from genome assembly GCF_900458435.1 of Staphylococcus carnosus. Lineage (NCBI taxonomy): Bacteria > Bacillati > Bacillota > Bacilli > Caryophanales > Staphylococcaceae > Staphylococcus > Staphylococcus carnosus. The sequence continues at coordinate 1,341,170 of NZ_UHCT01000001.1, read as the reverse complement.
TTATTAAAACTACCTTTATTCTCTCTGTATTCAATAATTGCCTTTGCTTTCGTTGGACCTAAACCAGTTATTGATGTTAATTCACTTTCTTTAGCGGTATTCACATTCACTTTTTGTTGATTTGTTGAAATACTACTTGTTGTCCCACTGCTAATAGATGCTTGTCGAATTGTAGTTTCCTTTCCTTTTTCAGGTATATATATCATTTTCTGATCTACAAGTTTCTCTGATAAGTTAATTAAATTCAAATCAGCTTTTTCAGTGGGTATTGCCTTTGAGAGTACATCTTTTACTCTTTGAGTGTCTGACATTTCGTATACATTAGGATGTTTAACAGCACCTTTTATATCAACCATAACTTTCTTAGATTTATTGTAAGAGTCAGTTGATTTCTTACTTGCTGGTTGACCATCGTTTGGATATTTCTTGTCAGTATTGCCCTGGATATCTACATTGCTTTTCTCTTCTATTTTTGTAGATGACTCATCTGGCTTAATGAATATTAATAATATAATAACCAATAAAACCAATATTATTATCAAATATCTATATTGCTTGTAATTTTCAATATATAGTTTCAATTTCTCCAACATTAAAAATCACTCCTTCAATATATAAACGATCAAAGGAGTGATTTTACTTTATTTTTTTACAATAAAAAATAATCTGTTACTTTCTGGATTATGGTTTTCAGAATCAAAATCATACAATGTTCTTATATTTTTAAATCCAACTTGCTTCAATATATTTTTGTATTCATTTTCGTCATATGTTTTTTGATAATGTTCTTCATCAAATCGACGATAACTGCCATCATTTTGTTTTTCAAAGAAAGTCATATAATGCCAAACACTATTTGGTTCTTCACCAGCTACAGCATCCCATCCAAGAAAAACATGTTCTGTTTCATCTATATAAGTTTGATTATTAAACAATGTTTCCATTTTAAAGACAGTATGGACATCAAATAGAAAAACACCATCTTCTTTTAGATGTTCATATACATGTTTGAATGTATCCATTACAGCATTATAACTATTTAAATAATTTAATGAATCACAAAAAATAGTTATAACATCAAATGTTTCATTGAGATTAAAATTGGACATATCACCTTCGAGCCATCTCACTTCATCAGACTTTTGCGATGCAATAACTAACATATCTGGACTTAAATCCATTCCTGTAACTGAACCCAGTCCAGTTAGTTGATGTGTCAAACTACCAGTTCCACATCCTAAATCTAATATTGAAACTTTATGATTGGTAACAGATTTTACAAGTTCCAACCACGATTCATATGGTTGATCTAAAGTGAGTTCATCATAATATTGACTGAAATCTTGATATTGCTCCATTTTTAATAAGCTTCCTCATACATTTGCATAGGTGCATCACGATAAAGTTTTTCAATATTATAGTAACTACGTTCATCTTTATGGAAAATGTGAACAATTACTCCTGATAAATCAAGAAGTACCCATCTTGCTTCATTCAAGCCTTCAAACACAGTAATGTCAACACCAGCTTTATCCGCAGCTTCTTTTACCGCGCGTGCGATAGCCTGTACTTGACGTTCGTTATTACCATGACAAATCACAAAATAATCTGCCATATCATTAATACCTTCTAAATTTAACGAAATAACCTCTTCTGCTCTTTTACTTTCAACAGCTTCAACTGCCAATTTTAAAATTTCTTCTTTTTGCATTTAATCATCCTCTATTCTTTCATCACTGAAATTATAGTAATTCAAGCAATCAATAGTCGCCTTATAAACACTGATATCATTACCAATTAAGAATAAAACTGTTCTTTTAGAAATTTCATAAATTGTTTTATCCAGGTTGCCAGGTTTAAAAGCCATTTCTCTAATTTCTTCCACACCAGGAATCGTTCTTTTAGGCTCGATATAATCAGCAATAAAGACAATTTTTTCAGTCTTTGTCATATGAGCGCGTCCAGTAGTGTGATATTTTATTGCAAGTAATACCTCTTCATCATCAATATCGTATTGTTCTTTCATCATAACCGCACAGACAGGTCCATGTAAAATTTCAGAACCATAGCTTAATAAATCACTATCCAAATCATATTGACGTACAATTTGATACATTGTACCTAAATCCTCATATTTCGCATAATCATGTAATATACCAGCTAGTTTTGCTTTTTTGACATCCCCATCATGAATTTCAGCTAATTTCTTAGCAGTCTCAGCCACACGTAGAGAGTGCTTATAACGTTTTTCTGGTAATTTATCCTCTATAAGCTTTATTGCCTTCTTAGCTTTCATATAATCGCTCCTCCCTGATATAGTCTTCAACTTTTCTAGGTACCAAGACTTCAATCGTTTGATTATTTTTGATTCTTTCTCTAATGAGTGAAGAACTGATATCTATTCTTGGAATCTGAACACCGATCATTCCCGCTTCTATCTCCTGTTCTGCCTTCCCTCTATTCACAACCACAAAAGTCACAAGTTCTTTCAACGCCTCAATGTGATACCAGCGATCTAATTGTTCATATTGATCTGTACCAATCACAAAATAAAGATCTGCATCACCTAATTCCGATTTCAAAGCTCGAATCGTATCATACGTATAACTTTCCCCCTTGCGCTCAATTTCAGCAAGACAAACTTCACCAAAACCAAGTTCAGCTGCAGCAAGTTCTAACATATGGACACGATGTTCGGTATTCAATTCAGAACGATGCGCTTTTAAAGGCGACATATAACTCGGCAGAAACAAAAAACGGTCAGGTTTTAAAGTATGATAAACTTCACTTGCAACAGCAGCGTGCGCAGTATGAACTGGATTGAATTGGCCTCCATATAAAACAACAGATTGTGTCATATTAAGGTAATTCGATTTGTTTATTTTCATTCGATTCTTTGTATAAGACAATCATAGAACCGATGATTTGAACTAATTCACTATCAGTTTTATCACTTACCGCTTCAGCCAATTCTTTTTTATCATCCATATTATTTTGCAGAATGTGAATTTTGATCAATTCACGATTTTCTAGTATTTCATTCAATTGCTCAATCATATTATCATTCAAACCCGATTTCCCGATTTGGAAAGTCGGAGTCACATGATGGGCTTGACTTCTTAAATATCTCTTTTGTTTTCCTGTTAACATTTAATCTCTCCTTTGTAATTGCTGTAACACAGTATTTTTCATTGCTTTTGTATCTGCTGTTTCACCTGTCCATATTTTAAAACTTTCAGCACCTTGATTCACAAACATATCAAGTCCGTTATAAATAGGATTCCCTTTAGCTTCTGCTAATTTTAAGATAGGTGTTTTATAAGGAATATAGACAATATCGCTCACCAAAGTATCAGGTGCAAGATGATCTAAAGCAATCACCACATCTTGATTCTCACTCATACCTGCTGGTGTTGTATTAATCACAATATCAAAATCACCAAGCTGCTTTTCCGCCTCTTCCAAAGTTAAAGTATGAACTTTCAGATCCCAATTATCGAATCGAGACATCGTGCGATTAGCAACAGACAATGTATGGTCTGCTGCTTCATTCAATGCAGCAGCAAGTCCTTTGCTTGCACCACCTGCTCCTATCAGCAAAATACGTGCTTCTTTTAAATTCGGATAGACATTTTTTAAACCTTGAACATAACCGATACCGTCCGTATTGTAACCTATCCATTTGCCATCTTCTATTTTAACCGTATTAATTGCACCAATTGTTTTGGCATGTGCATCCATTGCATCTAAATATGGAATAATACGTTCTTTATGCGGTATTGTAATATTAAATCCATCTATCTCTTTTTCTGCCATAATTTCTTTAATTAAGTGGAAATGCTTTGGCGGAATGTTGAGTGCTTCATACGAATCATCACGTCCTAAAGCTTCAAAATTGGCCTGATGCATAACTGGAGATAAAGAATGTTTAATAGGATGGCCGATGACTGCAAATTTCATAACTATCACCTACATGATTGAATTTCTAAGCACAACATCAACAGATTTCGGTACATGTACCACTACCTTAGCACCAGGGCCGATTGTAATAAATCCAAGACCAGAAATCATAACATCACGCTTTTCTTTACCCGTTTCTAAACGTACTGCTTTAATATCATTTAAATCAAAGTGATCAGAATGATTCGGGGGTGTTAAAAGATTGCCTAGTTGTGTCTGCCATAAAGTATCTGCTTTTTCTGTTTTTGTACGATGTATATTCAAATTATTAGAGAAATAGCAAACGAGCGGGCGTTTGCCGCCAGAAACATAATCAATTCGTGCTAAACCGCCGAAGAATAATGTCTGATTTTCATTCAGCTGATAAACACGCTGCTTAATCTCTTTATTCGGCATGATTTGTTTCAATTCTTTATCTGAAACATAATGTGTCATTTGATGTTCTTGAATAATACCAGGTGTATCAAACATAAAGGTGTTTTCATCTAATGGTATATCTATCATGTCTAAAGTAGTACCTGGGAAACGAGATGTTGTTACAACATCTTTTTCACCAACGCTATGTTCAATCAACTTATTAATTAAAGTGGATTTTCCGACATTAGTAGTACCGACAATATAGACGTCTTCATGGTTGCGGTATTTATCGATGGCTTCTAACAGCTCATCTATGCCATAACCTTTTTGTGCAGAGAGCAGAATTACAGCTTCTGGATCTAATCCATATTTCTTAGCAGTTTTTTTCAACCATTCTTTGACACGGCGTTTATTAATTTGTTTCGGCAGCAAATCAATTTTATTCGCTGCTAAAATGACTTTTTTATTGCCGACAATGCGTTTTAGAGCATGGATAAATGAACCTTCGAAATCAAAGATATCGCATACATTGACCACAAGTCCTTTTTTATCTGCTAAGTTATTTAATAAATCTAAGAAATCCTCACTATCCATTCCTACATCTTGTACTTCATTATAATTTTTTAATCTGAAGCAGCGTTGGCAGATAACGTCTTCTTTATGCAAGCTGTGTGCTGGAACGTAACCTGGTTTCTTAGGATCTTCTGATTGCAGCGGTGCACCGCAACCGATACATTTAAGCGTTTCAGTCAATCAATTTTCCTCCCATTTAATATAGCCTTTTCTTTTATATCTGTTTAACAATCTGCGTTCGATCAAACGATTGAATTTGGTAATAAAACCGTCTGTTTTCTTAACAGGCACAACCATAATCGTATACATACCGCGACGGTTGCCGCCGATTACATCTGTCATCATCTGATCGCCGATGACTACTGTTTCTTCTGGTTTTAAGTCCATATGCTCACAAGCACGTTTAAATGATTTGCCCATTGGTTTTCGTGCTTCAAAGATATAATCAACATTCAACGGTGTGCAGAAGCTAGCAACACGCTTTTGATGGTTATTTGAAACGACTGTTACTTTAATATTTAATTCATTTAATTTATTAAACCAATGTATGACAGCAGGTGTCGGATCTGCTTCATCCCATCCTACAAGCGTATTATCTAAATCTGTAATTACACCGCGGATACCTGATTGTGCTAATTCGTCAAAATTAATTTGATGAATATTTTGTACGTAAGCATTCGGCATACAAAGTTTACTTAAAATACCCATTACTGATTTCACCTTATCCTTATAAAGATTTCAACATTTCTAAGACGATTTCACTTGAAGACTTAGCTGCTTCTCCGATAAATTCATCAAATGTCATATTTGCTTCGCCATTGGCTAAATCTGATACTGCTCTTGTGATAATAAACGGTACTTTGAATTGATAACATGTTTGTGCGATGGCAGTGGCTTCCATTTCGACAGCCATTGCATCTGGGAAGTTGGTTTTAATTGTCTCTCTTTGGCTGACTTCACCAATAAAGCTGTCGCCGCTGACAATTAAACCTAATTTTCCATTCATTTCTTGTTGTTCAACAACAGATTGGGCTAATGTTACTAAATCATCATCTGCAGCATATGCGATAGGCATATTCGGAATTTGTCCTAACTCATAACCGAATGCAGTTGCATCGGCATCATGATATGTTGCTTCTGTACTGATTAATACATCACCGATATTTAATGAGTGATCTAATGCGCCTGCTGACCCTGTATTTAAAATAACATCTGGAGAGAATGTATTAATTAATAAAGTTGTAGAAATCGCAGCATTTACTTTGCCGATGCCGCTCAGTGTTAAGACGACCTCTTGGTTATCAATATAACCTTTATAAAATTTTACATGTGCAATTGAAATTTCTTCGAGATCTGTTATTTTTTCTTTTAATATTAAAATCTCTTCTTCCATAGCACCAATAATACCTATCATGACTTCTTCCCCTTTCTTATCTGTATCACGCTTATTTTATCATAATTTCTAAGATGCCACGAATGAAGCTGTTTTCCGCTTCAACACAATTTTTTAATCGCATCTTTTAAGCACAAAAAAAGTTGACGCTTTATGATGAGTGGAGAAAACCTGTAAAACACATAAGCCTTCATCTCATATAAAGTACCGCCAACTTTATCATGCACATTCAGTTTTTATGTTTCTTGAAATACAAGAATTTTGAGTATCTTATTGTGATTGAATGTTAGTGATTTTAACTTTGATTTCAGCACCGTTTGGAAGCGGCACACGTACTTCATCATCTAAATGTTTGCCGATTAAGCTTTTAGCAATCGGAGATTCATTTGAGATTTTGCCGTTGAATGCATCAGCTTCTGCAGACCCTACAATTTGGTAAACTTCTTCTTCACCGTCTGGGATTTCAATAAATGTGACTGTTTTACCGATTTGAACGACATTGTTGTCACCTGAATCTTCAATGATCAAAGCATTTCTGATCATATGCTCGATACGTTGAATATCTTGTTCGATAAATCCTTGTTCATCTTTCGCAGCATCATACTCTGAGTTCTCAGATAGGTCACCGAAAGAACGTGCGACTTTAATTTTTTCAACGACTTCTGGTCGTTTAACTGTTTTTAATTCTTCTAGTTCTTGTTCTAACTTCTCAAAACCTTCTTGTGTCATTGGATATTGTTTTTGGTTTTCCATATTGGCATCTTCCTTTACTCAAAAGTTACTGTTGATTGTTAATCAATGATTGGATTTTAGTTGTCATTATGTCGATTGCGACTTTATTGCTTCCACCTTCTGGAATAATAATATCGGCATATCTTTTCGTCGGTTCGATAAATTGATTGTGCATCGGACGCACCACATTTAAATATTGTTCGATAACCGATTCCATAGAACGACCGCGTTCTTTAGTATCGCGCATCAATCGTCTTAAGATACGTAAATCCGCATCTGTATCGACATAAATCTTCACATCCATTAAATCTCTTAATGTTTTGTTTTCTAGTGCAAATATTCCTTCTACGATAATAACATCTTTAGGTTGAAATGCAATGGTTTCAGCACTTCTTGTGTGATTGACATAATCATATGTCGGTACCTCTACTGGAATGCCATTTCGTAAATCCATTAAATTTTGAATTAATAAATCATTATCGAATGCGAATGGATGATCATAGTTGGTTTTCAATCGTTCTTCAAAAGTTAAATGGGATTGGTCTTTATAATAGTAGTCTTGTGCAATTAATGCAACACTGTGACCTTCTAAATTATGCAAAATTTCATTGGTTACAGAGGTTTTACCTGAACCTGAACCACCGGCGATACCGATAATCGTTGTAGCATTCATGATTATACTTCCTTTCGCATCATGTTGTTTGGATAAATTGGATGATCGACTTTGAATTGTACGATTTGCAATGGATGGCGTGCTGCGTCTAATTCATTGCCTTCTTCATCATAAATAGTATCAACGATTTGTTTGAAACCTTCGATTTCCGGACCGAAAAATTCTACTTCTTGTCCAGGTTTGAAGTGATTGCGTTGTTGGATTGTCGCAATTTTTGTTGCTTCGTCATAATCTAACACTAGACCGCAGAAATCATAAGGTGATTTTTTATTAGATTCATTGCCGAACATTTGCTGTTGATAGCCTGGTGTGCCTTCAAAGAATGATGATGCTGTATCTCTGTTGGCACATTTATCAAGTTCTATTAACCATTCTGGTTTGATTTTGAAGTTTTGCGGATCTTCAGCATATGCATCAATCACTTTACGGTAGACAGAAACAACAGTTGCAATGTAATGAATTGATTTCATACGACCTTCAATTTTAAGTGAATCGATGCCTAAATCCATCATATTAGGAATAGATTCGATTAATTTCAAATCTTTAGGGCTCATCGCAAATGGTGTCACTGCTTCATCTTTATACAATAAATCAAGTTCTCCATCTTCATCTACTTCTAATAAATCATAATCCCAGCGACAGCTTTGACAGCATCCGCCTCTATTAGAATCTCGTGCTGTCATATGGTTGCTTAATGTACAACGGCCTGAATATGCGATACACATTGCACCATGAATAAAGGCTTCGATTTCAATATCGACTTTTTCTTTCATTTCCTTCATTTCCATTGCGCCTGTTTCACGCGCAAGTACTACACGATCTAACCCTTCTTCTTTCCAGTATTCAATCGCTTTATAGTTGCTGAGTGATTGTTGAGTAGAAAGGTGGATTTCTAATTTAGGTGCGACTGCTTTACATGTTTCAATAATCAATGGGTCTGCCACAATAATACCTGTTGCACCAGTGGCTTCAAGATTTCTTAAATAATCTTCTAAGCCGTCCATGTTTTCATCATGTGCAATGATGTTCGTTGTGACGTAGATTTTAGCGCCATAACGGTCAGCAAATTCTACACCTTCTTTGATTTCTTCCATCGTAAAGTTATCAGCATTTGAGCGTAGTCCATATTCTTGGCCGCCCAAGAATACCGCATCTGCACCATAATGTACTGCGATTTTTAATTTTTCTAAGTTTCCGGCAGGTGCCAGCAGCTCAGGTTTTTTCATTTGGCTTTTTGGTTTTGACTCTGCTTTTTCAGCTTGCGTAATCAAGCCATCGCCTCCCTTAATATACTGTATGTTTGAATAAGAAACCTTCATCAAATGGTCTATGTTCTGGTTGAATTGCTTCAATCGGATCTACAAGCATGAATTTTTCATCTTCATAGGCTTCAGGGTCTTCTTGATACAAATCAATTGCTTCTCTGTATTGTTCAGTACATACATTGATATATTCTTCTGTATGTAATACACCTTCTATTTTCAAACTGTCAATGCCTGCTTCTAATAACGGCTCCAATTCTTCTATCAAGCAAATATCATTCGGAGACATAATATGTGTGCCATTATAGTCTTCAAATACAGGATATTGATTTTCACGTTCTTCATCATAAAGCAATAATTGTTTATCATTATCTTCATGATTGCGTTGAATTTTCATTTGACGGTCTTGGAATGTGTAATAGTTGCCGAGCAGCATACGTTTTGATTGGAACATACAAGTCATACCATGTACTTGTACTTCAATTTCTACATCCGCATGCGCTTTAATATTTAAAATTTCTTCTAAACTCAATTCACGGGCGAGTACCGCACGTTTGGCACCGCGTTTCCCCCAATAATTACATTGAAAATAATTTGTGACGATTGTCTCAGCGTCCCAATTCAAAGGTATAGGGTTTTCTTGAGCTTTAACATACATCACAACAGCCGGATCACCGAAAATAATGCGGTCGACTTTGATGTCATGCAAGAATTGAATATAGTCTTCTAAAGCATTTAAATGATAATTATGGAAAATACCATTGACTGCAGCGTATGCTTTTTTACCGTTCTCATGAATAAGTTGTACTGCTTCTTTCATTGCCTCGCGATCAAACTCGCCGGCAAGACGCAGACCGAATTTTTGTTCGCCGATTACAAAGGCATCTGCACCTTTTTCAATCAGCACATTGATATGTTCTACTGATTTAGGTGTCACAAGTAGTTCTGTCATTTTGACTCTCCTTTTATTGCGATAGCTAATCCATCTTCTATATCTAAAAAGTTTGTTTCAAAGTGTGGATTATCATTCAACCATGTATTAAACTTTTGAATTTTCTTTACCATCTGTTTTACATTACGACTTCTGACCACATCAATATCAGCTACAAAATCATGGTATAAGATGTTATCTATAATGACGAGTCCGCCTTCTTTGAGCAGTGGTGTATAGAGTTCGAAAAATTTTTGAGATTGTGCTTTAGCGGCATCAATAAAAATCATATCGAATGTTTTGTCTTGAACATCCTCAAATGTCTCTCTTGCATCTCCTTTAATCATATGAACTTGCGAACCGTATGAGAAATTTGCAAGGTTTTCTTTAGCAGTCGCTTGCATTGTTTCATCTCTTTCGATGGTCCACACTTGTATATCTTGATTGACAGATGCAAAATGCATCGCACTATAGCCGATTGCAGTTCCGATTTCTAAAATTTGTTTAGAATGATGAATTCGTATTAACTGTTTAATCATATCCAACGACAAAGGATGGATTATCGGAACATTATTTTCTTCAGCGTAAGGTCTTAACGCTTCTAATTCATGCGGATGTTTCTGCGATAAATTAATTAAGTAATTCTCATTTTTATCCATAATACGCTTCCTTCATCGAAAATTAACAAAAAGAAATCAGCCTTTATGACTGATTTAATGATGTTACCAACTTCATAAACTTTTTCTTATAATTTAACTTTACATATTTTACCATAAAAATGTCTTAAATTTAAGTACTGACTTCAGATTGTTGTAAAATTATCTTTTACGTTAAAATACTACCGCAATTTTGATGGAAAATGCGAAAAACACGGAGGGGAGAACGTTTGTTCTGTGTTAGTTAAAAAGAAAAGACGAAGCTTGATGCTCCGCCTTTTCAAACTTGATTAGATTATTCCATTTCAGTGTTAACGACTTCTTCAATCATATCCCATTCTTCTTCAGTGTCGACTGGTAAGAATTTACCGCCGTCACCTTCTTCATCTGGTACATTAATCATCGGAATCAATTCGATCATATCGTCGTCATCAGTGGATTCGCCTTCTTCAGCTAAAATCACATATTCTTTGTCGAATTCAGGATGATAGAATTCTAATACTTTACGATATAATACTTCATTACCTTCTTCATCGTATAAAGTTAAAAGTTCCTCATCATTATTGATTTGTAATTCTGCATCTTGATTATTGTTTTTTTCAGACATAAATAACGCTCCTTTTTCAGGTTTATTGTAGTGAATCTAAATAACCTTGCAATATAAACACAGCAGCCATTTTATCAATTACTTTTTTTCGTTTGCTTCTAGAAACATCCGCTTCTAATAATGATCTTTCTGCTGCCATGGTACTAAGGCGTTCATCCCACATTACCACATTAATGTCAGGTAATATCTTCAGAAGTTCTTCCTTGTATTTTAACGAAGCTTCGCCTCTAAATCCAATAGAATTATTCATGTTTTTCGGTAATCCTATTACAACAGTGTCTGCATCTTCTTTTTTTATGATTTCTGCTAACTTTGTAATACCTAATTCATTTTCTTCTTCATTGATTCGGAGTGTATCTAAGCCTTGAGCGGTCCAACCCATTAAATCACTGACAGCAACGCCGACTGTTTTACTGCCAACATCTAAACCTATAATCTTATGTGTTAACATAATTAGTTATCTTTAGACGCATTCAAGTAATTTGAAACAAGTTCTTCCATAATTTCGTCGCGGTCGATTCTTCTGATTTGATTTCTTGCCTCATTATGACGCGGAATATAAGCTGGATCTCCAGATAAGAGATATCCAACAATTTGGTTTACAGGATCGTAACCGCGTTCTTTCAAGGTATTATATACATTAGTCAGCACTGATTTAACATTTTCTTTTGGAACATCATCAAGATTAAAGCGCATTGTTTTATCATAATTGTTCATATTCTTACACACTCCTTCTACATTAGTAGGCTGATACATATACCATTCTACATGAGAGTGCGCTGAAGTTATAGCGATTTAATATAGTTTTTAATGAATTGTAATGCCTCTGTTATCTTGCTTGGTTCACTGCCGCCGCCTTGAGCCATATCTGGACGGCCGCCGCCTTTACCACCGACAACAGGTGCCATATTTTTAATTAAGTCTCCTGCTTTTACTTTATCTGTTTCTGATTTAGGAACAGTTGCGACTAAAGCGACTTTATCTCCGACATCACTCGCTAAAATAATCACTGAATCTTGTAATTTAGATTTGAAATCATCCATTGTTTGTCTCAATGCTTTTGCATTCTCTGCATCAACTTGCAATGCCAAGACTTTTAATCCATTAATTTCTTCGATTTGGTCATCGATACTGCCCATTTTCAATGCAGTGATTTCTTGGTTGCGCTGTTCTAATTGTTTATGCAATTGTTTTTCGTTGTCGATGAGCTGACTGACTTTTTCAGCAACCTGTTCATCTTGTTTTGCTTTCACTTGATGTTTGACTGCTTTGAATTTATTTTGAATTTCTTCAAGGTATAAGAATGCAGCTTTGCCTGTTAATGCTTCGATACGACGTACACCTGCACCAGTACCTGATTCGCTGACAATCTTGAACAATCCAATTTCAGATGTGTTTTGGACATGAATACCGCCGCATAATTCAATTGAGAATGGAGACATATCTACAACACGTACGACATCTCCGTATTTTTCTCCGAATAAAGCCATAGCACCAGATGCTTTAGCTTCTTCAATCGGCATTTCTTTGATTGTAACGTCAATACCTTTCCAAATTTCTTCGTTGACACGTCGTTCAACTTGTTCTAATTCTTCTTCAGTTACCGGACCGAAATGAGAGAAGTCAAAACGTAAGCGGTCTCCTTCAACAAGAGAACCTGCTTGGTTGACATGGTCGCCTAAAACTTCTTTTAATGCAGCATGCAATAAGTGTGTAGCACTGTGGTTTTTCTTGATATCGCGACGGTCTGCATGGTTTACAGATGCTTCTACTTCAGCACCTTCAGCTACTTGACCGAATTGAACGGCACCTTTATGCAAGTTCTGACCGTTTGGCGCATTTGTAACTTCTGTCACTTCAATTTCAAAGTTTTCATTGCTCACTGTACCTTGGTCTGCAACTTGACCACCGCTGACAGCGTAAAATGGTGTTGCTTCCAATACAAAGAATACAGTATCTCCTGCATCTGCTTTTTCTACACGTTCTCCATTTACAATGATATCTGTGATTTTAGTATTTTGATCCATCACATCGTAACCTGTAAAGGTACTTTGCGTTGTAATATTTTTTAATACTTCACTTTGAATTTGCATAGATTCTGATTTTTGACGTGCTTGACGTGCGCGGTCTCTTTGTTTTTGCATTTCCGCTTCAAATGTCTTCATATCTACAGTTAAGCCTTCGTTATCCGCAATTTCTTCTGTCAGTTCAATTGGGAAACCATATGTGTCATAAAGTTTGAATGCATCTTTACCATTGATAACATTGCCGCCAGCTTTAGCATCTTTAATCATATCATTTAAGATTGCTAGACCTTCTTCTAATGTTTCATGGAAACGTTCTTCTTCAGATTTAATTACACGTTTGATGAAATCTGCTTTTTGTTTCACTTCTGGATAATAAGGTTCCATGATATCTGCGACAGCATCGACTAATTGATACATAAATGGTTCATTAATATCTAAAGACTGACTGAAACGTACTGCACGGCGTAATAAACGACGTAATACATAACCGCGGCCTTCGTTTGCAGGTAAAGCACCGTCACCAATCGCAAAAGCAATTGTACGAATATGGTCTGCAATAACTTTGAAAGCAACGTCTTGGTCTGCATCTTCTTGATATTTTTTACCAGAAATTTTTTCTACATCTTCAATAATCGGCATAAATAAGTCTGTTTCATAGTTTGTACGTACATTTTGTGCAATAGAAGCCATACGTTCCAGCCCCATGCCGGTATCAATATTTTTATTAGGAAGCGGTGTATACGTATGATCTTTATTATGGTTGAATTCACTGAATACCAAGTTCCATACTTCAAGATAACGTTCGTTTTCACCGCCAGGATACATTTCTTCCGCTGGATCATCTTTACCATATTCTGGACCGCGATCATAGAAAATTTCTGTATTTGGACCAGATGGACCTTCACCGATATCCCAGAAGTTGCCTTCAATACGGATAATGCGGCTTTCTTCTAATCCGATCACATCATGCCATAAATCATAAGCTTCTGTATCTTCAGGATGGATGGTTACATATAATTTTTCTGGTTCCATCCCCATCCAACGATCGCTTGTTAAGAATTCCCATGCAAATTCAATTGCTTCACGTTTGAAGTAATCACCGATAGAAAAGTTACCTAACATTTCAAAAAATGTATGGTGGCGTGCTGTAAAGCCTACATTTTCAATATCGTTTGTTCTGATTGCTTTTTGAGAGTTCACAATTCTTGGTTTTTTGGGAATTTCTCGGCCATCAAAATATTTTTTCAGTGTTGCAACACCTGAGTTGATCCATAATAAAGAATCATCATCAATCGGTACAAGCGGTGCAGAAGGTTCTACCATGTGTCCTTGTTCTTTGAAATAATCAATAAAATTTTGTCTAATTTCACTTGCTTTCAACTGCTTCATAAAATTCTCACTCCTAATTTACGATGATAAGCTCCGTATAGTTTTGCATAAAAAAATACATTCATCCTGTAAAGGGACGAATGTATCGCGGTACCACCCTAGTTATGTGTGTGATTCAACACAGCACATCACTCATTGTTTTATACGGACTGACATAAAGTAGCGTTCATCAATGTTTGCGATACCTCACACCAACCGGCATCTCTCTCAAGCATAGTACATTGACTACTCATCTTTATGCGAATTTAGTTTTATTTTAGATGGATGGTGCTTAAATGTCAATTATATGTCGTTTCGAAGGTATTTTTATTTTTCATTCGCAAAGCTATAAGGTGTGACATTGCCCATGCCAATCATAGGGTCAATTTCAAATAATGTTTCTTCCGATAACTCAATAACTTTTGAATTCCGCTCAGCAATGACTGTATTTGTGTCTGCATCGCTTTCGGTTTCATCAGATGATTCACTTGTTTCTGCACCGAAGTAATCGCGCAATAACTGTGCCATACGTGTCATTCGCACTTGGCCATAGGTTTGCATGCCGATATCGAAAGCTTGGCTGTCACCTAGAAAAACCAAAGATTGTTTTGCTCGTGTCAAACCAGTATAAATAATCGGTCTTTGCAGCATGCGGTAATATTGTTTAACTATCGGCATTATCACAATTGGAAATTCTGATCCTTGTGCTTTATGAATGGAAGTACAATAGGCATGCGTAAGTTCCATCATATCTTGTTTGGTAAATGTAATTTCATTACCGTCAAAATCAACGACTAATACGTCTTTATTCAATTCATTTTCTCTTGCCCAAAAGATACCTTGAATCACCCCGATATCTCCATTGAAAATATTATCACTCGGTCGATTAACTAATTGGAGTACTTTATCGCCTTTTCGAAAAACGACATCGCCGAATTCAATTTCACGTGTATCTTCTTGTTTAGGGTTTAAAATGTCTTGAAGTACTTTATTCAATCGTTTAATACCAGCACTACCTCTGTACATCGGTGCAAGTACCTGAATATCACTCATATCGTAACCTTTTTTCACAGCAGAAGTGACCACTTTATTAACTACATCCGGTATTTGATCTGCACTGCACGGAATAAAGCTGCGGTCATGAAAACGTTGTGTAATATCAATCGGCTGCCCTAATTTCATTTTATGTGCTAATTCGATAATGCTTGATCCGTCTTGCTGACGATAAACTTCAGTCAAGTTCACACGCGGCACTACTTTAGAATCAATTAAATCTTTAAATACTTGTCCTGGACCTACTGAAGGTAATTGATCTTCATCACCTACTAGGATAACTTGTGCATCAATTGGCACCGCATTTAAAAATTGGTGGAATAACCAGGTGTCGACCATCGACATTTCGTCGATAATAATCAGCTTAGCGTTAATTTCATTTTCAAGAACGTCTTCTGGTTTTGTTTCTTGACTCCAACCGATTAACCGATGTATCGTCATGGCTTCTAATCCCGTAGATTCTTGCAGTCTTTTAGCTGCTCTGCCTGTTGGTGCTGCTAAAGCGACAGGATAATCATCTTCGTTATAATCATCATAATCAAGAGACAGTCCATGAATTTCTGCATATAATTCTACAATACCTTTTATCACTGTTGTTTTACCTGTACCTGGCCCACCTGTTAGCAACATGACTTTAGAATTAATAGCAGTTTCAAGTGCTTCTTTTTGAGATGCAGCATAATTTACGTTATTAACATCTTCTATTTCTCCGATATGCATCTGCAAGTCTGATTGTTCAATTGTTTCTAGTTTTGTTTGATGAGCTTCAATTCGATACAAATTTTGGACACTTTTAACTTCCGAATAATATAAACTTGGTACAGAGAGTGTTTCATCTGCTTCTACAAGCTTCTCTTCTTCAGTCAACTGTACAATCATCTCTTCTAACAATTGAGCATCAATTGATTCACTATGTACTTGAGATAATGTATCTTGAGATGCTTCAATCACATAATCTTTCGGCAAGTACGTATGTCCTTGTTTAATGCATTCTTCTTCAATTGTATATAATAATCCAGCTTTTAATCTTTCAGGATCGTTATATTCTATCCCTAAATTTTTAGCTAATGTATCAGCTTTATTAAAGCCGACCCCTTTAACATCATAGACAAGCTGATACGGATTTTCCTCAATTTCAGTAAGAGTCTCAACTTGGTAGACTTGATAGATATTCATCGATAATTTAGGACCGAATCCTAAATCATGCAGGCGAATCATGATTTTTTCAACTTCTTGATTACTGTAAATTTGTTCTGCAATTTGTTTTTGCTTTTTCTTAGACAGGTGCGGTACTTCTGCTAAAGCTTGTTCATCATCAAGAATTTTATTGATCGCATTTTCCCCAAGTGTATCTACAATATTTTCGGCTGTTTTCTTTCCGATGCCTTTGAATAGATCACTTGAGAGATAACTTACAATCGCATCTTTGGTCTGAGGTAATTCTTTTTCAAATGTCTCTGCTTTTAATTGTTTACCATATCGAGGATGAGTGACAGCTTGACCTTTAAAAGTATAAACATCTCCTTCCGCAATTTCAGGAAAGAACCCTACAACGGTCGGCATACTATCAAATTCTTCATTTGTCTCGATCGGATCTACTTTGAGTACAGTGTAGAAGTTTTCTTTGTTTTGAAACAAAATGGCTTCAACTGTACCTTTGACCATTGAATAATCAAATAATGTAGGGTTGCTCAAATGTTATTCCCCCTCTTGATCAAGTTGTTTGAACGTTTTTATCGCATGTTGGCTCAATAAATGTTTAGGGTCAATTTCAACTGCGCGTTCAAAATATGGCAGTGCATCCTCTGTATTTTCCGTCTTCATGTATCCTGCTAAACCGCGGTTATAAAGTGCATCTGTATTTTCAGGATTTTGTGCAAGCACTTTATCTAATTGCGCGACGGCTGCTTCAAACATTTCTAAGTGGCACAGCACTAGTCCATATTGAAATTGAATTTCTTCATCGTTTTTATCATCAAGTTCTGATGCACGCATTAAAAACGGCATTGCTTCTTTAAATGCGCCTAATTGATTGAACGACATACCGATCATGTAATTGGTATCCGCTTCATCTACAACACCTTTTTGCAAGGCTTGCTGATACAGTTTAATCGCATCATTGAAACTTTCCGCATTATAGTAAACATTGGCCAGATTATAATAAATTGCGCCATTGTCTGGATTTAATGTTAAAGCTTTTTGGAAAAACTTCTCTGCTTTTTCTACTTCTCCCGCTTCAGCAAGCAATATACCTGAGTTGATGTAATTTTCAATTGCTTCAGGATTTTTCTCTATATTTTCAAAAAGCGCTTTTAAAGCTGCTTCAAACTTACCTTCTTTAATGAGTTGATAGATTGCTTCTTGTTTCATTTTTTAATCCTCATTTCTATCTCATTTCAAATATATATTTTAACAGAAATGATGTATATTATGTAAAAAAAGAGACGAGGTAATATTCTCGTCTCTATACTATTCATCTAAACAATATATGTTAATTGTCCTGCTTCTTTATATACATCATCGATTGTCGCACCGCCAAGACATACATCTCCGTCATACAATACTACTGCTTGACCTGGTGTGATAGCACGTACTGGTTGATCAAAATCAACACGGATTTGGTTTTCATCAATACGAGTGACTGTCACTTTTGTATCTTTTTGACGATATCTGAATTTCGCAGTACATTCTAATCCATCTGTTAAATCGATATCGTTTACAAGCGAAACATCTGATGCGATTAAGTAATCACTATATAATGCATCGTGATGGAATCCTTGTTCGACATACAAAACATTATCTTCCAAGTTTTTACCTACAACAAACCATGGGTCTCCATCTCCGCCGATACCTAAACCATGACGTTGACCAATTGTATAATACATTAATCCGCTATGAGTGCCCATTTTTTTACCGTTCAATGTACGCATATCGCCTGATTGCGCTGGTAAATAGTTAGATAAAAATTCTTTGAAATTACGTTCGCCAATAAAGCAGATACCTGTAGAATCTTTTTTCTTAGCTGTTGCTAAATCTTGTTCAGCTGCGATGCGACGTACTTCAGATTTTTCCATTCCGCCTAATGGGAACATGACTTTTGATAATTGTTCATGTGTCAATTGATTTAAGAAATACGTTTGATCTTTATTGTTATCGACACCGCGAAGCATTTCTACGTTACCATCTGCATCACGTCTTACTTGTGCATAATGACCTGTTGCAACATAATCAGCACCTAATTTCATGGCGTGATCTAAAAATGCTTTGAATTTAATTTCTTTATTACACATCACATCAGGATTCGGTGTGCGGCCTTTTTTATATTCATCTAGGAAATAAGTAAATACTTTATCCCAGTATTCTTGTTCAAAGTTGACGGCATAATATGGAATGCCGATTTGGTTACAAACTGCTATTACATCATTGTAATCTTCAGTTGCAGTACAAACACCATTTTCATCAGTATCATCCCAGTTTTTCATGAAGATACCGATAACATCGTATCCTTGTTCTTTCAGCAAGTAGGCTGTGACTGAACTGTCAACGCCGCCAGACATACCGACTACAACTCTTGTATCTTGGTTGCTCAAGTTTATTCCTCCTTAAATCTATGATAAATCTTTTGAATTTCTGCTACGATATATTTAATTTCCAATTCAGTTGTTAATTCATTGAAACTGAAGCGGATAGATTGTTTTGTTCTAGGGTCATCTCCATACATAGCTTCTAGTACGTGAGAAGGCATTGTAGACCCTGCTGTACAAGCTGATCCAGATGAAACGCTGATGTTGGCTAAATCTAATAAAGTCAGCATGGTTTCTACGTCTATAAATGGGAAGTATAAATTTAATATATGCCCAGTCGTATCCGTCATAGAACCATTTACTTCAAATGGAATACTGCGTTCTTGCAGTTGTACCAAAAATAATTCCTTCAAATTCATTAGATGTACATTGTTTTCATCGCGATGTGCATCTGCAAGTTTCAACGCTTCAGCCATTCCTGCAATTTGAGGTACATTTTCAGTACCTGCACGACGCTTAGTTTCCTGGCTGCCGCCAAGCTGCGAGAATCTAATAGGTGTTTTCTCTTTTACGAGCAAGATTCCTACACCTTTCGGTCCACCGAATTTATGCGCAGTAATACTCATTGTATCAAATTCAAAGTCATCAAATTTGATGGGTAAATGTTCAATTGCTTGCACTGCATCTACATGCAGCATTGCATCATATTGCTTTACAATTTCTTCTATATCATACATCGGCTGAACAGTGCCGACTTCATTATTTACAAACATAATAGATACTAAAATTGTATCTTCTCGCATTACGTTTTTTAGTTGTGTTAAATCCACTATTCCTTCTTTATTTACGTCTAAATAAGTAACTTCAAAACCTTCTTTTTCAAGCTGTTCAAATACATGTAATACTGAATGGTGTTCAATCTTAGAAGTAATAATATGCTTGCCTTTATGTTGATTGGCATACGCTAAGCCTTTAATCGCAGTATTATTTGATTCAGTTGCGCCACTGGTAAAAATAACTTCATTCGGTTTAGCACCTAGAAAAGAAGCGATATCTCTGCGTGCTGCATCTAAATATTGACGTGCATCTCTGCCGACGCTATGAATAGATGATGGATTGCCATAATGATGCTGATACATCTCCATCATTTTTTCTATAACTTCCGGTTTTATAGGAGTGGTTGCTGCATAATCTGCATATACTTCCATTAGTCAGACACTTCCTCACAATTTTATCAATGTTCCAATTCTAGCACCATCATGTCAATTTTTCTAGTGCTCTGTTTCATTTTCATTATAACTTCTGAAAATTAGTTGATAAGCAGTTAAATACTTTCTTTTGAATACCACTGTTATAATTGAGTCACAATTACAAAAGGAGGTAAATGTTGTGAGTGATATTAAATTTTCAGCTTTAAACTTGGTGCCTATTCGTGAAGGCGGAGATGAAAAAGAAGCAATTGAAGACATGGTAACGCTTGCTCAAAATTTAGATGATTTAGGTTATGAACGTTACTGGATTGCAGAACATCACAATGCACCTAATTTAGTCAGCTCTGCAACTGTATTGCTGATTCAGCACACATTAGAACACACTTCTAAAATACGAGTAGGTTCTGGCGGCATCATGCTTCCAAACCATGCACCTTTAGTAGTGGCTGAACAATTCGGTACATTAGAAACAATTTATCCAAATCGAGTGGATTTAGGCTTAGGAAGAGCACCGGGTACTGACATGATGACAGCAAGCGCTTTGAGACGTGATCAGCATAATGGTGTTTATGCTTTCCCAGAAGAAGTAGCACAATTAAAAAAATTCTTTGGTCCTGAAAAGCAGCAAGGTTATGTAAGAGCTTATCCAGCTGTTGATAAAAATGTTCCATTGTATATTTTGGGTTCTTCAACGGATTCAGCTCACTTAGCTGCAAGACAAGGATTGCCGTATGTATTTGCCGGACACTTTGCACCGCAGCAAATGAAAGAAGCAATTGCGATTTATAAAGACTTATTTGAACCTTCTGATGTACTCGATAAACCATACGTTATTGTATGTTTAAATGCAATTGTAGCTGAAACTGACGAAGAAGCGAAAAAATTGTCCACTTCTTTAGCACAAGTGATGATTAGCATCGCACGAGGAAGAATGGAGCCGCTTCAACCACCAACTGATGATTTAGCATCTGTTTTAACACCTGCTGAATTACAAATGGCTGAAAAACGCGCTCAAGACGCTTTAATCGGCTCAGAAGAAACAGTCAAAGCTCAAATTGAAGATTTTATTGATTTCTATGGTGAAATCGATGAATTGATGGCTATAAGCTACATTTACGATCAAGAAAAACAAATCGACTCTTACAAACGTTTGAAAAAAGTAATCCAAGATTTATAAAAAAACGGCGCCTGCGATAGGCGCCGTTTTTTTATAAATATTATTTATCTTTGTTAAATTTATCTTTTAGTTTATCAGTGAAGCCTTTTGCTTTATCAGCAACTTCATCGATTTTTTCGTTCATTTTACCAGAAGTTTTATCTGCTTTACCTTCTTTTTCTAAATCCTTATTATCAGTAGCATTTCCTACTGTTTCTTTAACATTACCTTTTGCTTGTTCTAATTTATCTTCTTCGCGATTAGCCATTAGAAATCCCTCCAAAAGTTTATTTTAATTTGTATTTTATATTATCCATTCAGTTCATGCTTAAAACATTATTCCGGTTTATCAGGACCGCCATGTTTAACTAATTCATCATGCATTTCATCCATCACATGTTGACCTTTTTCTTTTTTGGAATGATGTTCTTCCATTTTTTTCGGATCTGCATGTTTTCTTGCATAATCTTCATAATCTTTTATTTTATTTTTTTCATCTTTCATCATTATCTTCCTCCTTAGGTTACACTCTATGATGTATGGCGTTGCTGCTATATTAAATGATATACCCGTCTAGAATAATATACAAACAAAAGAAATAAAAATATTATATATTAGCACAAAAAAGTTTACCAACCTAACGTCAGTTGGCAAACTTTTTAAAATTAGATATAAAACATATAATTATCGAGTTTATCTGAATCATTAAATTCTGCTAAGTATTTAAGCGTTGTGCCGTCGAGTACTTCTCTGACTGCATCACGCATACGTAACCATAATTCTTTTTGTGCTGGTGGTTCAGAATCTATACTTTCAACAAATGAAATCGGACCTTCTAATAGACGGATAATATCGCCTGCTTTTATCTCATCAGCTGGTACACGAAGTTGATATCCGCCTTTTGCGCCGCGGACACTTCTAATTAAACCAGCATTTCTTAACGGTCCAACTAATTGTTCTAAGTATAGATCACTAAGATTATTCTCTTCAGCTATTGTCTTTAATGATACACAACCTTGCCCTTCTCTTTTAGCAAGAGAAATCATCAAGGTCAGACCATATCTCCCTTTTGTTGAAATTTTCATGTTATTACCTCGCTTAATCCGATTTAGTTTTATTCAATTTTAGCATTTTTTACGTTAATATAGTAACAGAAAGGTGTGATTCTAGATTGAATAATGAACCTCTAGCTTCAAGAATGCGTCCACAGAACCTGGATGAGATTATTTCACAGCAACACCTTGTCGGTCCAAAAGGAATTATTAGAAGAATGGTTGATTCTAAACGTCTTACGTCCATGATATTTTATGGACCGCCAGGTATTGGCAAAACAAGTATTGCTAAAGCCATTGCAGGTTCTACTCAATTCAAATTCAGACAGCTCAATGCTGTTACCAATACAAAAAAAGACATGCAGATGGTAGTGGAAGAAGCTAAAATGTCAGGCCAAGTCATTTTATTGTTAGATGAAATCCATAGATTAGATAAAGCCAAACAAGATTTTTTATTGCCTCATTTAGAAAATG
Organism: Staphylococcus carnosus; assembly: GCF_900458435.1. NCBI lineage: Bacteria > Bacillati > Bacillota > Bacilli > Caryophanales > Staphylococcaceae > Staphylococcus > Staphylococcus carnosus. The sequence goes on along the minus strand of NZ_UHCT01000001.1, from coordinate 1,318,161 downwards.
GCAAAATTGTATTAATAGGTGCCACTACTTCTAATCCTTATCATGCTATCAATCCTGCAATTCGTTCCCGTGCACAAATCTTTGAACTTTATGCTTTAGACGAAAATGATATACGTATTGCTTTAGAACGTGCGCTTTCTGAAAAAGATCGCGGTTTAGCTGATTATAATGTCAATATTGATGATGATGCACTTCAATATTTCTCAACCCAAAGTCAAGGAGATGTGAGAGCTGCATTAAATGCATTAGAACTTGCTGTATTAAGTACAAATCCTGATGAAAACGGTGAAGTTCATATTACATTGCAAGATGCTGAGGATTGTTTGCAAAAAGGCAGTTTTATGAGCGATAAAGACGGTGATATGCACTATGATGTAATGAGTGCATTCCAAAAATCAATACGCGGCAGTGATACAGATGCTGCATTACATTATTTAGCACGCTTAATAGAAGCTGGCGATTTGCCGACTATCGCAAGACGATTACTTGTAATCAGTTATGAGGATATAGGTTTGGCATCACCTGGTGCTGGACAACGTACATTAGCAGCAATAGAAGCTGCAGAACGTTTAGGTTTCCCTGAAGCACGTATTCCACTTAGTCAAGCTGTTATCGAATTGTGCTTATCACCTAAATCTAACTCCGGTATTACAGCCATAGATGCTGCACTATCCGATATTCGCAAAGGAAATGCAGGCCAAGTACCTGATCATATCAAAGACGGTCATTATACGGGCGCAAAAAAGTTGGGTCGAGCCATTGGATACCAATATCCGCATAACTCTGAAAATGGTTTTATTCCACAACAATATTTGCCGGATAAATTAAAAAACAGACAGTATTATCATCCCAAATCTACCTCTAAAGCTGAACAACAATTCAAACAGATCTATGATAATATTTCTAAACAACAAAAGAGTCTATAAAAAAGGTTGTATAATGAAAAGCCGAGACATAGTCATACTATGTTCTCAGCATTTCTGTTATACAGCCTTTTATTTATCTTGTTTACGATCTTTAATACGCGTAACTGGTATATCTTTTAAAATATCATTAATCACATAACCCGCACAAATTAATCCTACTACACTTGGTACAAATGCATTAGATGAAGGTGGGATTTGTCCTTTTCTTGTCGCCGCATTTTTATCCCCAACTGTTTCTTTTACATCTTCACGAATTACAATAGGACTTTCATCAGAAAATACGACAGGCACACCTTTTTTAATACCATCTTTTTTCAATTTTTGACGGATAATTTTAGCAATCGGATCTGTATTTGTTTTTGAAATATCTGCAACTTGGAATCTAGTCGGATCCGTTTTATTTGCTGCGCCCATACTTGAAATCAATTTAACATCACGTTTCAAACATTCTTTCATCAAATGTATTTTATACATAATCGTATCACTTGCATCGATAAAATAATCAATATCGTAATCATTAAATAATGCTTCATACGTATCTTCATTATAAAACATATGTAACGATGTTACTTTGCAGTCTGGATTGATTAATTTAATTCGTTCTTCCATTAATGTTACTTTACTTTGACCAATTGTAGTTGTTAATGCATGTATTTGACGATTGACATTAGTAATGTCTACATTATCTTTGTCTATTAAAATAATATGGCCGATATTTGTTCGAGCAAGTGCCTCTGCAGCGAATGATCCAACGCCGCCGACACCTAAAACTGCGACTGTTTGATTTTTGAGTAAATCTAACCCTTCCTTACCATAGGCCAATTCATTGCGTGAAAATTGATGCTTCATTAAAAAATACTCCTTTATTTCTACTTTTACATCTATTCATTATAGCAAATTCTAAATTTAAGTATACCACTGCTAAATTTTTGTAAATAAAAAAATACGCAGAACCGAAGTTCTGCGTACGATAGAATCCGTTGTACCGTAGTTATAATAGCTTGATCATTTTGGCCTGCTATATACAGGTGGGTGCCCTGTTTCTTGTTTTGCAAGTCCTCCTATAGAGGCGTGTGCGCTGCAAGAAAACCTATTGGGCTCCCTGATCAAAGAGTGTTAGGTCAAAATACATACAGCAAACTACGAATATTTCAGACGACTATCTTATGAGTTAATATTACCACATTCTACCTTAATTGCAAATTTAAACCATCGAAAGTTTAAATTTTTTATTAGTGACGAATACGTAGTGATAATTCTTCTAATTGTTTATCAGAAACTTCACTAGGTGCTTGTGTCATTAATGAAACAGCTGAGGCTGTTTTAGGGAATGCGATTGTATCACGTAAGTTGTTACGTCCAGCAAGCAACATTACGAAACGGTCTAAACCTAATGCGATACCGCCATGTGGAGGTGCACCATATTTAAAGGCATCTAATAAGAAGCCAAATTGTTCTTGTGCTTGTTCTTTTGTAAATCCAAGTACTTCAAACATTTTTGATTGGATGTCTGCGTTATGAATTCTGATTGAACCGCCACCAAGCTCATATCCATTTAATACGATATCATATGCTTTAGCTTGTGCTTTCTCAGGTGCTGAATCTAATTTATCTAAGTCTTCATCTTTTGGTGAAGTGAATGGGTGATGGGCTGCCACATAACGTTTTTCATCTTCGTCATATTCAAGTAATGGCCAATCTGTTACCCATAGGAAGTTAAGTTTGTTATTATCAATTAATCCTAATTCATGAGCTAATTTCACACGTAATGCACCTAAACTTTGAGCAACAACACTAGGTTTGTCTGCTACGAACATCACTAGGTCACCTGTTTCAGCACCAGTTAATTCTTTAACTTTTTCAACATCTTTATCTTCAAAGAATCTTGCAATCGGACCGCTAAAGCCGTCTTCAACAACTTTTACCCAAGCTAAACCTTTTGCTCCATAAATGTTTACAAATTCTGTTAAAGCATCCATGTCTTTACGTGTATATTTATCAGCGGCACCTTTAGCAGCAAGCGCTTTAACTTCTCCGCCTTTTTCAACAGTATCTTTGAATACTTTGAAATCCATAGTGCGACCTAGTTCTGAAACATCTTTTAATTCCATTTCAAAACGCGTATCAGGTTTGTCAGAACCATAACGAGACATTGCTTCAGCATATGTCATGCGTGGGAATTGCTCAGTAAGGTCGATACCTTTAACATCTTTCACTACTTTTTTAAGTAATGCTTCACCCATTTCCATAACGTCTTCTTGATCAACGAAGCTCATTTCTACGTCGACTTGAGTGAACTCTGGTTGTCTATCTGCACGTAAATCTTCATCACGGAAACATTTAACGATTTGATAATATTTATCAAAACCGCTGATCATTAGCAGTTGTTTAAATAATTGCGGTGATTGCGGTAATGCATAAAATTGTCCTTCATGAACACGAGATGGTACAAGATAGTCACGTGCACCTTCTGGTGTAGATTTTGTTAATACAGGAGTTTCGATATCAAAGAAGCCGTCTCTATCTAAGAACTCACGTACTGAACGTGTAATTTGATGACGCATTTTAATTGTTTGAGCAAGTTCTTGTCTTCTCAAGTCTAAATAACGGTATTTTAAGCGAATGTTTTCATCAACTTGCTGGTTTTCATCATTGATTGAAAATGGAGGTGTTTGTGCTTTGTTAATGATATTAATATGATCAACTTGTACTTCCACATTACCAGTTTTGATTTTAGGGTTTACTGTTTCAGGATCACGTTTAGTAACTGTACCTTCAACTTCAATTACATATTCACTACGAATAGATTCTGCAATTTCTAATGCTTCTTTTGAAAAGTCTGGGTTGAATACGATTTGTACATAACCTTCACGGTCACGTAAATCTACGAAAATCAAACCACCTAAGTCTCTGCGGTTATGCACCCAACCTTTTAATGTAACACGCTGTCCTAATAAATCTTCAGTTACTAGACCACAATATGTTGTTCTTTTACTCATAAATTACTTCTCTCCTTGTTTTTCTTTCTTATTTTCAAAATAAGAAACTAAGTCAGCTAAATGAATAGAATCTGTTTCTCCGCTATCCATATGTTTAATATCAATATTGCCATCTTCAAGTTCCTGTTCTCCGATAACAATTGTATATTCAGCACCAACACGGTTTGCTTGTTTCATTTGACCTTTAATTTTTCGTTTCAAATAATCTTTATCGGCTTTGATACCGTGGTGACGTAAATCGTTTAATAAATTGACAGCATATCTATCAGCTTTTTCACCCATCGTTACAATGAATAAATCTAAGTGTTCATCTTCTTCGATCTCGATACCTTCTTCTTCTAAAGCCAATAATAAACGTTCAATACTTAATGCGAAACCGATACCAGTTTGTTTAGGGCCATCTAATAATTCAAGCAAGCCATTATAACGACCTCCGCCGCACAATGTAGTGATAGCACCGTCATAATCAGGACTATCAATCATTAACTCAAAAGCAGTATGTGTATAATAATCAAGTCCACGAACTAGGTTCGGATCCTCAACGTAAGGAATATTCAAGTCATCCAAATATTGTTTTACTTGGTTGAAATATTCTTTTGATTCTTCATTCAAATAATCAGTAATTCGAGGTGCAGTTTTCACCGCTTCTTTATCTCTATCCACTTTACAATCTAAAATACGCATTGGATTTGTATACAAACGCGCTTGGCAATCATTACAAAAAGTATCAATAACAGGTTCAAAGTGTTCAATCAATGCTTTATTATATTCTTTGCGTGAATCAAAATCACCCACACTATTAATTACAAGTTTAAGGTGTTTCAAACCAAATGATTGGTAAATGTGCATAACCATAGCAAGAATTTCCGCATCAATACTAGGGTCTTGGGCACCAATTGCTTCTACACCAAATTGATTAAATTGACGATAACGTCCTTTTTGTTTACGTTCATAACGGAACATCGGTCCATTATAGTAAAGTTTAATAGGTTGATTTGGATCACCTTGCATTTTATTTTCAATGTATGATCGCACAACTGCAGCTGTTCCTTCAGGACGAAGTGTGATACTTCTATCACCTTTATCTTTGAATGTATACATCTCTTTTTGAACTACATCTGTTGAGTCGCCCACACCTCTTGCGAATAAGTCAGTGCTTTCAAAAATAGGTGTTCGTATTTCTTTATAATTATATAATTCCATTAATTCATCAAGTTTAGCTTCGATATATCTCCATTTTCTACTTTGATCAGGTAGAATATCTTGCGTTCCACGAGGGATTTTAATCATAATGTCACTTCCTTTTGTAAATAAAAAAGCCCTTGCATGATATCGCTATCACACAAGGGACGAATATTCCGTGTTGCCACCCTAATTGAGCCGAATTAAAAAATCAGACTCCACTTTAAACAATTAACGTATGTTGGACGGAAGCTGACTTTTACCAGTCAAACTTCACCTCTTCTTGTGTTCAATAGTGACAAAATTACTCTGAATAATCTTTCAGCCAAGGATTATTTCTCTATTTGCATTTCTTAATGTCTATTCAAGAATTATAACGGTTTTAATTATTTTATTCAGATACTATCATAACGATTTTGACCGTTGATTGCAACTATTTAATTTGAGAAGTATGTTCTAAGTCCATCTACAATAGCTTGTTCAACAATATGACGATGAAGTTTATCAGTAATCATCATCTCATCTGTAGGGTTGCTAATATAACCTAATTCAATCAATACTGCTGGTATTTTTGATTGACGCAGTACTTGATAGTTTTCTTGTCTTGCGCCTTTTGGAGAAAGTATTGCTTTCTTTTGAATACTCATGCTTAGTGCTTCAGCCAAGCCTTCTTGTTGTTTTTTATACCAATAGACTGTAACGCCATTTGCACCAGAAGATTTCAGCGCATCATTATGTAAACTGATAAATGCATCTCCACTTAAATTTCTATCCTTAAGTTTGACATATTCATCTTTATCACGCGTCATTTTGACTTTTGCACCTTCTTGTTCAAGCAACTTCTTTAGTTCTAAACCAGTTTTAAGGGTGTAAACTTTTTCTAAAGATTTAGAAGGAGTTGAACTGGAGGCACCCTGGTCACCGCCTCCATGACCAGGATCCAGTACAATCACTTTATTTTTTAAGGGTTTTGCATTCGGGTCGTTATCTGGTGGGATATTCAAATTAGTATGCCAACCAGCAACCCATCCTTTTTCCTTGCCATCTTGAGTAGAAACATACAACCATTTTCCTTTTTTATCAAGCTGTTTAAACGTTTCTCCTTTATCTGCAGGGAAGATTTCAGGATAGACTGCATTCGGCCCAGTTCGTAACTCAGCATCTTCTTTCATTGTTACTTTATCATTATGATCAGCCTGATAATTTGCGACTATAATAATGATAAAAATTAAGACAATCAAAGCAATCAATGCGATAAATATAGGAATCGATTTGAGCTTACGTTTCTTAAACCAATTTTCTATTCGATTCATATAATTTTGCCGTCCTGACTTTCGTAAATGATTGTAACAGGACCATCATTTGCAATATCAACAAGCATATCAGTGCCGAACTCCCCTGTTTTCACTTCCACGCCATACTGACATAAAGCTTCGTTAAATGCTTCATATAATCGATTCGCTTCTTCTGGTGGTTTTGAATTAGTAAAACCGGGACGATTTCCTTTTTTTACATCTGCGTACAGTGTAAATTGTGAAATTGATAAAATGGCACCGCCAACTTGCTGTACATTTAAGTTTAATTTGCCATTCTCATCTTCAAATATACGTGCATTTACAATTTTTTTGGCAACTGCTTCAACATCTTTTTCAGTTGAATCTTGACCGACACCTACTAATAGACAAAGGCCCTTCCCGATTTCTTCATGAATAGATTCATTAGTAACAGATGCTTGTTTTACACGTTGTACTACTATTTTCATATCTTAACACCTCAGTTAGTTCCAAACTCTTGTTACAGTATAAACATCTCCAAGTTGCTTAATACGTTCTACAACTTTAAAGACTTCATTTACATTTTTTACCATGACACTTAAATTAATAATCGCATTTTTTTCAACATCAGATTTACCTGACACTTTAACTAGATTGCTGTCTGTCGCATTGACTGCTTGTAAAACTTCATTCAATAATCCGTTGCGATCATAAGCAGTTACTTCTAAATCAACTTGATATCTTTGTGTAGAATCTTTTGATTTCACCCATTCGACATCAATTAACCGCTCTGTTTCACTTTTAATATTAGGGCAATCTGTGCGATGGACTTTAATTCCGTGTCCTTTGGTAATATATCCTACAATATCATCACCTGGAATTGGGTTACAACATTTTGATAACTTGATTAGAACGTTTTCAATTCCTTCAACATATACACCGCTGTCTGTTGTGATATGATCTTTAATCGGTACTGATTTTGTAACCTCTTGTGCCGCATTCAACGCCTTTTGTTTATCCAAAATACGTTGTTTTTCAGTCAATTTATTCACAATTTGAGATGAGGTAACCCCACCAAATCCAACTGCTGCAAATAAATCATCTTCATTTGAAAAGTTGTATTTTTGATTAACCGCTTCAATATTTTCTTCAGTCAAGACGTCTTCAACTTTAAATCCTTGATCTTTGATTTCAGCTTCAACCATAAATTTACCTTTTTCAATGTTGGAAGATCGATCTTGTTTTTTGAAAAAGCTTTTAATTTTACTTTTAGCACTTGAGGATTTTACAATTTTCAACCAGTCTCTACTTGGTCCATATGAATGTTTACTTGTTCTGATTTCAACAATATCCCCAGTTTGCAATACATAATCAATCGGTTCAATTTTACCATTCACTTTAGCGCCGATCATTTTATTGCCGACCTCACTATGGACTGCATAAGCAAAATCAATCGGCACTGCTCCATACGGTAATTCAATGACATCACTTTGTGGTGTAAATGCATAAACTTTATCGCTTTGTAAATCAAATTTCAATGATTCCATGAATTCTTGAGCATCATTTGCTGTTTTATCAGCTTCTGCTAAATCTTTAAGCCACGATAATTTTTGCGCATATCCTGAATTATCATCCGTTACTTTTTTACCTTCTTTATATGCCCAATGTGCTGCAACACCATGTTCAGCAATTTCATGCATTTCTTGTGTACGAATTTGAATTTCTAAAGGATCACCGTTCGGACCAACTACAGTAGTATGCAAGGATTGATACATATTTTGTTTCGGCATAGCAATATAATCTTTAAATCGTCCTGGCATCGGTTTCCATAAAGTATGCACTAAACCAAGTACGGCATAACAATCCTTAATAGAGTCGACAATAATACGGACAGCTAGTAAATCGAAAATTTGATCGAATTGTTTCTTTTGTTTCATCATTTTTCGATAAATACTGTATATGTGTTTAGGACGACCATTGATTTCACCGCTGATATGCATTTTATCCATTTCAGCACTGATTCTATCTATAGCATTAGCAATATATGCTTCTCGTTCGCTGCGTTTCTTTTTCATCAGATTAACAATTCTGAAATATTGAACACCGTCAATGTAACGCAACGCTATATCTTCAAGTTCCCATTTAATCGTGTTAATACCTAATCGATGCGCTAATGGTGCATATATTTCTAGAGTTTCTTTAGAAATGCGAATTTGTTTTTCACGCGGCATTGCTTTTAACGTTCTCATATTATGCAATCTATCAGCTAATTTAACTAAAATAACACGTACATCTTTTGCAATCGCAATAAATAACTTACGGTGATTTTCAGCTTGCTGTTCTTCTTTTGAACGATATTTAACTTTCTTAAGTTTTGTTACGCCTTCTACTATCATTGCAACTTCGTCATTAAACATCGCTTTTACATCATCAAATGTGTATGGAGTATCCTCAATCACATCATGTAAAAAACCAGCAACAATTGTTGGTCCATCCAAGTGCATTTCTGTTAAGATTCCCGCTACTTGAATAGGATGCATGATATACGGCAGACCATTTTTTCTAAATTGTCCTTGATGTGCTTCATAAGCAATATGATAGCTTTTCAGCACGTGTTCGTATTCTTCCTCACTTAAATATGATTTGGCTTTATACAACACTTCGTCTGCACTGTATGGATATTCATTATTCACATTAGACACCCCCACATATTCGTTTATCTTTTTAATGTTCTTATGAGGTATGTTAAATAGAATCCAAATTGAATTTATTTAAGTATTTAAAAAACGGCGAAAGGTTACCAACTCTCGCTTAAACACTTTACCTCGAACCTAATTTACCTATTATCCACATTTATTAAATAATACATCTATATTACTATAAATGGAAAGATAATTGAACCTTTTGCATTTATATACGTATCATGAAGCACGTTTGTATGGCTTTTATTTTAATTCAGCTCATATTTCCACTGTCAATTATACACAATTAAAAAGCGAAAATAATAACAATAAATCGCCTACCACGACATTCGAGTAAGCGATTTATAAACATATTCCTATTTAATTATTCATCGTAAGAAATTAAACTTAAAACATCGTAGCCATCAAGTTTATCGATACCGTGCAAATATTTTAATTCGATAATAAATGCAATACCTACAACAATACCGCCTAATTCTTCAACAAGTTTAATTGTAGCTTCGATTGTTCCGCCAGTAGCTAGCAAATCATCAGTAATCAACACACGTTGTCCTGGTTTAATAGCATCTTTATGCATCGTAAGTACATTTGTGCCATACTCTAAATCATATTCATAACGAATGACTTCACGCGGTAATTTTCCTTCTTTTCTAACAGGAGCAAAGCCGATTCCCATTGAATAAGCAACTGGACAACCAATGATAAATCCACGTGCTTCAGGTCCGACAACAATATCTACTTCTTTTTCTCGAGCAAATTCTACAATTTGATCTGTTGCATAACCATATGCTTCTCCATTATCCATGATTGTTGTGATGTCTTTAAAGTCGACACCTTCTTTTGGCCAATCTTGTACTTCTGACACATATTGTTTTAAATCCATATTATCTATATCCTCCTAATTACTTTGCTAGCTGCTCTTTTATCCATACTTTTACTTTTGAGAAGTCATCGTAAAGTAAAAATTTTTCTACATCAATACGTTTCATACTTGCTTGATAAAGACGACTAGAAGTAATTTCTTTCTTTTCTACATCTTTGTTCACAGTTATTATACCATTATTGTCATGAATGAAATTCAATTCATTAAAGACCTTAAGCATAAAAATTAAGACTTGCGGTTTAACATTCAGGTAATCACATAATTGCATTCCATCCTGTTTTAAATTCACTTCATTTTTTGCAAGCAATGCTTTATAACAAGCTTTAAATTTATCCAAATGCGGTAATCCATCAAAATAAATTGAGTTTTGATGATTCAACTCTAAAATAATTTGACTTTCAACAATAGAAGCTAATGTCGATTGCATAGATTCTATTGTAAGTGGTAATTCTTTAAAAACATAGCGCTCATATTGTTCTGGAATTGTATCTCCATAAAAATATTGGTGCTCATGATCTTTATTTGATTTCTTGTTAACAATTTCTGCTGTAGGCAAATCATCATTTGCTAGAATTTGTTGTCTAGCCTTACCTCTGAAATCTAAAATTTGCAGTGCCTCTGAGGCCATGTCTTGAACCATAAATTGAGGTGATTGATTCCCATTCCATTCATTGATTTGTAAAGTTCCAATCATATTTATGGGCTGATTAGGTTCGATTTGATTTGCATATTCTCCATGTTGCCAATAAAGACTTTGAATTTTAGAATCACCAATGGTCATTTTAAGGTGCTTGCCTTCTTGTCCTATTCCCTTTGCTTGAATAATTTTAGCATTATTCAATTGAAAAAGCGGACTTGTAAAATCTGTCCCAAAAGGTCGCAACTTTTGAATATCTCTGATGTTTTTAACCGTAATTTCCGCTTCATCTAAAAGTAAATCTACCTTCTTACGAGGAGAAAGATCTTTTTCTTTTGAAATTTCAGCCATATGCACATTCAAGGCTTCTCTCAGCTTCTCTATATTTTCAATAGGCAAAGTCATTCCTGCAGCCATATGATGACCGCCGAATTTGGTAATTAATGTGCGTTCTTTATCTAAAATATCGTACATAGAAACTTGCTCAATACTCCGCGCTGACCCTTTTGCGAAATTTTGTACAGTATCAATATTTAAGATAATCGTTGGTAATCCAAATGTTTCAACAACCTTAGATGCCGCTATACCCAAAACACCTTCGTGCCAATTTTCTTGTGCTAAAACAAGAAACTGATTACCATTCTCCACTTGTTCAGCTGCCATTAATACAGCTTCATCAGATATTTCTTTCACAATATCTTTTCTTTCTTGATTAAAATGTTCAACTTGCTCAGCTAAAAATTCTGCTTCTTCATCATTATCAGACATTAATAATTCAGCTGCTAAACTTGCATCATCTAATCTGCCGACAGCATTTAATCTTGGACCAATTACAAATCCAATTGTTTCTTCAGTTATAGTATCTTTATAACTTGCATTATTTAAAAGCGCTTGGATTGATGGGAATTGCGTTTGATTTAATATATCTAATCCATCTTGCACAATTGCGCGGTTTTCATCTGTTAATGATACTAAATCAGCAATCGTACCGATGGCTGCTAGTGCTGTGTAGTATGGAGAAGGATGATCTAATAAAGCTTGTGCTATTTTTAAAGCCACACCTGCTCCGCTTAAATATTTAAAAGGATAGTTAAATTCTGGGTGCATTGGGTGAACGATTGCGAAAGCTTCTGGTAATGTTTCTCCAATTTCATGGTGGTCTGTGAGTATGACATCCATCCCTAATTCTTGCGCTGTTTTAATTTCATGATGACCTTGTATACCATTATCCACAGTGATGATAAGGTTGATACCTTCATCGTATGCATTCTTAAATGCCGCTTCATTAGGCCCGTAACCTTCTGTAAAACGATTAGGTATGTACCAGCCGACTTCAGCCCCTAATTCCTGTAAAACAGAAACTAAGATAGTAGTTGATGTCACACCATCGGCATCATAATCTCCATATATTAAAATACGTTCATGATTATCAATCGCTTTATTAATACGCTCAATCGCTTTTTTCATATCACTCATTGTATAAGGATCGTGCTTAATCGTAGATTTTTTTAATAAGGCTTCAATATCTTGTTTATCCGTAATATTTTTGCTCTCCAAAATTTTACGAACAATAGGTGTCAGTTTCATTTCTGATGCAATTTCATCAGAAATTTGATTTGTATTTTGTTGTAGGTCCCATTTAAATTTAGCTTTAATCATAAATCGGCTTCCCTCATTTCCACATGTCATTATACAAAAGAACGCTTTAAATAAAAAGCAACTTCTCTATCTTAACATTTTTTAAATAGAAAAACTCCCGGAAAGTATTCCGGGAGTCAAAAAACAAGTATAAATTATACAAGTATTTTTTCATCGTTACTGCGTTTTTCACGATAAACCACTAATTTATGATCTGGTGATTTCTTAAGTTGACGTTTCTTCATCATGCCCCATAATGGAACAGCTATAAAGATAGATGAGAATACACCAGAAACTAAACCGATTAGCAACGCTAATGAGAAGTTGAAGATACTAGATGCACCGAATATTAAGAGTGCAACTACTACAATTACAACTGTTAACACCGTATTTATAGATCTTGTCATTGTTTGTCTGATTGAATGGTTAACAATACGATCAATTTGTTCTGGTTCTGTGATCACCTTAATTTTACGCAAGTTTTCACGAACCCTGTCGAACGTAACAATTGTATCGTTAATTGAATAACCAATAATCGTCAGAACTGCTGCGATGAATGTAACATCTACTTCTAATCTGAATAAGCTGAACACTGCAACAATCATAAAGGCATCATGTAATAACGCCAAAATTGATGAAAGTCCCATACGCCATTCAAATCGTAATGAGATGTAAATAATCATACCGATTGAAGCATATATTAATGATAGTAATGCGTTCTTAGCAATTTCTTGTCCAATTACTGGAGAAACAGTATTGACAGTCGGATCATTACCGAATTTTTTGCTAATTGTGTCCTTAACTTTAGCTACTTCATTTTTACTTAAATCATGTTTAAATTGAACAGATGCACTGTCATTGTTTCCAGAAAGTGATACTTGATCAGGTTTCATACCTACTTTATCTAACGTATTTGTGACACTTTGCTGTGTGATTTTGTGATCTGCTTTCATATCAACACGTGTACCACTCGTAAAGTCGATACCTAAGTTCAACTTAAAGATAAAGAGAATGACTACACCTGCTAAAATGATGATACCGCTGAACCAGAATAATGGTTTAGCAAGTTTCATAAAGTTCCAATGATCATAAGGTGTTTTCAATTCGTATACATCAATACCTTCATTGATATCGTGTCTATCTTTCTTGCTAACACCGAACAACCAAAAGCTTTTCTTGAAGTAATTAGATTGTACAAGCAATGATAATAAGATACGTGTTAAGAACACGGCTGTAACGAAACTCATTAAAATTGCGAGTAATAACATTGTTGCGAAACCTTTTACCGCACTTTCACCAAAGAAGAATAATACAGCTGCAGCTAATACAGTTGTCAAGTTGGCATCAAGTATTGTAATAAAGGAGCTTTTATTCGCTTTATTGAATGCTTGTTTGAGAGTTCTGCCAATCCTCAATTCATCTTTAATCCGTTCATACATGATAATGTTGGCATCCACTGCCATACCGACACCTAAAACCAATGCGGCTAAACCTGGCAATGTTAACACACCATGTATAAAGTTAAATGCTACAAGCGTGATGTAAATATATGTTGTTAATGTAATAACAGCAATAATACCTGGTAATCTGTAAAAACCTACTATGAATAAGTAGATAATACCGACACCTAATAATGAACCGAAAATCGTTTTATCTAATGCATCTTGACCGAACTGTGCACCAACAGAGTTAGAATACAATTCTTTCAAGTGAACTGGTAATGAACCTGAGTTCAATAAGTCTGCAATTTGTTTTGCTTTTTGAACACCTTTTTCACCATTGAATCCACCAGAAATTTCAACACTATCTGAATTGATTGGCTGATCTACAGATGCAGCAGATACATATTTAGGATCTTTTTTATCTTTTTCTTTTTGATAACTGTCGCCTTTTTCATAATCTAACCAAACGACCATCACGTTATCTTTTCGTTTAGAAATCTCTTCTGTTACTTTTTTGAATTTCTTGCTGTCTTTCAATTTAAAAGTAACTGCAGGTTGGTTAGTATTTTGTTTAAATTCTTGTTTTGCAGAACCTTGGACTAAATCTTTCCCTGTTAATTTAACATGATCGTCAGAATCACGAATTGTTAAATTAGCTTGAGAAGATAAGATGTCTCGTGCTTCATTTTGATTTTTAACACCGGCTAATTGAACACGAATCCGATTATTATTCTCAACTTGAATTTTAGGTTCGGAAACCCCGAGTACATTGACCCTGTTTTCTAAAGTTTTAGCTGTCGCTTGAACAGCCTTATCGTCAATTTTCTCACCTTTTTCAAGTGGATTAACTTGATATAAAACTTCAAATCCACCCTGAAGGTCCAATCCTAAACGGACGTCTTTAACTACACTCTTATAGGTTGCTGCCATACCTGCAAAAAGCAGAACAACCAACAGTAAGAATGCAATTATTCTACTGTTTTTCTTCACATGAACACCTCATTATTTACTTATGTAAATAGCATACTCGATTATTCAAACCTACTGCAAGTCAAAACAGAACAAATACCACGTTTCTCGTTCAATTACAGTAATTGAATGAACTTTACAAGCGTACTATAACTTTACCTAACTTTCAAAACACACGATTGCATTAATTTAATCGCCGTCGATGTTTTCATTTAGACAACACAATACATTAAGTGTTAATTATATTATTAAATTTCGAGTTAAGTCGTGTACCAATGCTACATTATACACGCTATTTTTTCTTTTTTAAACATTGTCTTGAAATCGCAAACTAAAAGTAATATTCCTTACAAAATTAAAAACACCTCTTATTTTATCCCGAAGATAAAGTAAGAGGTGTTTGTATCATCAATATTATGTATAGGTAAGCCCTTATTCTTGTAACCTATACGCATTCAATATTGTTTTAGTAATTAGTCTGGATTTACTTGTTTGATTGCAGGTTTTTCAAAAGTTAATTGAGTACCTTTATCATTAACAGAAATCACGACTGAAGTTTCATCTAAAGAACGTACAACACCTTTAATACCACCGATAGTAGTAACATGTTGTCCCACTTCTAAACGATTAATCATTTCACGGTGTTCTTTTTGACGTTTTTGTTGTGGTCGAATCATAAAGAACCACATAAGAGCTAATAATGCTATAGGTAATATAAGACCAGTTAAATTCACAAACATTACTCCTTTAAAAGTTTTTAGGATTTTCTACATTCAATCCATATTGCTCAAAGAATTCCTCTTTAAAATCTAAAAGACGATCTTCCCTAATGGCCTGTCTGATATCCTCCATTAATTTTAACAGAAAATAGAGATTATGGTAAGTAGTAAGACGTATACCGAATGTTTCTTCAGCTTTAATTAAATGTCTTAGATATGCACGTGAATAATTTCGGCATGTATAGCAATCACAATTAGGATCGAGCGGACCTAAATCATCTGCATATTTCGCATTTTTAATGACAACGCGACCTTCTGATGTCATACAAGTCCCATTACGTGCAATACGTGTCGGTAATACACAATCAAACATATCCATTCCGCGGATACTGCATTCAATTAATGCATCTGGCGAACCTACCCCCATTAAATAACGCGGTTTATCTTTCGGCATAAATTGTTCAGTGTGCTCTACCATATCATACATAACAGGTTTAGGTTCACCCACCGATAATCCGCCGATAGCATAACCAGGAAAATCTAATTTGACCAATTCTTCAGCACTTTGCTGGCGTAAATCTTTATATTCGCCACCTTGAATAATCCCGAATAACGCTTGGTCTTCAGGACGTGCATGTGCTTTTAAGCAACGTTCAGCCCATCTTGTAGTTCTTTCAATAGAATCTTTGACATATTTATATTCAGCAGGCATCGGAGGACATTCATCAAATGCCATCATGATATCTGATCCTAAATCATTTTGGATTTCCATTGATTTTTCAGGACTTAAAAATAGCTTAGAACCATTTTTATGGTGTCTGAAATAAACACCTTCTTCTGTGATTTTTCTTAAATTACTCAAACTGAATACTTGGAAACCGCCAGAATCCGTTAAAATCGGTCCATCCCAATTCATAAATTGATGCAGTCCACCTGCACGTTTAATTAATTCATTTCCAGGTTGCAACCATAAATGGTATGTATTACCTAAAATGATTTTTGCGTTGATATCATGCAATTCTTCTGGACTCATTGTTTTTACAGTAGCTTTTGTTCCTACTGGCATAAACATAGGTGTTTCAAAAGAACCATGAGGTGTGTGTACAATACCTAATCTAGCTCCAGATTGTTTACACGTTTTAATGTGTTCATATGTTACTGCAGGCTTCACCTGTTTTCAACTCCCTTAAATAATTAGCATCGCATCGCCGAAACTGAAGAAACGATATTTCATTTCTACGGCTGTTCGGTATGCATTTAAAATATACTGTCTTGAACTGAAAGCAGAGACCAGCATCACTAAAGTTGATTTCGGCAAATGGAAGTTTGTAATCAATCCATCAATTGCTTTGAATTCAAATCCAGGATAAATAAAAATATCAGTCCATCCGCTTGCAGCAGTAAATGTATCATAATCTCGGCGAATCGTTTCAAGTGTTCGTGTAGATGTTGTTCCGACAGAGATAATACGTTTGCCGTTTTGTTTGGTTTGATTTAATAAATCTGCTGTTTCTTGCGTCATTTGATAATATTCGCTATGCATTTCATGGTCGTCTATATTATCTACACTGACCGGTCTGAATGTGCCTAAACCTACATGTAAAGTGATAAAAGCAAGATTTACACCTTTAGCTTTAAGTTCGTCTAGTAATTCATCTGTGAAGTGAAGACCTGCTGTTGGTGCAGCAGCTGAACCTGTTGCTTTAGCATAGACAGTCTGATACCTATCTTGGTCTTCTAATCTTTCTTTGATGTATGGAGGTAAAGGCATTTCACCAAGTTCATCTAAGCGTTCTTGTAAAATACCTTCATATGAAAGACGCATTATTCTGCCGCCTTGGTCCAATTCCTCTATACATTCAGCTTCTATTTTTCCTTCACCAAATGATAATTTTTGACCTACTTTAATTCTTTTTGCTGGTTTAAGTAATACTTCCCAATCATCGCCTTCAATTTGTGTCAGCATTAACATTTCAACTTTAGCTTTAGTTTCTTGTTTAACACCGAATAATCTGGCAGGCATCACTTTCGTATCATTTAATACTAAGGTATCGCCTGAATTGATGTATTCAATAATGTCTTTAAAATGACGATGTTCTAATTCACCATTTTCTTTATGCAGCACTAGTAACCGACTTGTATCTCGGTCTTTTAAAGGTGTTTGTGCTATCAATTCTTCTGGTAAATCATAATCAAATTCTTCAATATTCAAAATTGTCCCTCTTTCCATTCTTCGCTTCAAAATGTTCGTATGCTAATGGCGTTGCCTTGCGCCCTCTTGGTGTACGTTCTAGGAAACCTTTTTGTATTAGAAACGGTTCATATACATCTTCAATTGTAATTCTTTCTTCTCCGATTGAAACAGCAATCGTATCTAATCCGACTGGACCGCCATTATATTGATTGATAATACAACTCATCATTTTATGATCAATATAATCTAATCCATAATCATCTACTTGCAATAATTGCAACGCACGTTTTGTTGTTTCAATGTATATCATGTCATCTTCATTGACTTGTTGGAAGTCCCGGACACGTTTTAAGAGACGGTTAGCTATACGAGGTGTACCACGGCTTCTTTTAGCGAGTTCGACAGCACTTTCTTCATCAATTTCTGTATTCAGAACTTCAGCTGTTCGAATAATGATGTCCTTCAACTCAGATTCTTTATAATATTCTAAACGCAAGTGTACACCGAAGCGATCGCGAAGCGGCCCTGTTAAACTGCCGGCTCTTGTTGTTGCCCCAACAAGAGTAAAAGGAGGTAAATCAATACGAATACTTCTAGCTTCTTCACCTTTACCAATTACAATATCTAAATAAAAGTCTTCCATTGCTGGATATAAAACTTCTTCCACTACACTGCTAAGTCGATGTATTTCATCTATAAACAACACATCGCCAGGTTGTAATCCAGACAATATAGCTGCTAAATCTCCAGGACGTTCAATCGCAGGCCCTGTTACAGTACGAATATTGACATTCATTTCATTAGCAATAATATTTGATAGCGTTGTTTTACCTAAACCTGGGGGACCAAATAATAAAACATGATCGAGCGGTTCTTCTCTTAACTTAGCGGCTTTTATAAATACTTCCAAATTCGATTTAATAGAAGCTTGACCAATATATTGTTTTAAGAAATGAGGTCTTAATGATAATTCAAATGATGATTCATCTTCATGTTGTGATTGGTCTACCATTCTATCATCCATCTCTGTCCCCTCCATTTCGTATTATTATGAAACAAGTATTTTCAAGCCTGCTTTTACTGCTTCATCAACTGAAGTATATGATTCAGCTTGAAGTTTTTTCTCAACTTTATTCAACTCACGTTTAGAATAACCTAAAGCTTCTAAAGCTAATAAAGCCTCATCTAATATAGGAGATGTTTGGTTAGATTCTGAACCTTCAAAGTTGAGTAATGTTTCTGGATTTTCTTCCGTAATTTGAACTTTGCCTTTTAAATCTAAAATAATTTGTCGCGCCGTTTTTTTACCGATTCCAGGGAATTTCGTTAAATAAGTCTCATTTTCATTTTCTATACCGATTTTCACTTCATTAGGTGTACTTGCAGCCAAAATCGCTAAAGCAGACTTGGGTCCGATACCCGTCACTTTATTTAAGCTTAAAAACATGCCTTTTTCTTCTTCACTCATAAATCCATACAGTAATTGTGCATCTTCTCTTACAACTAAAGAAGTGTATATTGTGACTTCTTGTTGATAATACTGTTGAAATCTGTATGAATTGGGTGTTTGAATTTCATAACCCACTCCATTTGTTTCTACAACAACGTGAGTTGGAAATAATTGTGATAACTTACCTTTTATATATGCGTACACGTGGTCACTTCCTTACATAGACATACTGATTATTTCAACTTTATACACATTATCTATATTGCGTAATTCAAAAATTACATCTTCAATTGAAGTTGGACTTCCAGCTGAATTGATAGATAACGTAATAGTTGCTTTATCTTCCATAGGTATACTTTGATGAATCGTAAGCACGGACATATGAATCTGCGAAATAGTATTCAAAACTTGAGCAAGCATTCCAACTTTATCATGTACGTAAAGTATAATTGTAAACTCTTTAGTTTCTTCAACTTTTTCATCTAAGGGAAAAATTGTATCTTTATATTTATAAAAAGCACTACGAGATAGCCCAAATTCTCTTACAGCTTCATATATTGAGAGTTCCGGATTTTCTTTAAGTGCATCCTTAATTTGCAATGTCTTAATAACAGACTCTGGCAACACATCTTCTCGTATCAAATAGAACTTTTTAACATTTTTCTCGTCCACTTAGACACCTCTATTCCACAAATTCAAACTCTCCGCCAAGTATTCTAACAATGTCGCCATTTTTAGCACCGCGTTCTCTAAGTGCATCATCAATACCCATTGAACGCATTTGACGAGCGAATCTTCTTACAGCCGGATCACTATTAAAGTCAGTCATCTTGAACATACGTTCAATTGCTTTACCGCTCACAACATATGCTGCATCATCATCACGTGTAATTGTAAATGTATCTTGTGATGGAGTATGTTTATATAACACTCTGTTAACACCGAGTGCTTCATCATCTTCTTTAGTAAAGTCAACGTCCTTATATTCATCTAACTTATCAGCAATTGCATAAAGTAATTGATCAATATTTTCTTTAGTATAAGCAGAAATCGGGATAATCTCTACATCATCGCCTACTTCTTCTTTAAATAATTCTAAATTATCTTCAGCATCAAGCAAGTCCATTTTATTCGCTACAACAATTTGAGGTCTATCTTCTAAGTGTTGACCATAAGACTCCAATTCTTTATTGATTGTTTTGTAGTCCTCTAATGGATCTCTTCCTTCCGATCCGCTCATATCTATAACATGCACAATTACTTTTGTTCTTTCAACATGTCGTAAAAATTGATGTCCCAAACCGACACCTTCTGAAGCACCTTCAATTAAACCAGGCAAATCTGCTAATACAAAACTTCTACCATCTGGTGTAGATACGACACCTAAGTTTGGTTTAATTGTTGTGAAGTGGTAAGCGCCTATTTTAGGTTTTGCTTTTGAAACAACAGATAGCAACGTTGATTTTCCTACACTTGGAAAACCTACTAAACCAACATCTGCTAATAATTTCAGTTCTAAAGTTACCTCTATTTCTTCACCTGGTTCGCCATTCTCACTGAAATCTGGTGCTGGGTTTCTCGGAGTAGCAAAACGTGAATTACCACGGCCGCCACGACCGCCTTTAGCGACTACTGCACGTTGACCTGCTTCTACTAAATCTGCTAGTACTTCTTCAGTTTCTGCATCTTTAATTAAAGTACCTGGCGGTACTTTAAGCACAAGATCTTCTGCATTCTTCCCGTGCATGTTGCTGCCTTGTCCGCCTTCACCGCGTTTTGCTTTGAATTGACGCTGGTATCTGAAATCAAGTAATGTTCTTAAACCTTCATCAACTTCAAATATAACAGAAGCACCACGACCGCCGTCTCCGCCTGCTGGCCCTCCGAATGGAACATATTTCTCTCTTCTGTATGCTGTAATTCCATTACCACCGTCTCCGGCTTTTAATAATATTTTGACTTGATCGACAAACATGTTTCTCACCTCTTTTTTATTATTTTCTGTTTGAAATATCTTAATTATTATATCATTTTTCCCGTATACAGAGAAATAAAGACAAAAATAAAACACCAGAAGTATGACTTCTGGTGTTACGTTAACAAAAATTACTCAGCTACAGCGTATACTGAAACTTGTTTTTTGTCACGGCCTTTGCGTTCGAATTTAACAACGCCGTCGATTTTAGCGAATAATGTATCGTCGCCACCACGACCTACATTTTCACCAGCGTAGATTTTAGTTCCGCGTTGACGGAATAAAATAGAACCGCCTGTTACGAATTGACCGTCAGCACGTTTAGCGCCAAGACGTTTAGATTCAGAGTCACGTCCGTTTTTTGTAGAACTTACCCCTTTTTTAGATGCGAAGAATTGCAAGTTTAATTTTAACATCTGAGTACACCTCACTTATAATTTAATTTTATATTATCGTGATACTCATCTTCAATCGTTTGAAGTGAGACGAGCATTGCTTGCAAGATTAATTGCGCTTTTTCATCGTTAAGTTGAACACTTCTGTAATGGAAATATCCTCCATCATCATCGTAATCAATATCAGGTCTTTCAGATGTTAATCCCATGATGGCGTTAACACTTCCAAACAAAACTGCTGAGGCACCAGCACAGACAATATCATGACCATACTCGCCATGTTCAGCATGACCATCCATGATGACATCTGTTACTTGACCTTCTTCATTTAACGATATGTCAATATTAATCATTATTAAGCGTTGATTTTGTCAATTGTTAATTTAGTGTATGGTTGACGATGGCCTTTTTTACGTTTAGAGTCTTTACGACGTCTGTAAGTAAATACAGTAATTTTTTTACCGCGACCTTGTTTATTTACTGTAGCAGATACTGTAGCACCTTCTACTGTTGGAGCACCAACTTTTACAGCGTCTCCACCTACAAATAATACTTTGTCAAAAGTAAAAGCATCGCCTTCATTTACGTCTAATTTTTCTACGTAGATTTCTTGACCTTCTTCTACTTTAATTTGTTTACCGCCTGTTTCGATAATAGCAAACATACTTTGCACCTCCTATATAATAAGTCACGCCATATATAGGTGATATTTTATCAATATACTTATACCTATATTTGAGCGGTTGTATGTAGCTATAAACTACTCAACTGCTAAAGCTTACCATCCTCAAGCCTTTCTGTCAATTGGAGAATCTAATTTTTTAATAAGTTTTCTTGTTGGCACAAATAGAATGAGTAATAATAATAAATTAATTACTGCTGTTGGTATGATTCTGAAAAGGATAAAATCAAAGAAGTTGAATTGTATAATGCCTAACAAGCCATAAATGATAGTTGTATAAATTTCAAAAATAATGATAAAAATCCAAATTCCAAAGAAAACCATTGTGTGATCTCGATAATATACTTTAAAGAAATAATCCATCAAAATAACAAATAGTAAATATCCGAAAGTATTAAGTCCATAAATTGTTCCATAATACAAATCTGTAGTCAGTCCGAATATAATTGCTAAAGTAACCGCAATACTTGGTTTCTTATATATAGTAAGAATCAGTAAATACATCAGTAACAGATGCGGTACAAAGATGATTTCCTTACTTCCTATATCCATAGGTATTATCAGTGCAATTATCGAATCAACGTAAAATAGAAATGCACCAAATAAAAAATAGCAGAATGTGCGCATTATTGCTCACCGCTTTCATCTGGTAACGTCTTTGGATTTCTCTTTGCAACATATACATGATCTAAATCACTTAAGTTTGCAGCTGTTTTAACACGTACTTCTTTAGCAAGTCCGTATTCATCATTATCAACTTTCGTAACTTCACCAATATATAAATTACTAGGAAGTTGATTTGCTAGACCACTTGTTACTACCTTATCACCTTTACTGATTTTATCTTTATTATCAATATCACTTATCACGAGTTCGTTAGTTTTACGATCGTAATGATTAATCAATCCAAAAACATTATCAGATTTATGCTGAATATTCACTGAAATTTTCCCAGATCTTGAATTTGTAGAAAGCAAATCAACCTGAGATGAAAATTGGTTTACTTTAGAAATACGGCCAACTAATCCTTCAGAGGTAATTACTGCCATGTTGTTTTTTACTCCAGCTTTCTCACCTTTGTCAATAATTGCTTTATTCATCCATTGGTCTGGGTTTCGAGCAATAACAGTTGAACTAATTGGATCGTATTCTGAAATGTCTTTGATTTTTAATTCTTTTCGAAAATCTTTATTTTCTGCTTTTAAACGTTGGTTTTCTGTTTCTAATTGCTTAATTTTATTAGCATCTTTCTTAGAACTTCCCCCATCAAACAATCCGTTAATTGATCCTGTAACGATATGTATTGGATAGGATATTGCACGTTGCGGAACAGATACTGTATCACCTACATATTGTTCCACAGAAGATTGATGATGTGATCTGATCGATAATCCTATCAAAGCAATAAATAGAATTAGAGAACAGAAAATAACAATTAACTTGTTATTCTTAAAAAACTTGGACAACCTGAACACCTCTAATACCTCAAAATTTCATATCATAACTTATTTTATATTACTGTACCAAGTAATTAAAGCACTAACCCCTTTTATTTATATATACTTTACAAAAAAAGGAGTATCAGCAAATTTATTGCTTCTAAATTTGCTGATACTCTATGAATAACTAGCCCTTTTTATTTAACTTAATAAAAGACTAAAATATTATTTTAAGCTATTAAAACTATTTTTTTGATTTTTCATCACTTTTGTCACTATCTTTTTCGTCTTCTTTATATAGTGTTTCTTCTTTTCTCCATTGCTCGAATAATTTTTGAGCTTTTGATTGTTCGTCAGCATTCTTTCCGTTATTTTGCTTACTCATACATAACCAGCCCTCTCTAAAATTGATTCAACCATAGGTTAACTTAATCATATTTCTTTTTCAAGATAATCACTATGAGACAACAAAATTCTAATACGCATTCATCGGTTTCATTTCAATATTTTGATGGAGTGCATTTAAATCTTGTTGCAATTCAATTTCAGTCGCATAAACACGGATTTCATCGGATCCGAATTGATACATTATAAATTGGTTGCCTCGTTGTCCAATTAAGTATCGGTCATTATAACCCATTTTACTTAAATCGCTGACATGCATAAATTCTTTTTTATTTATCATATTAAATATATTTTTAGTTTGGCTTGTGGGCATATTGTTAAGCAAATCATTTTCTTCCACTGCATAATGTTGACCTGGTTTAAATTCATCAACTGGAACGCTTTCAGTACTATAAGATGAATGAGCCCCTTTATTACCTACAGGATTCCACTCTTGATCTTTTAAAAACGGAGCATACTTCAATGCAAAAAACACGATAACAATGATACCTGCTACAGCGATGATATTTTTTATCAAATTTAAAATAAACCTCATTTTTGCACCGCCTATTATTCTTATCCATTCATTTTAAAATATAGTTTGAATTTATACATCGGCCTAGAGAATGATAACTATAATATGACTCTGGACTGATGCATATAATCAATAAATAAGCTAAAATTAAATAAAAGGAGTGGCATCGATGACAATTTTATCATTAATATTACTTGTATTGCTTGTAGTTTTACTATTTAGAGTTGGATTGTCAATTTTAAGATTTTTAATTAAAGCTGGAATACTTGTATTAATTATATATCTAGCTTACCAAGGTGTCATTTGGATTATGGCATATATACAAAACCATCCGCTTTAATTATATTATAAATTAAAAGACAAAACCTAATTGCGTTTAAGTAATTAGGTTATTTTTAATCGTCAAAGTATCCACCTTCAACCATACTTAAATATTTTGCATCCCCAATTATAATATGATCTAACAATTCTATACCTAAAACTCTCCCGCATTCTTGCAATCGCTTTGTAGTCAGAATGTCTTCTTTAGAAGGTGTGACATCTCCTGAAGGATGATTATGAACTACGATTATCGCATTACTCGACCATTTGATTGCTGCTTTAAATACTTCCCTCGGATGTACAATAGAAGAATTTAAAGTCCCTACAAATATCACTTCATGACGTATTACAACATTTTTTGAATTTAAAAATAAAACTTCAAATTGCTCATGTGTTAAATGCATCATTCTGGATAAAAAATAATCAGCTGCATCCTGAGGTGAAGTTATTTTTACTTTTGTATCTAAATCCGGAATATACATTCTCTCTCCTAATTCAAAAGCTGCTTTTAAAATGATTGCTTTATTCAAACCTATTCCTTTAACTTTCATAATATCATTTAACGATAATAATTTAAGTTCTTTCAAACTCCTTGCCATCTTTATCAAATCTTGTGCTACTTCAATACTCGAATGGCCTTTTCTGCCTGTATTAATTAATATAGCGAGTAATTCTGAATCAGCTAAATGCGCTGCTCCCTTGGCAATGAGTTTTTCTTTCGGTTTATCATTTTCTGGTAATTGTTTAATCATCATGTGCATGCACTCCTACAAATAAAAATATCTAACTAAAAAGGGATAAAAAACAGAAACAAATAAAAAAGATAAAAAAATATACGGAACAAGTGGAATTTTGAAGATTTTCTTTCTCCATATATACATAATAAAAAGCGAAAATACGCCTGCAACTATGAAAGTAATACAAAATAACAAGAAGAAAAATTGATAAGGTGTTACCAGAACAAAAAGTGAAAATACCGCAATATCACCATATCCTATACTGGATTTTGAGAAAAAGAAAAGTAAATGTAAGAGGATTATTAAACCAATTTGATTAATGAAAATATGTTCTGATAATACAATTATTACGATATACATAATAAGAAGAAAGTGTAGCGGGATAGAAAACGTTTGAATATCATATAGTGCCGCGGTTAATAACAGAAGATAGAAAGCTAAAAAAAGATTAGAATTCATACCAAGAAGATGATTGTAAAGTAATATGACAGGAAGCCAGGCGACCAACTCTCCTGCAAAGTGGATAAAAGGAATATTCTCATTACAATAGCGACATTTTCCTTTTAAAAAAATAAAACTGATTATCGGAATTAAATCCAAGAACTGTAAAGTATGATTACATTTTTCACATCTTGAACGTCTTTTCAAATAAGTAAAGTCCAGCCTATTTATATGACAAAATTGTAAAAGAAAACTTTCTAAAATCACACATAGAACTCCTGAAAAAATAATTGACAATATCTGAAACCTCACTTGTATGCTTAATATAGCTGATTATAACGACTTCAAATAATCGAATCAATTATTTTAATTATAAAAAATATTTTTTAACAAAATGGGGCGAATATACTCTATATTTTGATTTTATACATGTATGAAGCATTTAAAATACTAATAAAAAAGATGAAACACAAATTTATTTGCGTTTCATCTCTTCTTTATATATTTAAGAATTAAAATTCACTTTTGCTTTAACTTCACTGATAAAATACAAACTACCTGTAATAATTAAAGCATCACCTTGATAATTTTCGATAAAATCAACATAATTATCAACAAGAATAGGTTCAAATGTTTCAGCCTCTGCTGCAATTTCTTCTTTCGGTTTGGCTCTATGGAAATCAAAGTCAGTCACATAAATATGATCAGAAATTGTTTTCAATTCTTCTAGCATATGTGAAATCGGTTTGCCGCTTACTGCAGAGAATAAAATATCTACGTTTTCTTTGTCATAATATTTTTTCATTGTGTCAATCAGTGCATCAACACTTTCATTATTATGAGCTCCATCAATAATCATTAATGGTTCTTCTTTTACTTTTTCAATTCTTCCAGTCCAGCTTACCTTTTCAATCGCATTAATCATTTTATTGAAATCGAGTTCAATTTGACCTTGTTCAAATAAAATAATAAGTGCAGTAATTGCAAGAGCAGCGTTTTCCTTTTGATGCTCTCCCAACATATTTAAAGCGATATTTTCAAGTTCATAACCTTTAAAGCGATAAATAAATTCATCTTCTTCAGAAACTATTGAAATATCTCTATCTAATTCATATGCAGGCGCATCTTGCTTCTCGGCATATTCTCGTAAATACTTTAAAGCTTCTTCATTTTTGACTGCATATACAAAAGGTACATGATTTTTAATAATATCGCCTTTATCTTTTGCGATATCCAAATAACTAGAACCCAGTAAATCAGTATGATCTAAACCAATGCTTGTGATAATAGACATGATTGGTGCAAATACATTAGTGGAATCATTTTTAATACCTAATCCCGCTTCTATCACCACAAAATCGACTGGACGAATTTCTCCAAAATATAAAAACATCATTGTAGTGATAATTTCAAATTCAGTAGCAGTACCATACTCAGTCTCTGCTTCTAAAGCTTCACTCACTGGTTTAACACGTGATACCAACTCCACAATCACGTCATTACTGACAGGTTCCCCATTCAAACTAATACGTTCATTAAAGGTTTCAATATATGGTGAAGTAAATGTACCGACATCATAACCATTTTCGACTAAGGCTGAACGTAAATAAGCAACAGTAGAACCTTTGCCGTTTGTTCCCCCTACATGGATACCATTTATATGGTTTTCAGGATTGCCTAAACGTTGCAACATCCATTCCATACGCTTAGTGCCTGGTTTAATACCAAACTTATTCCTTTCATGGATCCAATATAAGCTGTCTAGGTAATTCATAATCAGGACTCCTATGCTTTTAATTGTTCAATTCTAGCTTTAACGCTATCGAATTTTTCTTGATAATCATGCTTTTTAGCTTTTTCTTCATTGATGATTTTTTCTGGAGCTTTATTAACAAAGTTTTCATTAGATAATTTTTTATCTACACGATCTAACTCACTTTGCCATTTATCAATTTCTTTTTCTAAACGTGCAATTTCTTTATCCATATCAATTAGACCTTCTAATGGTAAGATAACTTCACCCGCACCGACAACTGAAGTCATAGCTTTATCAGGTGTTTCAATATCAGTAGAAATTACAAGTTCACTTGGATGTCCGAATCTTTCAAGATAATGCTGATTTTCATCTAGCATTTGTTTGATTTCAGCATCTTTCGTTTTAATATAAATCGGAATTGCTTTAGAAAGTGGTGTGTTAACTTCTGAACGTGCTTGTCTCACAGCTTTGATGATTTCAACCACATATTGCATTGCTTGTTTACTTTCTTCGAACATATAAGCTTCTTCAACTTCAGGCCAAGCACTAGTCACAATTGTTTCACCGACATGCGGCAAGTTTTGCCAAATTTCTTCAGTAACAAATGGCATATATGGATGCAGCATGCGCATTGGACGTTCTAAAACATAACTTAAAACTGAACGTGTCACTTGTTTTTGCGCTTCATCTTCACCATTCATCGGTATTTTACTCATTTCAATATACCAATCACAGAATTCATCCCAAATAAAGTTATATAAAGCACGGCCGACTTCACCAAATTCATAGCGATCGCTTAAATCAGTAACCGTCTTAATCGTTTCATTTAAACGTGTCAAAATCCATTTATCAGCTAATGAAAGATTTTTACTTAAATCAATATCTTCAAATTTAAATTCTTCGCCGATATTCATAATACTGAAACGTGCAGCATTCCAAATTTTATTGATAAAGTTCCAAACAGATTCTACTTTTTCTGTTGAATAACGTAAATCATGACCTGGTGATGAGCCTGTAGCTAAGAAATAGCGTAAACTGTCTGCACCATATTCATTGATAACATCCATAGGATCTACACCGTTGCCTAATGATTTACTCATTTTGCGACCATCTTCAGCACGAACTAAGCCATGTAATAAAACATCATCAAATGGACGTTCTCCTGTAAATTCAAGACCTTGGAAGATCATACGAGCTACCCAGAAGAAAATAATATCATAACCTGTTACAAGTGCATTTGTAGGATAATAGCGTTGATAATCTTCAGATTCAACGTCAGGCCAACCTAAAGTTGAGAATGGCCATAATCCGCTTGAGAACCAAGTATCTAAAACATCTTCATCTTGTACCCAATTCTCTGCATCTTCTGGTTCAGTTTCACCTACATAGATTTCTCCAGTTTCTTTATGATACCAAGCCGGTATTTGATGACCCCACCATAATTGACGAGAAATAGTCCAATCTCTGATGTTTTCCATCCATTGATTAAATGTATGTTCGAAACGTTCTGGTACAAAATTAATACGGTTATCCGTTTTTTGATTATCTAGTGCTTGTTTTGCTAAAGGTTCCATATTTACAAACCATTGTGTAGATAAATATGGTTCAACAACTGCGCCTGTTCTCTCAGAGTGGCCCACTGCATGAACATGGTCTTCAATTTTAATCACTAAATCTTGTTCTTTTAAATCTTCTACTAATTGAGCACGACATTCAAAGCGGTCCATACCTTCATATTTGCCTGCTTTATCGTTCATTTTACCTTCTTCATCCATTACAATAATTGATTCCAAATTGTGTCTTTGACCAATTTCAAAGTCATTAGGGTCATGAGCAGGTGTTACTTTCATCGCACCACTACCAAATTCAACATCTACATATTCATCTGCAAGGATTGGTAGTTCGCGATTTACAATCGGTAGGATTACTTTTTTGCCGATTACATCTTTATATCGTTCGTCATCAGGATTAACGACAATAGCTGTATCACCTAACATCGTTTCTGGACGTGTAGTTGCTATTTCAATATATCCTTCTCCATCCGCGTATGGATATTTGAAATGATAAAATTTACCTTCTACATCTTCATGCACAACTTCAATATCTGATAATGCAGTACGTGCTTCAGGATCCCAGTTGATAATGCGCTCACCGCGGTAAATTAGTCCTTTATTATACATATCAACAAATACTTTTCTAACCGCTTTACTTAAACCTTCATCTAATGTAAAACGTTCTCTGTCATAATCTAATCCTAAACCTAGTTTCGCCCATTGCTGACGAATGAAAGATGCATATTCATCTTTCCAACTCCATACTTCTTCAAGGAATTTTTCACGGCCGATATCATGTCTAGAAATACCTTGTTCATTTAATTTTGCTTCTACTTTAGCTTGAGTAGCAATACCCGCATGGTCCATACCTGGTAAATATAATGTATCGTAGCCTTGCATACGTTTCATTCTAGTAAGAATATCTTGTAAAGTTGTATCCCATGCGTGTCCTAAATGCAATTTACCCGTTACATTCGGAGGCGGAATAACAATTGTATATGTTTCTTTTGATTTGTCACCACTTGGTCTGAAATAACCTTTTTCAACCCATTCTTGATAACGTCCGGCTTCTACTTCAGTCGGATTATATTTTGGTTTCATTTCCATTGAATTTCCTCCTTAAAAATAAAAACACCCGTTCCTAAACATAGGACGGATGTTCCGTGGTACCACCTAAATTCAACATAGCATCTGCTATGAAGCACTTATATTGATTAACGCTCAATTACGCTTTATCCTACTTTGTTTCAAATAAAGATTCTAGCGGGCTACCTTCAGCAGTATTATTATACATTCTCACCAACCATGTACTCTCTATAAAATAAATATCTGCATACTCTTCCCGATTTCTATTATTCACTTACTTATTTATAGTATAATAGAACTACAAAATAAGTCAATGAGGTGGTAAAAAAATATGACAGATTGTGCTTTTGGAACAACTGATCCAGTATATATAGAATATCATGATAAAGAATGGGGACAACCGCTTCATGACAGCAGAAAACTTTTTGAATTAATGGCTTTAGAATCCCAACATGCAGGGCTTTCTTGGCTTACTATTTTGAAAAAGCGCCCTGCTTACCGTGAAGCTTTTTACAATTTTGACCCTGAAAAAATCGCCTCTATGACAAATGCAGATATCGATAAGGTTATGGAGTTTCCAGGAATCGTTCATTATCGCAAAAAATTAGAAGCCATTGTGAGTCAAGCTAAAGGTTATTTAGAAATTGAAAAGAAACATGGCAGTTTCAGTAAATTTTTATGGTCATATGTTAATGATCAGCCGATTGACCTAAAATATAAAACACCAGCTGATCGCATTACTGTAGATGAACGCGCTAAACAGATGTCTAAGGATTTAAAAAAATATGGTTTTAAATTTATGGGACCTGTGACCATGTTCTCATTTCTAGAAGCGGCTGGTTTATATGATGCACACTTAGAAGATTGCCCTTTTAAGCCTTCAAAACATTAAATATATAAATTAAATCTTTTAAACGGAGATGTATATAATGAAAATTTTAATTACAGCTTTTGATCCGTTTGGCGGAGAAAAGAAGAACCCTGCATTAGAGGCTATAAAGTTATTGCCAGAACAAATCAAAAATCATCAAATTACAAAATTAGAGATCCCTACTGTCTTTCATAAATCTTCAGATAAAATAGCTGACAAATTAAAAGCAGAACACTTTGATGCGGTTATTGCAATCGGACAAGCTGGCGGTCGTTATAATCTAACACCTGAACGTGTCGGTATTAATATCGATGATGCACGTATTCCTGATAATGAAAACAATCAGCCGATTGATATACCGATTCAACAAGATGGCGCACCTGCATATTTTTCTAACTTACCAGTCAAAAAAATGACGCAAGCAATTAAAGATGCTGGTATTCCAGCTGCTTTATCAAATACTGCTGGTACTTTCGTATGTAATCATATTCTTTATCAACTCGGATATTTGCAAGCGACACGATATCCTGATATTAAATTTGGATTTATTCATGTTCCATTTATTCCAGAACAAGTTGTTGATAAACCTGATAAACCTTCTATGGCCTTAAGCAGTATTGTAACAGGGTTAGAAGCTGCAATTGGTGCCATTTCTGAAGATAATCAAGATATTAAAGAAGCACTAGGTGAAATTCAATAATATAGAAAAACTGCCTCTTTTCAATTCAGAGGCAGTTTTGTTTATTTTTTGGTTGACCGTTCTGTGTAGTTCAAGAAATACTTTATAGCTGGTGCAATAAGGAATAAGATGAAGAATATTCTAAAGATGTGGAAACTAGATATAATCGCTACATCAGCATGAGTTTCTAATGCAACGAGTACAATTTGACTCATTCCTCCAGGTGCAGCACCTAAGAATAAATCATTTAATGACATGTGGTTAAATAAATGAACAAAATATACCATAACGAACGCACATAAAATCAACATGATATTTTGAAAGGCAATTGCCACAGCAACTCTACCTTTCAAATCACTTAATAATTTAGAAATTTGAATTCCGATTCGAATCATATATGCAACTTGTGCACCTGCAATAAGATAATTGTCTAAAGTAAATGTCGCATTTGTAATCATATTCCATGCAATTAAAACTACAATTGGTGCTAATAATTGCTTAGTTGGGAAATTAATTTTATCCATCAAAATATAAACAACTGCTACAGCTACAATTAAGAAGACAATTTGCCAAATTGAAAGTGCTTCGCTGAGCGGTTTCA